>QEVT01000270.1 GCA_003576755.1 bacterium | reverse complement strand
CCGCCGGCGGCGATCGCCGCGCCGGCGCGGGCCGCCGACACGCCGCGCTCCGGCGTCGCGCGCGCGGTGCGCCCTGGCTGGGCCATGCGCTCGGCCTGGCCCCGGAATCTCCGCCCGATGGTCGCGGCGCAGGCCGCGTTGGCCGTGGCCGCCGCAACGGCGGGCGTCGCCTGGTGGCAAGCGCACGCCGAGGCCGTGCGCATGGGCACGGCGCTCGAACAGACCGCGCTCCGGCATCAGGCCGAGATGGCGGAGATCAGCCAGATGAGCAGCGACGCCTTTGCGTCCGAGCCGGACGGCTCGTGGACGCGCGTGCTGTTCGATCCCGGGCGTGATCGCGCGGTGCTGTTCGCCGGCAACCTGCCGCCGCTGGCCGACGGCGAGTGGATCGAGTGCTGGCTCAAGAAGCCCGATGGGCGCGCCGACCTGGCCGGGAGGTTCGACGACGTCGAGCCGACGCTGAACTACTGGTTGCTCGCCGCCGGCGGCCCGGTGCGCCAGGACACCACCCTGGTGGTGACGATCGAGCCCTCCCATCGCCCCCTGTTCGAGGTGCCGCTCGTTCCCGACGATGCGGCGCCGGCCGCCGCGGCGGCCCCGACCACGCCGCGGCGGTGACCGGCCCGCGCTTGGACGATCGAGCGCCCGTCGTTATAATATTGTCAAGCTTTCGGCCGGCGGCGTCAGGCTCGTCCGGCTTTCCCGTCGGACCCATTCTCCAGTCGCGCGCCATGCCATCACCTTCCGTTCTCCCCGCCAATGCCGCCCAGGAGCGCACCGCGCTCACCGCGATGTCGCCGCCGGTCGACTGGCCCGCCGTGCCGCCGGCCACGCCCGTCGAACGCGATGCGATGGCCTGGCCGCCGGCCGCGTGGGAGGTTTCGCCGTCGGCGTGGCGGCCCGAGGCCGCGTTCGACCCATCGCTCTTCCAGCCCTACGGCAGCGCCGTGGCGCTGCCCGCGGACCTGCCGGTTCCCTCCGCCGGCGCGGGACGGGCGGTCGGCACGGTGGTCCGCGAGCTCGTCGAGACCGTGTTCCTGGCGCTGTTGATCTTCGTCGGCATCCGGCTGGTGGTGCAGAACTTCAAGATCGAGGGCAGCAGCATGGAGCCGACGCTCCACAGCGGGGAGTACCTCCTGGTCAACAAGCTCGCCTACCGCGGCTCGGGCGAGCCGCAGCGCGGCGACATCGTGGTCTTCGAGTCGTGGACACCGGGCAAGGACTTCATCAAGCGGGTGATCGGCGTGCCGGGCGATACCGTCGAGATCCGCGACAACGCGGTCTGGATCAACGGCGAGCGCCTGGAGGAAGGCTACCTCGATCAGGTGACCTCGGGCAACACGCCGGCGCTCGCCCTGGGCGACGACGAGTACTTCGTGATGGGCGACAACCGCGGCAACTCCAGCGACTCGCGCAACCACGGCTCGCTGCAGGGCGACCACATCATCGGCAAGGCGTGGCTGACTTACTGGCCGCCCGACCAGATCGGGACCATTCCCGACAGCCGGGCCTCATTCGCCGCCGTGCGCTGATGGCCCGGCGCGCGAAGGACGGCGTGGCGACATGACTCCGCGACATGCCGGCGGCGCGGCTCGCGGCGCGGGTGCGCGGTCGTGGAGCACGCGGGAGGGCGTGGCAGGGCTCGAGCGGGCAGGAATGGCGTGGCCGGTCGCGGGCGACGGGGCGGCGAGCCCCCCGACGTCGGGGGCGCCGTCCGCGGCCGCACGGACGCCCGGCGCCCCGTGGCGCGAGGTCCTCGGCCCGACGCCGCTGCGCGACCTCGTGCACACGCTGATGCTGACCGTGATGATCGCGTCGGGCGTCCAGATCGCCGTCCAGAGCCGGCAGATCGAGGGCAGCAGCATGGAGCCGACGCTCCACAACGGCCAGCGCCTGCTCGTGAACCGGTTGGCGTACCTCGGGCTGAGCGAGCCCCGGCGCGGCGACATCGTCGTGTTCAGGGCCTGGGACCAGGACGAGGACTACATCAAGCGCGTGGTCGGCGTGCCGGGCGACGAGATCGAGGTCGTGGGCGACCGCCTCGTCGTCAACGGGAACCCCCTGGACGAGCCCTATATCCGGAACCATCCGACACACGGCGGCCCGGGGCGCGTGGTGCTCGCGCCCGGGACGTACTACGTGCTCGGCGACAACCGGGACAACTCCAGCGACTCCCGGCTCCACGGCCCGCTGGCGGCCGACCACATCGTCGGCAAGGCCTGGGTGACGTACTGGCCGATCCACGACCTCGGGTTCGTGTCGGACTTCGCGTCGTACGCCGCCCCGCGGCCGTGACCCCCCCGCGGGGCATGACCCCGCCGCCTTGCGGTTCGTCCGCGCCACGCGACGCCGGCTGGCGAGGCCCGCCGGGACCGCCCAGGTTGGACGCCCACCGCGCGGGCGCTAGAATTCGCGCGAACATTCGTTCGAGCGCACCCATGACCAAGAAGCGCACCGTGTTCGTCTGCGAGAGCTGCGGCGCCAGCCAACCCAAGTGGCTGGGGCAGTGCCCGGCGTGCCGGGCGTGGAACACGCTGACGCGCATGGTCGTCGACGAGGGCGCCGGCGAGCGCCGCGCCTTCCGCGCCGCCCAGGCGGGCGGTGCGGCGCACGCGGTGCGGCTGCGCGACGTCCCGACGGCGCCGGCCGGCCGGCGCATGTTGGGCCTGTCGGAGCTCGATCGGGTCCTCGGCGGCGGGGTGGTGCCCGGCAGCCTGGTGCTCCTCGGGGGCGAGCCCGGCATCGGCAAGAGCACGCTTGTGCTGCAGGCCGCGTCGCTCTTGTCCACCCCGTCCGCCCCCGTGCTGTACGTGTCGGGAGAGGAGTCGGCCGAGCAGGTCAAGCTGCGCGCCCAACGGATGGGGCTCGACCCCGACGGGCTGTACCTGCTGGCCGAGACCAACCTGGACGCCATCCTGGCCGAGTTCGAGCACCTCCGCCCGCACGCGGTCGTCGTCGACAGCATCCAGACGCTCTACTGGGACCAGGCCACCTCGACCGCCGGCTCCGTCACCCAGGTGCGGGAGTGCGCCGGGCAGCTGATGCGGCTGGCCAAGGCGACGCACGTGCCGGTGTTCCTCGTCGGCCACGTGACCAAGGCCGGCGACCTCGCCGGGCCGCGCGTGCTCGAGCACATGGTCGACGTGGTCCTCTACCTCGAGGGCGACCGCTTCCACAGCTACCGGCTCCTGCGCGGCGTCAAGAACCGGTTCGGGTCGACCAACGAGGTCGGGGTCTTCGAGATGAAGGGCCAGGGCCTGGTCGAGATCCCCAACCCGTCCGAGGCGTTCCTGGCGGAACGGCTCAAGGGGGCCCCGGGCTCCGCGGTGACCGTGACGATGGAGGGGTCGCGCCCGCTCCTGGTCGAGATCCAGGCGCTGGCCAGCACGGCGGGCCAGCAGGTCCCGCCGCGGCGGACCGCCAACGGCGTCGACCTCAACCGCCTGTTGCTGCTCGCCGCCGTGCTGACCAAGCGCTACGGCCTGGCGCTGGGCGGGCAGGACCTCTTCGTCAACGTGGTCGGGGGGCTGCAGGTCTCGGAGCCGGCCGCGGACCTGGCCGTCGCCACGGCGATCGCGTCGAGCATGCGCGGGGTCCCGATCGCGGACGACCTCGTCATCATCGGCGAGATCGGGCTCTCGGGCGAGCTCCGCTCGGTGGGCCACATCGAGCGCCGCCTGGCGGAGGCGGCCGGCCTCGGGTTCCAGCGCGCCATCGCGCCGCGCGCGGGCCTGCGGGGCGTGACGGCCGGCGGCATCGCGGTGCAGGGGATGCGGACGCTCGGCGAGGCGCTCGACGCCGCCCTGCGACCGGCGTAGCGGCCGGGCGACCGCCGTGACCGCCCGGCTCCCCGCGCTGCGCCGGCTCGCCCAGCTCGGGATCGCCCACACCGTCCACACCTTCCCGGACACGATCCACAGCGCCGACGGCGTGGCCGACCACCTCGGGCTGCCGCGCGCCGTGGTCTACAAGACCCTCGTGGTGCTCGCGCCCGGCGACAGGCCGGCGCTGGTGATGGTGGCGGGCGACCGGACGGTCGACCTCAAGCGGCTGGCCCGGGCGCTCGGCGTCAAAGACCTCCGGATGGCGGGACATGCCGCCGCCGAGCGCCTGACGGGGCTCCAGACCGGGGGGATCTCGGCGCTGGCGTTGGGTCACAAGCGCTGGCCGGTCTACCTCGACGATGCAGCCCTGACCCTCCCCGGCGGCCAGGTGGTCGTCAGCGCCGGGCGGCGCGGCGCCAACGTCGCGCTGGCCGTGGCCGACCTGGTGCGGGCCACCGGGGCCGTCGCCGTCGGCGCGTCGTCCTGCGAGGCGTGACGGCGCGGGGCGCGGCGGGATCGCGCCCGTCGCACACCGCGCCTGCCGGCGCGGCCGCGACGCCGCGTAACATCCGGCCCGCCCGCGCCGCGCCGACCCGTCACATCTCGTTAACATATCCGCAATGACCGGCGGACCCCGCGCCGCGCACCACCTCTCCCGATCGGCCTGCCGGCGGCCACGCGTGGCGAATCTCCGACCGGCGCCAGTATCTTTTCGCCTCATCTTCCGTTAATAGGACAGGCTCGATGGCCCAAGCACGCTGTGACGATCCTGACGGAGCCAGGCGTGCTTCGTTGCTTGTGTTCCGCTCACACCGATCATGGCTTGCCGCAACCACGCTAAAGGAGGACCCAACGGGATGAAGAAGATGTTGCAGACGAGATACCGCTGGCTGATGGCCGGCGGAGCCGCTCTGCTCACGGTGGTGTCGCTGATGCAGCTCGGGGCCCGGCCCACGAGCGCACAGGGCGCCGAGGAGCAGCTGCCGGCGCTGAAGGGCTTCGATCTCGGCGAGTTCGTCGAGAACCGGGGCCAATGGGACGAAGAGGTGGCGTTCCGGTCCGCCAACGGCACCGGGCAGGCATGGTTCACCCCGTCGCGGGTGATGTACATGCTGCTGCACTTCCCCAACGCCCCCGAGGCCGCGCCGATCAACGGCGAGACCGGCCC
>QEVT01000269.1 GCA_003576755.1 bacterium | reverse complement strand
GCCAGCGCGAGCCCTGCGGCCCGGTGCGGCGCGGCACCGCCGCGGGCCGCGAGGAGGGCGGGGGAACGGGGGTCGCGCCCGAGCCCGCGCCGCGCGCCGCCCCCGAGCTCGGGGCCGACTCACGGGCCGTCCTGCACGAGGTGCTGGGCCTGGCGGCGGGCGAGATCGATGCCCTCTTCGACGCCGGCGTGGTCTTCCACATTCCCGACGCGTCGCTCCACCGCCTGGCGCCCGACGACATCGGCTGAGGCGAGGGCGCCGGCCGGGGAATCTTCCTCGACGGGTCGGCGCGGATGGGGAATCGCCCCCACCCGGCCGTCACGGGCCGGCCGCGCGACCGTCGGGAACATCGGCCACCCCGGACCGGGCGGCGGCGCGCCACGACAGAGGCCCGGCACGGCACCCAGGCGGGCGACCGGCCGCACCGCACGCCGCCCGGCGTCGATGGCACGCCTCTTGCCATGGACCCGTGGCGCCGCACAAGATACCCCTGCCCTGATCGAACCGCGGCGCCCCGATCGATGGGGTGTTGGTCCCCGGACCGGGCGGGCTTCGCCCTCCACGCCGCCGCCTATGTCGCCGCGGGCGAAGCTCGGCCGCCCGGGGACCATCGCCCTGTCGTGACCATCCGAACGACTCTCTCCCCCCCTGTCCCGTGGCCGGGACGGCCAGCGCGCCGCCCCGGCCACGGGGCTCCGCGCGTACCGGATCGGGGTCGTCGATGCCGGCGCCGGTCGTCTGGGCCCCACCCGGCGCCGCGAGAGGCCCCCGCGACGGTGTGGTAGACTATCGCGGACCGACACGCGAGGGAGGGCACATGGCGGGAGCACGGACGGTGCGGGCGCCGCGCGGGGCGCAGCGCACGTGCAGGGGCTGGCTACAGGAAGCCGCGCTGCGGATGCTGATGAACAACCTCGACCCCGACGTCGCCGAGCTCCCCGACCAGCTGGTCGTGTACGGCGGGCGGGGGCAGGCAGCGCGGTCGTGGGACGCGTTCGACGCCATCGTGCGCGAGTTGCAGCGGCTGGGCGACGACGAGACGCTGCTCGTGCAGTCCGGCAAGCCGGTCGGCGTGCTGCGCACCCACGCCGACGCGCCGCGGGTGGTCATCGCCAACAGCAACCTCGTCCCCCACTGGGCCACGCAGGCGCACTTCGACGACCTGGCGGCCCGCGGGCTCATGATGTACGGGCAGATGACCGCCGGCTCGTGGATCTACATCGGCACCCAAGGCATCCTGCAGGGCACCTACGAGACGCTGGCCGAGGCCGCGCGCGCGCACTTCGGCGGCAGCCTGCGCGGCACCGTCACGCTGACGGCGGGGCTCGGCGGCATGGGCGGCGCCCAGCCGCTGGCGGTGACGATGAACGACGGCGTGGCGATCTGCGTCGAGGTCGACCGACACCGCATCGAGCGGCGGATCGAGACGCGCTACCTCGACGTGTGGACAGCCGACGTCGAGGACGCGATCGAGCGGGCGCTGGCGGCCAAGGCGCGCGGCGAGGCGCTGTCGATCGGGCTGCTCGGCAACGCGTCGGAAGCGTTCTGGACCATCGCCAACGCGGGGCTGGTGCCCGAGATCGTGACCGACCAGACGCCGGCGCACGACGTGCTGAGCTACGTGCCGCACCACCTCGACCCCGATGCGGCCGGGAGGCTGCGGGTGTCCGACCCCGAGGGCTATGCCCGCGAAGCCATGGCGAGCATGGCCGAGCACGTGCGGGCGATGCTGGCGTTCCAGGCCCGCGGGAGCGTGGTGTTCGACTACGGCAACAACCTGCGCCAGCGTGCGTTCGACGCGGGGGTCGCCGACGCGTTCGACTTCCCGGGCTTCGTGCCGGCCTTCATCCGCCCGCTGTTCTGCCAGGGCAAGGGCCCGTTCCGCTGGGTGGCGCTCTCGGGCGACCCCGAGGACATCTACACCACCGACCGCATCGTGGCGGACCTCTTCCCCGAGGACGCCGCGCTCCGGCGCTGGCTGACGATGGCGCGCGAGCGGGTGGCGTTTCAAGGGCTCCCGGCACGGATCTGCTGGCTGGGTCAGGGCGCCCGGGCCCGCGCCGGCCTGGCGTTCAACGCGGCGGTGGCGCGCGGCGAGGTCTCGGCGCCGATCGTCATCGGGCGCGACCACCTCGACACGGGCTCGGTGGCCAGCCCGCGCCGCGAGACCGAGGGCATGCGCGACGGGACGGACGCGGTGAGCGACTGGCCGCTGCTCAACCTGATGGTCAACGTGGCCAGCGGCGCCACGTGGGTGAGCTTCCACCACGGCGGCGGCGTGGGGATCGGCTTCTCGCAGCACGCCGGCCAGGTGATCGTCGCCGACGGCACCGACGCGGCGGCGCGCCGGCTGGAGCGGGTGTTGACCAACGACCCGGCGCTGGGCGTCCTGCGCCACGCCGACGCGGGCTACGAGGTCGCGCTGGACACGGCGCACGCGGCGGGCCTGCGGATCCCGATGCGCGAGGGCGGAGGGGCCCAGGTCGGCCCCGTCGCCCTCACCCGACCGTGATCCAGGCGTCGTTCGCGTCCGGCGCCAACCCCGCCCCCAGCCCCGGGCCGCGGGGGACCGCCAACACCCCGCCCTCGACCGCCGGGAGCACGGCGACGTCCTCGGCCAGGAGGTCGCCGGTGGCCAGGCCACACGCCACGTCGGCGCCCGGCAGCGCGGCCGCGAGGTGCAACGCGCCGGCACGCCCGACGGCGCTGTCGAGCGCGGTGGTGACGACGACGACCGGGGGGCGCGGGAGGCGGGCCGCGCGTGCGGCGAGGTCCCACGCCGCCGCCAGGCCGCCCATCAGCGCGGGCTTGACGACCAGCACGTCGGCGGCGCCGACGGCCAGGACGCGCTCGGCGGCGCCGGGAACGGCGAGGATCTCGTCGGCGGCCACCGGGATGGGGCTGGCGGCGCGGACGTGGGCCAGCGCGTCGACGTCGGCGCCGGCGTCGCGGCCGGGCACGGGCTGCTCGACGTAGGCGATGCCGAACGGCGCCAGCAGGCGCAGCATCGCGACGGCGCGATCGGGAGCCCACGCCCCGTTCGCGTCCAGCCGGATGGCCACCGCCGGCCCCGCCGCCTGCCGCACCGCCGCGACCCGCAGGACGTCGGCGGCGGCGATGGCGTCGCCGTCATGATCGCCGCGCGCCCCGCCCTCCCCCCCCACCGCCGCGCCAACCTTCACCTTGATGGCCGTGAACCCCGCCGCGACCGCCGCCCGCGCCCGAGCCGCCGCCACGTCCGGCCCCACCGTGCCGATCACCGCGTTGACGGACACCGAGCCCCGTGCTCGCGGGCTCAACCAGCGGGCGAGCGAGAGCCCCGCCCGGCGGGCGGCGAGGTCCGCCAGGGCGAGGTCGATGCCCGCGCACGCGCACGGCGCCCCCGCATGCCGCCGCCGGAGGCGGTCCATCAGCCGGCGCCAGCCTTCCGGGCGGTCCTGGTCGATCTCGGGCGCGCCCCCACCCTCTCCCACGAGGTCGCGCAGATCCCGCGCGAGCGCGCCGAGCGCCGGCAGCACGTCCGCCAGCGCCTCGCCCCCGTGGCCGGGCAGCGGCGCCGCCTCCCCATACCCGACCCGGCCGTCCCCGCCCACCACCCGGACGTGATAGCCCTCGCGGACCGAGTGGGTCCCCGCCGACGTGACGAACGGCCGACGGAACGGCAGTCGATACGGGCGGCAGTCGATCCGCCCGATCACGGCCACCCGTTCATCGCCGCTGATGCGCCCAAGGCAAGAACGCCCGCGCCGTGCCCGGCGTCGCCGTCGGCGTCACCGTCGGCTCGATCGGGGTGGATGTCGCCGTCGGCGTGGCCACCGTGCACGTCGGCGGCGGCGTCAGCGTGACCTGCGGCACCCGGCGGCTGTTGTTCGACGGGTCGTCCCACTGCAGCGGTCGGGCGCGCACCCAGTGCACGGGCGGGTCGACCGGCTGCAGGTCGACGTGCTCGCCTGGGCGGAGGCGGCGGATGGCCCAGCCCGTGCGATAGCCGTCGGCCTCGACGGTGATGCCTTCGGCGTCGCCGTTGCCGCGGTTGGCCACGCGGACATACACCTGCACCGGCCGCAGCTCGGGGACGCAGACCTCGTCGAAGCCCAGGCCGCGCACCTCCGCCCGTTCGACGACCACGTCCGGCCGCGGGAAGGGCGTCGGCGTCGGGCCGGGGGTACAGGTCGGAGCCTGGGTCGGGACCGGGATGTAAGCCAGGTTGTTGGTCTCGTCTTGCTCCACGACGGCGTCGTCGGCGTCGATTCGAATGGGCTGGGGCGAACGCAGGGCGTCGCGGCGCCGGATGGCACCGGCCGGCAGGTCGGGGATGGAAGCCAGGGTGGTGTCGCTGGACTGCTCCGCCACACGGAACGCGCCGGCGTCGGCGTCGCCCCAGTTGACGACGGTGAGCTCGGAGCGCCACACCTGCGGGTCGCCGGGGCGGGCGCAGCCGAACGGCCCGACATCCATCCACCACCAGCCCCAGCCGGTCAGGTCCGGCAGCGGCCCCGGCGTGCGGGTGGGGCCGGGCGTCCCCGGTGTGCCGGGGTCGGGCGTCCGGGTCGGCTCGCACGTCGGGCGCGGAGCGCCGCCCGGCGGCATCGGCACCGGCGGGAACCAGTTGTCGTGCTCGCTGGACTCGGCCACGGCGCCCGCCGGGTCGACCACGACGCCGGCGTCCGGCGGCAGGTCGACCAGCAGGCAGACCGTCTCGCCGGGCATCAAGTCGCCGGTCGAGGCCAGGACGCTGCCCGGCGCCGTGTCGGCGGCCAACGCGAACGGCCCCGAGGCGACCGACCCATCGTTGACGACGCACACCGACAGCCCGCCCGGCGGGCCCGACGGCGACACGCACCAGCGCGAGGCGGCCTGGCCCGGCTGCCACCAGCTCCCCGAGACCGGCACGAGGTTGGGCAGGGCCGGGCCGGGGGTGGCGCCCGGCCCGGCCGGTGTGCCGGAGGTCGGGCTGGGCGTGAGGCTGGGCGTGAGCGTGGCGGTGGTGAGTGG
>QEVT01000268.1 GCA_003576755.1 bacterium | reverse complement strand
GTGGATGCCCTGGCCGCCGCCGGCCGGGAGGCGAGGCCGTGATCGGGCGGCGCCGCGTCGCCGGCGGCGCGCTCGCGGTGCTCATCGCGAGCGCCGCCGCACCCGCGGCGCCGGCGCGGACGGGCCTTGCCGACGGCGCACCGGTCTACCTGCCGCTGTCGCTGCGCAACGCCGCGCCGCCCCAGATCCTGCCCGACCGCGCCCGTGTCTTCGGCATGCAGATCTCGGAGGTGCGGTTCCGCGATCCCGCCATCATCGCGGAGGTGCGCGAGGTCGGGGCCACCTACTGGCGCACGTTCTTGTTCTGGGACGAGGTCGAGCCGACCCGGTCGACCCCGCCGCGCTACGACTGGTCGCTGTACGATCCGTTGTTCCAGGCGGCCGACCGCCTCGGCTTGACCGTCATCGCCGAGATCCAGGGGAACCCGGCCTGGGCCGCCGAGTATCCCGGCGGGCCGCCGCACGACCTCGACACGCTGGCCCAGTTCATGGCGGCGGCGGTCGAGCGCTACGACGGCGACGGCGTGGACGATGCGCCCGGCCGCCCCGTCGTCCGCTTCTGGGAGCTCTACAACGAGCCCGACAACACCGACGGCACGCTGGCGCGCGAAGGGCGGGGATGGGGGTACTGGGGGCATGCGCCCGCGGCGTACGCGCAGATGCTCAAGCGCGTGTACCCCGTGGTGAAGCTGGCCAACCCCCGGGCCCGCCTGGTGTTCGGCGGCATCGCGCACGACGCGTTCGTGGGCGAGGGCGGCCCGTTCAACCCGACCTTCCTCGACGACGTGCTGCGTGCCGGCGCGGGTCCCTACTTCGACGTGATGAACTTCCACTACTACCCGCTCTTCGCCGCGCGCTGGGCCGCGCACGGCCCGGGCATCATCGGCAAGACGGCGGCCGTGCGCCGCAAGCTCGAGAGCTTCGGCGTGGACAAGCCGATGATGGTGACCGAGGCCGGCATGTGGAGCGCGGCCAACCCGCCGTACCCGGCCGCCACGCCCGCCGACCAGATGCGCTACGTGCCGGAGCTGTACGCCCAGAGCCTGGCGGCGGGCCTCGAGACCGTGGTGTGGTTCCAGTTCGACGACGTCGCCGGCTTCGACGACCCCGCCCGCGGGCTGGTCGACCGCGACCTCGCGCCGAAGGCGGCGCGCACGGCCTTCCGGGTGGCGTCGACCACGCTCGCCGGCGCGGTGGCCGACACGCCGGCGCGGGACACCCGGGCCGCCGGCGAGGTGTACTGGTTCCGCCGCGCGGGCGAGCGGATCGCCGTCGCGTGGACCCGCGACGGCAGCGTGGCACGCCTCGCGGTGCGTGCGCCGTCGGTGGAGTGGATCCAGACCCTCGGCAACCGCTACCACGTGCGCGACGGCGCCGACGGCCGCGTCGACGGGCTGACCGAGGTGCCGTACGGCGCCGATCCGGTCTACGTGCGGGTGCCCGGTGACTGAGCCGCTGACCGTGTCGCCCGCCCGCACCGGCGCCGCGGTCGCGCCGCCGATCCATCCCGACGCGCGCGCCCGGGGCGCGATCCGTCGCGGCGACGACGCGCGACCCGGCTGCCCCCGCGCCCATCGCGCCCTCGACGTGGTGCTCGCGGCGGTCTTGCTCGTGCTCGCGGCGCCGCTCTTGGCCGCGGCCGCGATCGCGATCCGGCTGGACTCGCCCGGACCGGTCATCTTCCGCCAGGCGCGGGTCGGGCTCGCACGGCGGCCGTTCGGCATGCTGAAGCTGCGGACGATGGCCGCCGGGGCCGACAGCGGACCGCACGAAGCCCACGTGCGCCGGCTCCTGCGCCGCGGCGGCCCGCGGCGCGCCTGGGCGCCGTTGCCGGCCGACCCGCGCGTCACGCGGGTGGGCCGGCTGCTCCGCCGCTCGGCGATCGACGAGCTGCCGCAGCTCGTCAACGTGCTGCGCGGCGAGATGCGCCTGGTGGGCCCGCGCCCGGCCCTGCCGTACGAGGTCGAGGGCTGGCAGGACTGGCATTTCGCGCGCCTCGCCGTGCCGCCCGGCATCACGGGACTCTGGCAGGTGAGCGGCTGGAGCCGGGTGGACTTCGACGGCATGGTGCGCCAGGACCTCGACTACGTCGCGCGGCGCTCGCTCGCCCTCGACCTCGCCATCCTCGCCCGCACGCCGGTCGCCGTGCTCCACCGCGCCCGGCGTGGGGCATGACCGCGCCGCTGCGCATCGGCATCGTCGGCTGCGGGTACTGGGGAGCCAAGCTCGCGCGCAACTTCCACGCCTTGCCCGAGGCGCGCCTGGCCGCCCTGGCGGACCTCGATCCCGACCGGCGCGCCCACATGACGCGCCACTACCCCGATGCCCGCGTGGTGGCCGACCACCGCCAGGTCCTGCAGCCCGACATCGACGCCGTCGTCATCGCCACGCCGCCGGTGTCGCACGCCGAGCTGGCGCGCCAGGCCCTGGGCGAAGGCAAGCACGTGCTCGTCGAGAAGCCCATGGCGACGTCGCTGGCCGGCGCCGACGCCATCATCGCCGCGGCGGCGCGCGCCGGCCGGACCCTGATGGTCGGGCACACCTTCGAGTACAACCCGGCCGTCGAGAAGCTCCGCGCGCTGGTGGCGGACGGCGAGCTCGGCCGGATCTTCTACGTCCACGCCACGCGCGTCAACCTCGGCATCTTCCAACCCGACATCAACGTGCTGTGGGACCTGGCGCCGCACGACCTGTCGATCCTGCGGTTCGCGATCGGGCTCTCGCCCGCGGGCGTGCGGGCCCACGGGCGCGACTACGTCCAGCCCGGCATCCACGACGTGGCGTGGCTGACGCTCGACTACGCCGACGGCACCGCCGCCCACATCCACGTCAGCTGGCTCGACCCCTGCAAGATCCGGCGGGTCACGGTGGTCGGCGATCGCCGGATGGTGGTCTACGACGACGTGGCGCCGCTCGACAAGCTGACGATCTACGACCGCGGCGTCGAGGTCCCCCCGATGGCCGAAGGGTTCGGCGAGTTCCAGCTTTCGTACCGGTACGGCGACGTCCACTCCCCCCGCCTGGAATGGGTGGAGCCGCTGCGGCGCCAGTGCGCGCACTTCGTGGCCTGCGCCCGGACCGGCGCCGCACCGCGCAGCGGCGGCGCCCAGGGCCGGCAGGTGGTGGCGATCCTCGAAGCCGCCGACCGGTCGCTCGCAGCCGACGGGCGGCGCGTCACCCTGGACGGGTGACGGCATCGCCGACGCGCCCGGGCGGACGGCCGTCGGCTAGAACAGCTCGTCCTCGAGCGCGTCCTCGTCGGAGCGGAACACCTGCTGCGGCAGCGGCATGAACTCGGGGAACTTCTGCAGCACCTTCGGAGGGGGCGGGAACGTGACCCAGTCGAACCCGCCGAGGTACAGCGTGAAGCCGCTCTGGGTGACGTCGCCTTCGACGACGGTGTCGGAATCGGGGAGCTTGAGCTTGACGATGCGCCGTTGGATCTCGACAATCTCGGCCCGGGGGAGCGCCTCGCCGACCTCGTCGGCATACGCCATGCGCTCCGGCGTCATGCTGTCGGGGGGAATGTTCGGCCACTTGAAGAACAAGGCGGTGCCTCCTCGGGCTGCGCCCGGCATCACGGTGTCGTTTCGAGCCTACGCCAAAGTAAAAGTATGAAGCATCGTGTCGGCAACGCCAAACGATTCGGGATCGCCGCTCGGACCGCGGCCCATCGCCGCGGCGCCTGACGGGCCAGCCGGCCCCCCCGGCAGGCGCCCCGCATCGCCGCTTGCCGTTCCGCGCGCCGTGTCGGCCCGCCTCCCGTGGTGCGCCCTGGTCGCGTACGTGCTCTGCCGGGGCTTGTTCCTCGTCGGCGCCATCCCGCCCTGGCAGGGGCCGGACGAGCCCGGACACGCGGAGTATGCGTGGCGGGTGGCCGCCGGCCACGCATGGTCGCCGCCGCCGGACGCGGCCCTCGAGGCGGCCATCCTGCGCTCGATGTCCGACGCGCGCTTCTTCGCCCGCGTCCGCGCGGCCGCGCCCGTGCCGCCGCCCGCGCGCTTCGTCGACGTCCCGCGCCTGCGCGACGCCCCGACGCAACGGGTCGACGAGACCCCCGTCGGCTACCTGCCGTTCGCGGCGGCCGCCATGCTGCACCGCGAAGGCGCCGACATCGCCGCGCGGCTCCGGGCGACGCGCATGGCGGCGCCGTGGCTGGTCCTGGGCACGCTCGCCTTCACGGCCGCCCTGGCCGCGTGGACGCTCGGCCGGCGCCTCGCGCTCCCGGTGGCGGTCACGGCCGCCGGCCTGCCGTGGATGGGCTTCGCGGGGGCCGTCGTCAACCCGGACCTCGTCGCGGCCCTGCTCGCCGCCGCGTGGTTCGCCGCGCTGGCGCGGATCGTTCGCCGACGTGCGGGCACGCCCGGCGCGGCGGCGACGCTGCTCGCGCTCGCGGTCGCGGGCGCGCTGGGCAAGCGCACGGCGGCCTACCTGCTGCCGTTGACGCTCGGTTGGGCGGTTCCGCGCCTGTGGCGGGCGCTGCGCGCGGGGGAGCCCCGAGCCCCTTGGCGGCGCGCCGCCGCCGTCGTCGGCGCGATCACCGTCGCCGCCGGCGCCCTGGCGGCATGGCCGCTCGGGGACCGGCCGGCCGGTTGGGCGCGCGCGGGCGAGCCGTGGGGTCCGGTGCGCGTCGCCGAAGCCGCGCGCTCGGGCGGCTGGGGCCTGCGGATCGTCGACGCCGATCCCGCCGCGTGGCAGTACCTCGAGCAGTGGGTCGCGCTGCCGGCCGGCGGGGCGGACGTGCACGCGACGGCGTGGCTGCGCGCCGCGGCAGGCGCGACCTCGGCGACGGCACAGCTCGTGGTCAACGACGATCAGGACGCGTGGTCGGGCCGCAGCGTGGCCCTCACGCGGGCATGGACCCGCGTCGACGCCCGGGTCCGCATCCCCGAGGGCTCGGGCCGGGTGCGGGTCGCCGTGGTGCCGGGCGACGGCACGGCGTCCGGCGTGGGCGCGATCGACGCCGACGACGTCTCGCTCGTGACGGTGCCGGGGCCGGGG
>QEVT01000267.1 GCA_003576755.1 bacterium | reverse complement strand
GGCTATTACGGGGTCCACGGCGACGAGACGCTCACCGAGGATGCGCCGGCCGGCGACGACTTCCTGGCCGGGCTCGTCGTCGAGCACGAGCAGGCCATCGCGCCGGTGCGCGCGCTGGGCGTGCGGCTGGCCATCGCGCGCACCGGCGTGGTGTTCAGCCCGCGCGGCGGGGCGCTGCCGCTGATGGTCCTGCCGTTCCGGCTGTTCGCCGGCGGCCCGGTCGGCGGCGGCCGGCAGTACATCTCGTGGATCCACCTCGCCGACGAGGTCGCCGCGCTGCGCTTCCTTGTCGAGGACGGGCGGGCGGAGGGGGCGTTCAACCTGGCGGCGCCCAACCCGGTGACCAACGCCGAGTTCGGCCGGGCGGTCGGGCGGGTCCTGCACCGGCCGTCGTTCGTGCCGACGCCGGCGTTCCCGCTGCGCCTCGCGCTGGGCGAGATGGCCACGGTGGTGCTCGACGGCCAGCGCGTCGTGCCCCGCCGCTTGACGGACCTCGGCTTCAAGTTCCGCTTCGCGGAGGCCGAAGCGGCGCTGCGCGACGTGCTGCGTTAGCCCGCCGCCCGGCGGCGACAAACCTCCATGACCACCGCGATCTGGTGGATCCGCCGCGACCTGCGGCTGGACGACAACCAGGCGCTGGCCGCGGCGATGCGCGCGGCCTCGCACGTGGTGCCGGTGTTCGTGCTCGACCCGGCCCTGCTGGGGTCGCCGTGGGCCGGGACGGCCCGCACCGGGTTCCTCTTCGACGGGCTGCGGGCGCTCGACGCCGACCTCCGGGCGCGCGGGAGCGGCCTGGTGGTGCGCGCCGGCGAGCCGGCGGCGGCCTTGCGGGCGCTGGCGGGCGAGATCGGGGCGCACGGGGTGTTCGCCGAGGCCGACCACTCGCCGTACGCTCGGGCTCGCGACGCGCGCGTGGCGGCGGCCCTGCCGTTGTCGCTCGCGCCCGGCGTGACGGTGCACGCGCCCGGCGCCGTCGTCAAGGCCGACGGCACGCCGTACGTCGTGTTCACGCCGTTCCGGCGGGCGTGGCTGGCGCTGCCGCCGCCGCGGCCGGGCGACCTCCTCGCGGCGCCGGCGCGGATCGAGACGCCGGCCGGGATCGCCACGCTTCCCCTGCCCGACGGAGCCGGCGACGCGGCGGCGGGACCGTTCGTCGCGGGCGAGGGCGCCGCGCGCCGGCGCCTGTCGGCCTTCGCCGACGGGGCGGGCGCGCCGATCCACGGGTATGCCGAGGCCCGCGACCGGCCCGACATCGACGGGACGTCGGGCCTGTCGCCGTACCTGCGCTTCGGGATGGTCTCGGCGCGCCGGGCGGTCGTCGCGGCACGCGCGGCCGCGGCGGCCGCGCGTGCCGCGGCAGGGCGGCGGTCGGCCGAGACGTGGCTGAGCGAGCTGGTGTGGCGCGAGTTCTTCGTCCACATCCTGCACCACTTCCCGCACGTGCGGCGCGAGAGCTTTCGGGCCGACCTGCGCAACGTGGCGTGGATCGACGACCCCGACGCCCTCGCGGCCTGGCAGGCGGGCCGGACGGGCTACCCGTTCGTCGACGCGGCGATGCGGCAGCTCGCGGCCACGGGCTGGATGCACAACCGCGCGCGCATGGTGGTGGCGTCGTTCCTGGTCAAGGACCTGCTGGTGGACTGGCGCGCGGGCGAGCGGCACTTCATGCGGCTCCTCGTCGACGGCGACCCGGCGGCGAACAACGGCGGCTGGCAGTGGGCGGCCGGCACGGGCACCGACGCGGCGCCGTACTTCCGGGTGTTCAACCCGGTCGCGCAGGGCCTGGCCCACGATCCGCAGGGCGACTACGTGCGGCGCTGGGTGCCGGAGCTGGCGGGCGTGCCGGAGGCGTTCGTCCACGCCCCGTGGCGGATGTCCGATGCCGCCCAGCGGGCGGCGGGGTGCGTGGTGGGCCGGCACTACCCGGCGCCGATCGTGGACCACGCGGCGGCGCGGGCGCGGGCGCTGGCGGCGTACGGGGTGGCGAAGGGGTAGTGCCGCACGGCGTCGGGGGCCTCCCACGGCGACACGCGGACGGCAGGCAGGGCGGCGAGGGCGAGCTGGGCGGCGACGGAAGGCGGCGAGGCCGCGGTCGGCGCAGGGGCGGTGGGTCGAGGGAGTGCGGCGAGGGTTGGCGAGGCCGCGCAGCCAGGGGCCGTGGTTGGCCCTCGGCATGCCGCTGTCAGGCACGAACCCCCATCACGTAGCGCACCCCCAGCGCGCATGCCCACAGCCCGACCCCGAACACGGTATGCGTCGCAAGGCTCTTCAGCCTGGCCTGCGTCGGATTGCGGGCTTTGGACGCGGCAATGCCCAGGCCGAACGCAGGCTGCATGATGAAGAACGGCAACACCACGGTGCCGATGCCGTAGAGCAGCGCCGGCAGCAGCGTGGGACGCGCCAACCAGTCACCGGATGCCAGGAAGACGAATGCGAGTGCGAGCACGACGCCAATGGTGTAGTGGGCGGCCCAACCGACCGCACGCTCGAAACGCTTCTGAGGCGCGGCGGCGATGCTCGCATGCCTCAGCGTGCCTTCCGGCATGTGGCGAATCCAGCGCCCCAACAAGCAGAAGTCGAGCGATGGAATGCCGAACGCACGCTTGAGAAACAGGTTCCAGACGTCCGTGAGAAGCGTCGCGCCGACGCCAACGGCGATTGCACCAGGGATGTATGTTGCTTCCATGCTCACGATCCATTTCGATCCGGACGTCGCCGCCCACTCCGCCGTGATGGCGCGGGCCCGGCCCTGCCCGCCGAGCACAGCTCGTGGAGCAGGGTCGGGGCCGGCTACCGCATGCCCTCCCCCGCGTCCCCCCCGCGCACGTCCTCCCCCCGCAGCGCCCGGTAGGCCCGCCGAAACCGCTGCTCGTCGCCCGGCGCCGGGTGGGCGCCCGACACGCGGCGGCGCGGCGCCACCCCGAAGAGCGCCAGCACCACCGCCTCGGCGAACAGCCGGGCGTCCAGGCCCAGGCCGCGGTTGCGGATGTACAGCAAGTCGTAGCGCAGCTTCTCGCGCGGCGTGCTGTAGTAGTCGCCGTACACCTGCGCCAGCCCCGCCAGCCCCGGCCGCACGGCGTGCCGCTCGGCGTAGCGCGGGATCTCGCGCAGGTGCCGCGCCACGAACACCGTCCGCTCCGGCCGCGGGCCGACCAGGCTCATGTCGCCCACCGCGATGTTGATGAGCTGCGGCAGCTCGTCGATGTGCGTCCGCCGCAGCAGGTTGCCCAGCCGCGTCACGCGCGCGTCGGTCGGCGCCGCCGGCACCGGACCCGTGCCGCCCTCGGCGTCCTTGACCATCGACCGCAGCTTGAGCTGGTTGAAGCTGCGCCCCCCCTGCTTCACCGCCACCTTGGCCACCAAGAGCGGCCCCGGGTCCTGCAGCCACACCGCCACCGCCAGCGCCAGCGAGATCGGGAGCGACACCCCCATGATGACCACCGCCAGCGCCAGCTCGAGGACGCGCTTGACCCGGTCGCCCGGCGTGTCGGCCAGCCGCACCGCCGCGTGCGCCGCCTCGACGGCGGCGACGACCTCCGGCGCAGGCCGCGCCACCACCTCGACCAGCCCGAACTGCCGATGCGTGAGGTAGAGCACCGCCGCGAACGCGCCCAGCACCCCCACCGTGAAGTAGTTGACCAGCGACGTCCACCCGAACCGCGACTGGTAGAGCGCCACGATGACCGCCAGCGTCGCGCCCCCGACGAACGCCAGGCGCAGCGCGCCCTCGCGCCCGAGGTGCAGCGGCAGCCGGCGCACCGCGGCATGCGCCAGCGGCGTGGCGACGGCGTAGATGCCGAAGTACAGCCCGAACTGCAGGCCGACGTTGTCGATGTTGCCGCCGTAGAGCGCCGCCAGGTGCTGCGTGTAGCGCCACACCAACGCGAACGCCAGCGTCGTCAGGCCGGCGTAGGCCAGCAGCACGAACCGGAAGCGCCGCGGCGGCGCGGCCGGCGGCGGGGCAGGGGCGGGCGCGCGGGCGGCGCGCGGGGGCGGGGGAGGGGGCATGGTTGTCTTGTCGGGCGCAAGCCATTATATAATCGGCACGCTGCGGAATCGACCTGCGAGCGGCCATGACCTCCTCGATCAGCCCGGACGTGCCGGTTCCCGGCGACCCCGCGCGTCGCCGCATCCTCGGCGTGCGCGTCGACGACGTCACGTGGCCCGAGGCGCTCGCGCGCATCGACGCCTTCGTCGCCTCCGGCCAGCCGCATCACGTCGTCACCCCCAACCCCGAGCTCGTGATGCTGGCGCGGCGCGACCCGGCCTTCCGGGCCGTGCTGGCGCAGGCCGACCTGGCGCCCGCCGACGGCGTGGGCCTGCGCTGGGCCGGGCGCCTGCTCGGCCAGCCGATCCGCGCGGTGGTGCCCGGCAGCGACCTCATCGAGCGGATGGCCGAGCGCGCCGGGCCGCGGGGCGACCGCTGGTTCCTGCTCGGCGCAGCCGAGGGCGTCGCCGACGCGGTCGGCCGCGTGTTGACCGCGCGGCACCCCGGCCTCGTCGTCGCCGGCACGTGGTCCGGCTCGCCGCGCGACGCCGACGCCGACGCGATCTGCCGGCGGATCGAGGCGGCGGCGCCGGTGGACGCGCTCTTCGTGGCCTTCGGCTCGCCGGCCCAGGAGCTGTGGATCGCCCGCCACCAGCCGCGGCTGCGCATCCCGGTGGCCGTGGGGGTCGGCGGCGGGTTCAACTTCGTGGCGGGCCGCAGCCGCCGGCCGCCGGCGGTCGTCGGGCGGCTGCACCTGATCTGGCTCTTTCGGCTGCTCACCGAGCCGTGGCGCTGGCGCCGGCAGCTCCGGCTGGTGGGCTTTGGATGCGCGGTCGTGCGCGAGGCGCTCGGCCGGTGGCGCGGAGGAGATCGCGCCGTGGCGCGGCACGCGCCGGGCGCGGGCTGAGTCGCCCGCCGGCGGTCGGCAGGACGGGCCGCCGGATCGATCCCTCCCCACGGCCGCCGGGTTCGGGCGCCGCGACGAGGACCCCGGCTGGGCGCCGGCCGGGGATGCGGTTCGGGCGCGCC
>QEVT01000266.1 GCA_003576755.1 bacterium | reverse complement strand
GAGACGGTGATCAGCGTCGTCCGCGGGGCACAGTCCGGAGCGGCTCAACAGGATGCGCCTTGCAGCGGACTGCCGACCCAGCCCCTGCTGAACGCTTACCCTGTGAGTTGCATCGACAACTTCTAGCGTGGGGAAATGAGCCGCCGCATCAGCGGCGAGGCCGCGAGCAGGTCGTCCAGCCGGCCGCGCGCGACGATCCGGCCGCCGTCCAAGAGCAGGATCTCGTCGGCGCGGCGCAGCGCGGCGCGGCGGTGCGACACCACTAGGCACGTCGCGCCGCCGCGCGCGAACACCCGCTCCCACAGCCGGGCCTCGGTGTCGACGTCGAGCGCGCTCGAGAGGTCGTCGAACACCAGCAGGTCGGGGTCGCGCACGAACATGCGCGCCGCCGCGACGCGCTGGAGCTGGCCGCCGGACAGCCGCGTGCCGCGCGGCCCGAGCTGCGTGTCGAGGCCGGCGGGGAAGCCCGCCACGTCGTCCTCGAGCACGGCGGCGTGGAGGGCGGTGGCGAGGTCGGCCGCGTCGACCGGCAGCCCGAGGAGGATGTTCTCGCGGAGGCTCTCGCTGAACAGGCGCGGCACCTGCGGGGTGTAGGCACAGCGCGGGGGGACGAGGAACGCCGCGGGGTCGCCCAGCGCCGCGCCGTTCCAGCGGACGGTGCCGGCGTCGGGCGGCACGAGCCCGAGCAGGGCGCGCAAGAGCGTCGTCTTGCCGGCGCCGACCTCGCCGGCGATCACCGTGAAGCTGCCGCGCCGGAGCGTGAAGGTGACGCCGTCGACGCCGCGCTCGGCGCCGGGGTGGCGGTACGTCAGCCCCTCGACGGCCAGCGACTGCAGCGGCGGGCCGGGTTCGGGCGCGGGCATGGGAGGGGGTGGCGCGCCCCACAGGTAGACCGGGCGATGACGGACCAGATCGGCAGGCGGCGCGCCGGCCATGAGATCGGCGAGCCGCTCGAGCGACACGCCGGTCTGCCGGTACTGCGTGAGGTAGAAGCCGAACATGCCGACGACGTTGGCGATCCAGTCCATGTACGACACGAACAAGGCGAAGTCGCCGACGGAGAACCCGCCCGTGCGCATGCTCTGGGCAGCCACCAGCAGCAGCGCGGCCGTGCCGATGCTGGCGGCGTTGTGGGCCAGGCCGCCGAGGGTGGCGCCCAGCAACTGGTCCTTGAGCGCCGTGTTCCGGCGCGCCGCGTTGAGGCTGCGCAGCCGGGCGACGACGGCCGGCTCGGCCCCGGCGACCTGGATGGCCGTCACGGCACCGAGGGCCTCGCCGAGGAGGTCGCTCACGGCGCCGGCCGCCTCGCGCGAGGCGCGCCGGTAGGCGCGGAGGCGGCGGGTGGCGAGGTTGACGACCGCCAGCACGGCGACGAGCGGCACGAACACGGCCAGCGTGAAGCCGGGATAGGCCCGCGCCAGCACGCCGACGGCCGTGGCGACGACGATGACCTGGCCCAACGGGTCGAGCGTCCAGCTCAGGAAGTTGACGACGGCCTCGACGTCGTCGCGGAAGCGGCTGAGCGCCTCGCCCGGCGACGACGGCAGCGCCCGGGCGCCGGGGCGCTGCAGGATCCGCTCGAGCAGGTTGGCGCGCACGAGGGTGGCGGCCACGATGCGCAGGCTGTTCTCGGCCAGGCCGGCCGCCATGAGCTGCGCGGCGCGCGCGACGGCGATGCCCACGAGCAGCGCGAGCACCCAGTCGGCGCTCTCCGGCACCTTGCCGACGAGGCGGTCGAAGAACCGGCGCATCACCAGCCCCGGCAGGAGCGGGATGAGGTAGAACATCACGCTCGCCAGGAGCCCGCTGGCCAGGTAGAGCCAGAGCTTGTAGCGGGCCAGGCGGGCCAGCGCGCGCCACGGGCTCACGTGGCGCCCCCACCGGGCTCCGTCCGCGGGGCCGCGTCGGGAGCACCGCCCGCCTCGAGCAGCGTGTCGAGGTCGACGTCGGCCTCGGCCGACCGCAGCAGGCGCGCGAAGCGCGTGGCGGGATCGGCGGCCAGGGCGGCGCGCGGGCCGTGCTCGACCACGCGGCCCGCGTCGAGCACGGCCACGGCGTCGACGCACCGCACCGTCGCCAGCCGGTGGGCGATGACGATCACGGTCCGCCCGGCAAGCAGCCGGTCGAGCGCGGCCTCGAGCCGTGCCTCGGTGGCGGGGTCGAGCCGCGACGACGCTTCGTCGAGGACGACGACGTCCGGCGCGCGCAGGAACACGCGGGCCAGCGCCAGGAGCTGCGCCTGGCCGGCGGACAGCCCGCCGCCGGGCGCCAGCGGGGTCGCCAGGCCGTCGGGCAAGCCGGCGAGCCAGTCGCCCATGCCGACCGCCTGCACGGCCGCGGCCACGCGGTCGTCGGGCACGCCGGGCGCGAAGAGCGTGACGTTGTCGCGCACGCTCGCGTGGAAGAGCTGCACGTCCTGCGTCACCAGCGCGACGCGCTGCCGCAGGTCGGCCAGGCGGACGGCGCGCAGGTCCACGCCGCCGAGGCGCACCGCGCCGGCGGCGGGGTCCACCAGCCGGAAGACCAGCCGGGTCAGCGTGGACTTGCCGCTGCCGGTGCGCCCGAGCAGGCCGAGCGACGTGCCGGCGGGGACGTCGAGCGTGACGCCGTCGACCACGGGCGGCCCGTCGCCGTACGCGAAGGTCACGCCGTCGAAGGCGATGCCGAGGCCGCCGGGCGGGAGCGGCACGGGGTGCTCGGGATCGCGGACGCGGGGCGGGGTGGTGAGGATGTCGCCGACGCGCCCGATGGCGGCGCCGGCGCGCTGGAGGTCCTGCACCTGGCGGGCGAGGCCGTCGATGGGCCCGAGGAGAAGCTGGCTGTAGCTGAAGATGAGGTAGACCGTGCCGACGGAGATGTCGCCCTGACGGTACAGCCACGCCCCGATGCCGAGCCCGACGACGGTGCCGATGCCGACGAGCGCCATGGGGGCGCTGCCGCTGAGCGAGCCGACGAGCGTGGCGTCGACGCGGCGGCGCCAGACCGTCCGGGACCGCTCGAAGAAGCGGCGCATGACGTGCGCGACGGCGCCGCTGGCGCGGATGTCCTCGGTGGCGGCCAGGCGCTCCTCGAGGAAGCCGAAGAGGTCGGCCGACGCCGCCCGGTCGGCTTCCCAGCGGCGCGCGGCGGCGCCCATCAAGCGGCGCAGGACGACGAACGTGACGGCGGTGAAGGCGACGAGCGTCGCGCCGATGCGCCAGTCGATGCGCCACAGGAGGGCGAGCGCGCCGGACAGCAGGAGCATGCTGCCGACGACCTCGAGCAGGAAGCGCGACAGGAAGTTGCCGAGAATCGACACGTCGCCGTCGATGCGCTCGATCAGCGCACCCGGCGTGTGGGCGTTGTGGAAGCCGTGGTCGAGCCGCAGCACGTGGGCCACGAGGTCCTCGCGCAGGCGGTTGGTGCCGATCTGGGCGAGGTCGGCGGAGAGGTAGTTGGCGACGACGTAGAGGGCCTGGACGGTCACGGCGATGGCGAGGAAGCCGGCGGCGAGCCGCACGAGCTCGGGCAGCGGGGCACCGGCGAGGGCGCCGTCGATGAAGCGCCGCTGGATCTGGGGCCCGAGGAGGTCGAGGCTGATGTCGGTCAGCATCACCGCCCCCAGCGCGGCGGCCTTGCGCCACTGCGGGCCGAGGTAGGTGCGCAGGGTGGCGCGGTAGGCGCGGGACGTTGACGGCCTCGGGCTCCGCGGCGCAGGTCGCGTGGGCAACGCGTTACCGCACGGCGGCCAGGTCGAAGTGCGGGTTCTCGATGATCCGGAAAACGTTGCCGAACGGGTCGTTGACGGCGGCCACCTTGATGCGGTCGCCGACGTCGGTGACGGGCGTGTGCTCGGTGGCGCCGAGGGTCTCGAGGTGGGCCATGGCGGCCTCGGCGTCGGGCACGCCCCAGTAGACCTGTGCCCCGTCGGGGCTCGGGGTGCCGTCGGGGACGAGGCCGAGCTCGAACCCGCCGACGGCGAAGCCGACGTAGTAGGGCTGGTCGAAGTAGGGCGCCTGGTCGAGGACGCGGCTGTACCACGCCTTGGCGGCGGCGATGTCGGGCACGGGGTAGATGGCGGTGCGCAGGCCTTGGATCATGGGAGGGGCTCCGTGGGGGATGGTCGTGGATTGGCGTGGGGTGTCGCGGACTGTCGTGGATCGACGTGGCCGGCATGGGGGCGAGCGTCGATCGAATCGGGTGGCAGCGGCGCGGCCGGGAGGCGGCAGTGCCGGGGGAACCGCGGCTGACCGCGAAGTATAGCCCGGTCAGCCCGGCTTGCTGTTTCGACCGCTCTCCTGGCGCCTCCGACTCGCTGCGCTCGCCGCGCCGCGTACGCCCGCGCCGTCCCGTTCACCGCCGGCCCTGAGGAGTCGCCGCCGGGTTCCTGCGCCACCCCCGTATCGAACCCATGCGCACGCGAATCGGCGGAAACGGGCGGGGGTAGGGGCGGGTTTGAAACCCGCCCCACCAGGTCCGGGGTCCATTCCGGATCCGGGCGCATCACCCCCGCCCGTACCGGGCCCGGCGCCTAAACCGGGTCCGGCCGGATCACCCCCGCCCGTGCCATGGCCGAAGCGCGACCAATCCTTCGCCGCCGCCGCCCGCTGCGCTTCGATCACCGCCCCCACGGCGTCCAGCGGCGTGTGGAACGCCGCACAGAACGCGTCCGCCCACCGTCTTGAACACGTGACCGCCCGCGCCTCGATGGCGGCGCGTATGAGCGCGTCGTGCCGCTCGAGCGCGGCCTTAATCGCCTCGCGTTGGTGCTCCCACGGCTCCGTCGAGCCCTCGATGTCGGTGAACAGGAACCGCAACGGTACCAACCGCCTCCCGGCACCCGCCGCCGGCATGACAAAGCACCCGGCGGGGAGCTGGGTCCCCGCCGGGTCGTGTCTGTATTCAGTTGTCGTGGTCGCTCTCGACCGTCCGTCGCCGCAAGGGCGCCGATCGGTCACGGGATGACCTGCCACCCTGCCGACACCACGTTCGGGTTCGCGTCGGTGATCAGGTCGGCGTCCGCCGTCGTGTTCACCCGCAGGTAGCGCCCGATCTGCCGCGCCTTCACCCGCGCCGTCAGGCCCGTCTTGCTGTAGAACCCCGGCTCGATTGCGAAGTGCTGGTAGGTGTTG
>QEVT01000265.1 GCA_003576755.1 bacterium | reverse complement strand
TGGCTTGCGGCCGCGGGGATCGCCCTGGTGGCGGTCGCGCAGCTGCAGGCGGCGGGCCCGTTCTCGGCCGCGGCGGCCGCCGACTTCGGCGGCGGGCCCCGGCTGGCCCGGAGCATCGCCGAGCACGCCGACCCCGACGACGTCGTGGTCTTCGCGTCGACGCTCGGCGGCCTGTACGCCGGTCGCGTCGCCGCCGCCGTGTGGATCCTCGAGGGGCGCGACACGGTGGTGGTGGGCGATCCCGCCATCCGCGGGGCGTCGCTCGCCGCGGCGTTCGACGCGTGGCGCGCCGCCGGCCGCGGGGTGCTGTGGGTCGACGACGGCCGCGCCGAGGCGCCTGCCGTCCCCGGCTATGGTTGGTCCGAGGTCGGCCAGGCATCCATCGTGTCGCGCGCTCCCGCCCCGGTCCCCGCGCTGCCCGCGCGGATGGCGCCGCTGCCCGTCGACCTGCGCATCCGCCGCGCCGAGGCGGCGCGTTGACGGCGGCGAAGCGGGCATAACGCCCTCGCGTGGGCGGCCGTTTCACCCGATACGGCCCTCACCCGGGGACAACGAGAAGATTGATTTGGCCAAGGAGAAGCACCTCCCCATGCGCTACCTGCCCGCGGCTCGCCCTGGTCTTGCCGCCGCCTCCCTCGGGCTGGCGATCGCCGTCTCGACGGCGACCGCCGCCCCCCCTGCCCCCCTTCGTTCGGATTCGACCGCCGCGCCCGCGCCGCACCGCGGGCCCGACGCTGCCGCTCCCGGACCGGCCAGCGTGCCGCCCGGCAGCGAGTGGCACGTGGTCGGCGACTGGTCGACCATCGCCAACGGCGACGACGTGCGCGCCATCGCCCGCGACGGCGACCGCATCTGGGCCGCCACCGCCGGCGGCGGCGTCGTCCGCTGGGCGCGCGACGGCCGTGGCCTCAAGCAGTACCTCGGCCCCCAGGACGGCCTGCCGTGCAACGACGTGCGCGACGTCGTTCGCTGGCGCGGCGAGTGGTGGTTCGGGACGTGCGCCGGCCTCGCCCGCTACGACGCCGCGCGCGACCGCATGACCGGGCTGAGCGCGCCGTTGCCGTCGCCGTCGGTGACGGCGCTGGCCACCGACGGCGCGGGCCGCCTGTGGGTCGCCACCGGCCAGTGGTGGAACCGGACCGCCACGTTCACCGGCAAGGCCGAGCCCGGCGGCTGGACGGGCGGCGGCGTGGCCCACACGGCCGACGGCGTCGAGTGGACGGTGCTCGATGCGTCGAGCGGCCTGCCGTCGACGAACGTCCGCGACGTCGCCTCGTGGAAGGGCCAGATGTGGGTCGCCACCGAGCCCTACCTGCGCTGGCGGGCGCCCACCACCGACGGCGGCGGCGACCCCGTGCCCGGGCGTTGGGAAGCCGTCGGCGGCGGGGTGGCCCGGCGCGACGCCGAACGGTGGACGGCCTTCGACAGCACGGGCGTGGCCGAGCTCTCGGACAACGCCCGTGCGCTGGCCGGCGACGGGCGCGCCCTGTGGGTCGCCACCGGCGGGCGGGGCCTCGTCGCGTACGATGGCGCCCGCTGGAAGGCGCTCCGCGATTGCGGCAACCCGTCGCGCTGCATCCAGGACAACTACGTCACCGCGCTCAGCATCGGCGACGACGGGGCGATCTGGCTGGGGACGTCGCGGTTCAACGGGCACGGAACCGGCGTGAACATCCTCGACGCCCGCGACACCCCGCTCGACGACACCGACGACGGCTGGACGGCGCTCCACGCCGCCGACGGCCTGCCGGGCGAGCTGGTGCACGCCATCCTCCCGGACGACGACGCCACCGTATGGTTCGGCACCGCCGACCGCGACACCGAGGGCCGGCCGCGGGGCCGGGCGCTCGCGCGGCTGCTCGACGACCGGGCGACGGTCGAGGCCTACCGGTTCGGCGCGGCCGCCGAGCACGGCCTGCCCGACAACGCGGTCACGGCCGTGGCCCGCCATCCGTTGACCGGCGACCTGTGGGTCGGCACGGCCCGATCGGGCGTGGCGGTGCGCAGCCAGACCGGCAAGTGGTCGGCCTACACACGGGCCTCGACCAACGGCGGCCTGCCATCCGACAGCATCGCCGACATCGCTGTCGAGCCCGGCGGCATCGTGTGGGTCGCCACCCGGTCGACGACGTACGACAGCAAGAAGGCGCGCTGGGTCGACGGGGGGCTCGCCCGGTTCGACGGCCGATCGTGGGCGGCGCTGACGGCCGAAGCGGCGGGCCTGCCCTCCAACCACCTCTCGGCGCTGGCGCTGGACGGGCGCGGCCGGCTGTGGGTGGGCACCGGCGCCACCGACGCCGGCCCCAAGGAGCTGGCCTACCGCGGCAGCGGCTTGGCCGTCGTCAACACGCAGACGCGGCAGTGGGAGCGCACGTTCACCTTCCCGACCTTGACGTCCGACAACGTCACCGACCTGGCCGTGCACGGCGACGAGTTGTGGGTGGCCACGTCGTACTTCTTCTACGTCGACCCGCGGCCCCGCGGCGCGCAGTTCAGCACCGGCGGCGGCGTCAGCGTGTACAACCTCGGCACCGGCGCGTGGCGCAAGGTCACCGCCGCCGATGGGCTGTCGTTCGCCGTGCACGGCCGCTCCGGGGGTCCGAACGATGCCTTGATCGACGCGCGCGCGATCGTCGTCGACGCCGACGGCCGCGCGTGGGTCGGCGGCCAATCCTACCGCGACGGGGCGTACGACCCCGAGATCACCCCGGACGGCGTCGTCGACGTCGTCGGCCCCGGCGGCATCGACCACCATCGCTTCGACCGGGCCGGCGCGGTCGTCGCGCTGGCGGCCGATCACGACGGCAACCTCTGGACCGCGACGACGCTCGACGGCGTCCATGTCCGCGCGGGCGACGCGTGGCTCCACCAGATGGCCGCGCCGGGCGGGATGCAATCCGACCGGTTGACGGCCCTCGTGTTCGACGACAAGGGCAACGCCTGGTTCGGCACGGCCGGCGACGGCCTGCTGACGATCCGTCCGCCGGCCGGCGAGCCGGGCTCGCAGTCCGTGGGCGTCCAGCCCATCGTGCGTCGGCTGCCGTTCCGCGTGCTGATGCCGCTGCTGTCCTACGACCTGCCGCCGCGCTTGATCCCGGCGCCCTGACCGCGGGCGGGCGTCGGCGGCGCCCGCCCGCGGTCAGCGGCGTGTGCCGCGCACCGCGACCGGCAGGTAGGCCGGTCCCTCGGGGCCGCCGAACCGGCGCTCGGCCATGACCTCGGGGGCGCTGCGGCCCGTGCGCTCCCACAGGTCGTAGAGGGTCTGGCCGCGGTTGGGCGCGGGGTTGGGGTTGGCGTCGCGCAGAAACGCGATGTACTCCGCCGATGCCGTCTGATAGAGCAATCGGACGCGGCCCGTGGCCGCGCTCGGCGGGAGGTCGTAGACGGTGGTGTCCCAGTGCTGCCCGTCGGCGTAGCGCGCACGGTCGGCGCGGCCGTCGGCGTACGGCGCCGCTCCGGCCGCCTCGAAGGCATCGAAGGCGTAGCCGCGCGGCGGGATGCGGTTGTCGGACACGATGACGTTGTTGACGGCGAAGTGGAAGGTCGGGCCGGGCGCGAGGCCGAGCCGATCGGCCCAGGCCGGCGTCAGGCCGTGCAGCACCTCGTAGACCTTGAGCGCCGGGTCGTGGGCCAGCGTCGCGGAGGCGTCGTCGTAGGCGCCGGACACGAAGACCCGCCGGCCGGCGCGGTCGAAGGCCTCGACCTGCAGCCACATGCGCCGGCCCTCGGAGTACCCGGTCGGCAGCTTGTGGCCGGCGCGGTTGACCACCGTGACCGACAGGCGGCCGCCGGCGCGCGCGACGGTGAGGTGCGCCGCGTGCCTCAGCATCCACCGGGCCCGCAGCGTCCCCGAGACCAGCGCCGCCGCCCGCGCCGGGTCGTCGCGCAGCGGCGCGCCGAGCTCGGGGTCGAGCGGCAGCATCCGCGGCACCCAGGTGTTGGCCCCCGTGAGGTCGTGCAGCGCCATGTCGCTGCGCGGCCTCACCTCCCCGAAGTAGCCCGCCGAAGCGCCGTCGACGGCGCGCATGTGGCAGTCCTGGCACGTCGCCACCCGCGCGCGGGCGCCGCCGAGGTCGGGGTCGGCGACCCCCGACGGGCGGTTGAAGTCGCTGAGTCGCCATTCGGAGTACGTGCGCTCCAGCGGGAAGCGACGGTCCGACGGCGGCGTCGCGCCGGGCGGCACGGGCAGGTAGGCGTCGGCCGCGGGGTCCCACGCCAACAGCGGGTTGTCGATGTCGTGGCAGCTCCCGCACAGCGCGGCCTCGCGGTGGAACGGCGACACGAGGTTGCCGGCGGCGTCGAAGTGGGGGTTGAAGCCCGGCCGCCAGTCCGCCTCGAGGTCGCGCGGCCCGCGGCGGTAGTCGAGCGGGTCGACGACGAGCGCCCCGCTGCCGACCGTCCGCACCGGGAGCGTGATGGCGGCGCGGACCTCGGCGTCGCGGGCGGGGTGGCCGGGCCTTCCCGCCGGGTCGACCAGTCGGTGGCACACGCCGCAGCTCACGCCGTCGAGGTCCGCGCCCGCCAGCGCGCTGCCGTCGGGCGGTTCGGCCCGGCCGGCGAGCCAGCCGGCAGGCGCGTGGCAGCGCAGGCAGTACGACCCGCTGCCCGGGGCGTCGGCGTTGGCGATGTCGAGCGCCGCCAGGAACACCGGGTCGCGCGCGGCATGGGCCATCATGCTGCCGGACCACGCGGTGTGGGTCTCGGCGGCCGCGTCGACGGGGCGGGTCATCAGCCCGCGGTAGTTGGCGTGGCAGTTGGCGCACCCGTCGGGCGCGGCGATCGGCGCGGCGAGCGCGCCGGGCTGGGTCCCGGGAACCAGGAAGTCGCGCGCCGAGGTCGGCAGGCGGGGGGTGGCGGCGGCCGGCGCCGCGGCAGCGTGCGGCGGGTGGACGGAACGGGGGCGAGGACCTGGACGGGTGGCGAGGGCGCTCCCGATGACGGCGGCCAGCGTGGCCAGCGCGGCCAGCGTGGCCAGCGCGGCCAGCGCGGCCGCCGCGGCGCGCGGCCTACCCCCCATCGCCCGCGTCCCATCGCACCAGCGGGCACAGGCACAGCACGCCCGCGCGCTGCACCGCCCGCACGCCGTCGGCGACATAGGCCAGGGCCGCGGCG
>QEVT01000014.1 GCA_003576755.1 bacterium | reverse complement strand
ACGAGGGTGCGGGGGCGAAGGCGATGCGAGCGGATCGACATGCGCACAAGCCCTCCACCGCGGAGTTTACCACGGGATGGGGGCGATCGAGCGTTAAATATCGCCTAACCGCGAGGTCGAATCGGCCGGCTCGTGGTCGACCCACTGGGTGGTCTACGGGGCATGCGCGCCTTCGCATGACCGGCCTCGACGACCCGCGCCACCGCACGGTGGCGCTCGGCGCCGGGGCGATGACGACCACGGCAGGGACCGTCGCCATGATGCCCGTGTCGTTCGGCGGGGCGCAGGTCGCGCTACGGCCCCGGCACGCTCATGCGACGATGACCCATGCCTGCGCCTCGGGCGACTTCGGGGCGGTCAAGGCAGCGATGCGGCGGTCCAGCGTCGCCAGCTTGCCGCCACGGCGGAGCGCAAGGCCGAGTAGGTAGGCGTCGGTCACCTGCTGATGACCCACCAGGCGCGGGCCCACGAAGCGGCTGACCTCTGCAAATGGGGCGTCACTCGGCCAAAACACGTGATCGGGGGCCGTCGTGTTCGCCGACAGCACCTCGACCGCCTCCTGTGGCCGGACGGCATCGCGTGAGAAGGCCGGATTGGACACGATGCGGACGAACCCGGCTTGAGTGAACGGGCAGGTTGCCCGGCCCCTATGCCGCGCGCTGGTGGACCACCGGATGGCGGTCTCGTGCTGCTCGTGGCTGGGCCAAAGGAGCGCGATCAGCAGGTTCGTGTCCAAGAGCACGGCGCTCACGCACCCTCGACCTCCAGCCGGCGGACGTCCGCGGCGGTCACAGGCGGCGAGTCCGGCGGGAGCCGGAACACCACCACGCCGTCGATCTCCTGGGCCGGCATCGAGGCATCGAGGCCGCGCCGCACGAGGTCGGACAGCGTCCGGCCGAGCGACTGCCGACGCAGCCGAGCCTGAAGCTTCGCCAGCTCGAACATATCGTCGTCCAGGGTAACGGTGGTCCTCATGGCCACAGTGTGCCGCACGTGGTGGTTGATGGCAACCAGGCACACGGCGCATCAAGTTCGATGCTCGATGCGGGTACGGTCACGCAGGCGACATCGTCGCCGAATGCCAGCGTCGGCACGGGGACGTCGTCGTGCTTCACCGGGAACGTGTTCCGCTGCGGGTCGCGGGCAAGCGCTGCGATGCAAGACCCCGGGCGGCCGGCAGCGCCTGCCGATGGATGCTTGCTTCCGACGCCAGATCATCGCCCGGCGTTGCCGCCCCCCAACCCCGGCAGCCCGAGCGCCCGCGCCGCCCACGGCAGCGCCGTCGTGAGCTGGGCGCGCTGGATCGAACGCACCCGCCGCGCCGTCGGGATGGTCGGCAGCCCTGCCTGGCTGGCGAAGTAGCCGCTGATGGCGGCGGCCAGCGGCGCCGCATCCGGCAGCAACGCTTCCGGCGCAGGGCCGCCCTCGAAATGGAGGCTCGGCGCCCAGCCCGCCAGGTCCAGCGCCCGGTTGCCGCGGCAGGCCCAGTTCCAGTCGACGAGGACCGCCCGTTCGCCGACCAGGCAGATGTTGTCGCTGCGGACGTCGAGGTGCAGGCAGTCGTCGCCGTCGATCGGGGCGGCGGCCTCGGCGTCGCACAGTCGCGGCAGGGCCCGCGCGAGCCATGCCGCCGAGCACAGCCCGAGACCGAGGAAGGGCTCGGGCTCGGCGGCCACGCGGCGCCAGCCGCCGGTCAACGCTTCCCGATCCTCCGCCACGTCTCGGAGGTGCGCCGGCGGCGGCGTGTCGGCGAGCCGGCCGAGCGCGGCGCGCACCGCTTCGACCTGGCGGGGCGTCCACGGCGGCGGCCAGTGGGCGCCCGACAGGTCCTCGAGCAGCAGGATCGGGGCCGCGCCGTCGTCGTCCCACCCGACGAAGGCCGGCATGCAGTCGGCCCGGATGGTCTGGTAGGCCAGGTGCTCGTCGCGCAGCCAGCGCGCGACGTTGGCGGCCGTGGCCACCTTGGCGAACACCGTCGCCCCGTCGTCCAACGTGACGACCCAGCGCGCCGCAGGCGTGTAGCCGCCTTCCACCCGCCGCGCCGCGCGCACGCCGCGGCCCGTGCAGGCGGCGATGCGGGCGGCAAGCGGCGCGTCCATGGCGCAATTGTAGCCCGTCCTCGGTCGAACGGCGCCGCGGCCGGCGTGCGCCTCGCGCGGCGCGCCATCCGCCCCCTTCCAACGCGCCTCTAGCACCCCGCTCATCCGCCGCTAAGCCACGCGCCCTATCCTTCTCCCCAGCCGACGCCGACCTGCGGGGTCCCCGCGATCCCGCCGCATGCCCAGACCCGACGACGCGTTGAACGGCGCGGCACACACCACAGGAGCTTTTACCATGGAACCAAACGTGCGACGTGGCCGGCGCTGGCCCTGGCTTGCCGTGGGCGCGTTGGCGATGCTGTTCGTGACGGTGGCCGGCATCGGCGGCGGCCTGATGATCGCCGCCCCGCTGGCGCGCGAGTGGCTGGCGGACGTCCAGACCGGCGCCGGCCGGACGCTCGCGGCGCTGGAGGCGGCCGATGCCGCTCCGGCGACCGGGGCGGCCGGCAGCACCGAGGCGGCGTCGGCGCCGCCCATCGACGCCGCCGACGCCATGTCCGTCGTGGCGGCGCAGGAGCAGGTCCTCGAGGGCGTCTACACGCAGGTGCTGCCGTCGGTGGTGCACCTGCGGGTGACGCAGCGCGCCGGCGCGGCCGACGCCCAGCCGTTCCAGTTCCAGATGCCCGACATCCCCGGCATGCCCAACCCCTTCGGCGGCCCCGACGGCCAGTCGCCGTTCGGCCTCCCCGGCGGCCAGGGGCCGCAGGTCCAGCGCGGCGAGGGCTCGGGCTTCGTGTGGGACGCCGACGGGCACATCGTGACCAACAACCACGTCGTCGACGGCGCCGACAAGGTCGTCGTCGTGTTTGCCGACGGCACCGAGGCCACGGCCACGGTGGTCGGCAACGACCCGGGCGCGGACCTGGCGGTGGTCAAGGTCGCCGCGCCCGCCGGCCAGCTCCGGCCGATCGAGATCGGCGACAGCGACGCCGTCAAGGTCGGCCAGATGGCCATCGCCATCGGCAACCCCTTCGGGCTGGCCAACACCATGACCTACGGCATCGTCAGCGCCGTCGGGCGGACCATCGGGAGCGGCGCCACGCCGTACTCGATCCCCGAGGTCATCCAGACCGACGCGCCGATCAACCCCGGCAACTCCGGCGGGCCGCTGCTGGACCGCCGGGGCCGCGTGATCGGCATCAACTCGCAGATCATCAGCCGCACCGGCGCCAACGCCGGCATCGGGTTCGCCGTGCCCATCAACATCGCCAAGCGCGTCGTGCCCGCGCTGATCGCGGGCGGCGACTACGACTACGCGTGGCTCGGCATCAGCGGTCAGACGCTCACCGCCGAGGCGGGCGAGGCGGCGGGGCTGCCGGCCGGCACCCGCGGCGCGCTGGTGGCGGCGGTCGTGTCCGGCGGGCCGGCCGACAAGGCGGGCCTCAAGGGCAGCGACCGTCAGGTGGCCGACGGCGCCACCGGCGACCCGCTCGCGGTGGGCGGCGACGTCATCGTCGGCATCGACGGCCAGGCCATCGAGGGCATGGACGACATGATCGCCTACCTGACGCGCGAGACCCGCCCCGGCGACCGCGTGACGCTCGACGTCGTCCGCGCCGGCGGCGAGCGCCGGCAGGTGACGGTGACGCTCGAGGCGCGCCCCGACACCGTCGACACGCCCCAATCGTTCCAGGGCCGGCCGTGACCGCGGCGGCCGCCCGCGCGCGGCCCGTCCTTCGACCTTCCTCTACCTGATTCCCTCGGGGCCATGGCCGCTCACGCCGGCCATGGCCCCGGCGCCTTCCGGCCCCTCGAACGCCGCCAGCACGCGCGCCGCGGCCGCGGGCGGGGTTTCCCGCCCGGACGTCACGGCCGCCTCGGCCTCCGCCAGCACGGCCGCGACCCCGGCATGGGCGCGCAGCCGGGCATGCAGGCCCTCGTCGAGCAGCGCCCACAGCCAGTCGCGCTGCTGTTCCGCGCGCAGCCCGGCCAGGGCGCCCGAGGCGGTCAGCGCGGCGTGGTGCCGCACGACGGCGTCCCACACCGCGTCGAGCCCGGTCCCCTCGAGCCCGCTGCACGTGACCACCGGCGCCGCCCAGCCCGACGGCTTGGGGCCGAGCAGGTGCAGCGCGCGCGCGTAGTCCGCGCGCGCCGCCGCCGCACGGCCGGCGTTGTCGCCGTCGGCCTTGTTGACGGCGACGAGGTCGGCCAGCTCGAGGATGCCGCGCTTGATGCCCTGCAGCTCGTCGCCGGCGCCGGCCAGGACGAGCACCGCGACGAAGTCCACCATGCCCGCCACCAGCGTCTCGGACTGGCCGACGCCGACGGTCTCGACCACGACGACGTCGAAGCCGGCCGCCTCGCACACCAGCATGGCTTCGCGCGTGGCGCGCGCCACGCCCCCCAGCGCCCCGCCGCTGGGCGAGGGCCGGATGAACGCGTTGGGATGGACGGCCAGCCGCGGCATGCGGGTCTTGTCGCCGAGGATGCTGCCGCCGGTCACGCCGCTCGACGGGTCCACGGCGAGCACCGCCACGCGGCGCCCGGCGTCGGCCAACCGCAGCCCGAGCGCCTCGATCAGCGTGCTCTTGCCCGCGCCGGGCATGCCGGTGATCCCGACCCGCCACGCGCCGCCGGCGTGCGGCAGCAGCCGCGCGAGCAGCGCCTGGGCGTGGCGCCGGTGGTCCGGCCGGCGGCTCTCGATGAGGGTGATGGCGCGGCCGAGCGCCACGCGGTCGCCAGCGCGGAGGGCGGCGATCAGGCCTTCGGCCGCGGAGGGCGCGTCGTCCGCCCCGCCGTCAGACGCCATACTCCGGCGCCTCGACCCCCATCAGCCAGCGGTCGAACCACTTGCGGATGTGCGCCTGGTTCTGCACGCGGCGCGACGGCGCGCCGCTGCGCGAGAGCTCGTGGCTCTCGCCCGGGAAGCGGACCATCACCACCGGCTTGCGCTGGGCCTTGAGCGCGCGGAACATCGCCTCGCCCTGCCCGATCGGCGTCCGCCAGTCGTCTTCGCTGTGGATGATCATCAGCGGGGTCGTGATGTCGGCGGCGTACGTGACCGGCGAGCGCGACCGGTACTCCTCCGGGTCCTCGAACGGCTGCTTGCGGAACCAGTACGGCAGGAACATCGCGAAGTCGGCGCTGTACATCATGCTCGCCCACTCGCTGACGCAGCGCTGCGTGACGGCCGCGGCGAAGCGCGGCGTGCGGGCGATGATCCAGTTCGTCAGCAGCCCCCCGCCGCTGCCGCCGGTGATGCCCAGCCGCGCCGGGTCGACGTAGCCGCGCGCCACCACGGCGTCGACGGCGTGCACGAGGTCGGTGGCGTCGTCGCCGGGGAACCGGTACTGGATGCTGTTGGCGAACGCCCACCCGTAGCTCGTGCTGCCGCGCGGGTTGGTGTACACCACCACGTAGCCCGCGCCGGCCAGCACGTGGAACTCGTGGAAGAAGCCCACGCCGTACGCGGTGTGCGGGCCGCCGTGGATCTCGAGCACCATGGGGTAGCGTTGCGACGGGTCGAAGCCCGGCGGCTTGACGATCCAGCCGTGGATCGGGGTGTCGTCGAACGACGGGTACCAGAATTCCTCGACCGTGCCGAGGTCGATCCCGGCGAAGAGGGCCTCGTTGGGCGCGTAGAGCAGCGTCAGGGCGCCGGTCGCGGCGTCGAGATGGTACAGGTCCCCCGGCCGCGCGACGCTCCCGAGCGTCACCGCCCACCCGCGGCCGTCGGGCGTGCACGTGCCGGCGACGAGGTCGCGGTCGGGGCCGGTCAGGGCGTGCGCGGCGCCGCCGTCCATGTCGACGCGCAGGAGCTGCGACGCCCCGTGCCGCGCGCCGCCGACGAAGACCGCCCGGCCGTCTCGAGCGACCGCGAACGGGGTCTGGCCGCCGCCCTTCGGCGGGTGCTGATCGGCGTTCACGCCCTCGCCGAACGCGTGGTCGCGCTCGGCGTTCACCGTCTTGGCCGGCGCCAGCGGCCAGGCGGCGCCGGCCGCGCCGTGCACGAGCACGTCCCACTGGTCGTAGGCGTGCGGCGGGCCGGTCAGCTCGCCGCCCAGGGTCACGAAGCGGCCGTCGTCGGCCTCGGCCCACGCCAGGACCGGGCCGGGGTGGTCGAGCACCGTCGCGAGGTCCGTGCCGTCCGTCGGCGCCGGAAGGTCGGGCGAGACCGCGTACAGCCGCGAGGCCGGCAGCTCGAACCACGGCTCGTCGCGCCGGTCGGACACCGTCAGGATCCAGCGGCCGTCGCGCGACCAGCGCGGGGGCCCCTCGGCGAACCGCCCGGTGGTCAGCTGGCACGGCGCGCCGCCGTCGGCGTCGACCACCCACACGTGCGGGCGGTGGTCGAAGTCGATGAAGCCGCCGCCGTTCTCGCGGAACACCGGGCGCGTCACGATGCGCGCGGGCTCGTGCTTGGGCTTGTCGGTCTTCGCGTCGTCGAGGGCCGGGTTGGTGCCGCTGGTGAACGCGATCCGCCGGCCGTCGGGCGACCACGCGGGCGACGCCGCGCCCTTGGCCAGCCGGGTGAGCTGCGCGGCCTCGCCGCCGGCCATCGGCAGCACCCAGATCTGGCCCGGGCTGTCCTTGCCGCCGCCGCGGACGAAGGCCAGGCGCGACCCGTCGGGCGACCAGCGCGGCTGGGCGTCCTGCGTCCCCGCGGTCAGGCGGCGCGCCGCGCCACCGGCCGCCGGCACCATCCAGATGCTGGTGGCGTAGCCGTCGTCGTCCTTGTCGACGTGCACGCGGGTGAAGGCCACGCGCGTGCCGTCGGGCGAGATCTGCGGGTCGGCGACCCAGACGAGGTCGAGCAGGTCCTCGGCGCGCAGCGGGCGCCGGCCGGCCGGCGCCCCCGACGCGGGCGGCGCACCGGCGTCCCCGGAGGGAGCGCCGGGAACGTCGGCGGAGGTCACGGGTTCGGGGGGGCGGCCGGCGCCGCGCCGTCGCCCTCGCCCTGCCCGTAGCGGCTCTCCATCTCGGCGCGGATGCGCTCGGCCTGCTCCTCGGCGCCCTCCTCGAACCACGCGTGCTCGGGGCGGGCCAGGATGCCGTCGATGACGGCGTCGGCGCGGTCCGCCGCCTCGCCGAGCCCGGCCTCGCGGCCGCGCTCGGCGGCCTCGCGGGCCTGCGGGATGAGCTGCATGTAGAACCGCTCGGCGACCTCGTACATGCCGTGCCAGTGGGTGTAGTCCGGCGCCATCATCGAGGCGCCGTGGCGGGCGCGCCGGCCCTCGTGGTGCCACAGGTAGAACCACGTCCACTCGACCTCCTCGTCGAAGTCGGTGGGGGTGCGCAGGCCGTTGTCGACCAGCGCCTTCATGATGGCCTGGCCCGGCCGGGCGAACTTCTCGTTGTAGAGGATCACGAGGTCGTCGTACTGCTGGTAGAAGGCGGTGACGTAGTCCGGCGTGTGGCAGTGCGAGCAGACGTCCTTCATGCGGTTGCGCTTGTCCTCGGCGGTGTCGACCACCAGCGCGCGGCGCTTCTCGGGGTCGGTCTCGTTGACGATGGCGTGCTTGGCGTCGGTGTCCATCACCAGGCTGACCGGCGGGCGGTTGGTCCACGAGATGCGCTCGCCGGGGTCGTGGGTGACCTTGCCGCCGTTGCGGGTGTGGCCCGACATGTGGCACGTGGCGCACGTCGGCGCGGCGGCGTAGTCCTCGCCGAGCACCCAGGTCTTGGCGTCGAGGTTCATGTCGTCGCGCAGGTCGCGGTAGGCCACGCCGTGCTTCGACTCCTCGTAGATCTCCTTCTGCGGGTGGTCCGGGCCGAGGTGGCACTTGCCGCAGTTCTCGGGCTGGCGGGCGCGCCGCGGCGAGAAGTCGTGGCGGCTGTGGCACGCCGAGCACGACCCGCGCGACCCGTCGAGGTTGAGCCGCCCGATGCCGGTGTTGGGCCACGTGCCGGGGTGCAGCACCGGGCGACCGTCGCGCTCGGAGCGCGCCACCTGCTCGAGCAGCGCCACGTTGGTCGGCTTGCCGCTCTCGTCCGGCGCGAGGTCGTCGACCGTGATCATGCCGCCGTCGACGGTCTGCAGGGCCACCTTGGAGCCGTGGCACTGCTGGCAGCCCGAGAAGGCGCTGGCGGTGCCGTTGACCATGTCGACGTCCTTGCCGGGCGTGGGGGCGTGCGGGTTGAACGGCGCGCGCGCGCCCTCGACGGTCTCGGCCAGGAAGTTGTCGAGCGAGGCCAGGATGTTGCCGCCCGCGGCGTGGTGGCTGGCCGCGAACTCCTCGGTCTCGGCCTGGTGGCAGCGCGAGCAGTCGCGCGGCGTCACGATGGTGGCGATGAGCGCGCCCTCGTGGCGGAAGCCGTCGGCGTCGCCGTCCTCCGCCTGGTGGCAGTCGACGCACGCCACGCCGGACTCGGCGTGGGGGCTGCCCTCCCAGTGGTCGATGATGCCGGGGTTCTCCTCGCGGTGGCAGTCGACGCAGTCGGCCGAGGCGTCGGGCACGGCGACGCTGGCATCGGCGAGGCCGACCTCCTCGCGCTTGCGCGCCGTCTCCATGGCCTGCACCAGGATCAGCGAGACGAGGAAGAGCCCCGACAGGGCGGCGATGATCCAGCGTTTGGCTTCGAGCGACATCTCGGCACTCCCGATCAGTGCTTGACGAGGGCTTCCCAGACGGTCAGCCCCACGATGGCCACGACGCCGAGGATGCCGATCCAGACGCTGGCTTCCTGGAAGCGCGTGCGGCGGCGGATGGCGGCGTCGATGAACGGCCAGGCGAACATCACGAAGACGACGAGGCCCATGCTGAGCACGGCGGCCGTGCCCGAGAAGAGCTTGAGCCAGCGGAAGGCGACGTAGAAGAACCACTCCGGCTTGATGACCTCGGGCGTGACCAGCGGGTCGGCCGGCGGGCCCATCAGGGCGGGCGAAACGGTGGCCAGCACGCTGAGGACGATCATCAGGATGAGGCCGATGATCAGCTCGGTGAACACGTGGTCGGGGAAGAAGCTGAACGTGCGCGCCTTGCCCTCGGGCTCGTCCTTGAACTTGTACTCGGTGACGCCCTGCAGCCGCACGATGGCGATGTGCACCGCGACCAGCGCGGCCAGCGTGGCGGGCAGCACGGCGGCGTGCAGCACGTAGAACCGCGGCAGCGTGCGCGGGTTGTACGCCTCGCCGGCCAGCAGCATCTGCTTGGCCAGGCCGCCGACCACCGGCACGGTGTCGGCGATGTTGGCGCCCACGGTGGCGCCCCAGAAGCTGAGCTGCTCGTAGACCAGGCTGTAGCCCGTGAAGCCGGTGACGAGGGTGGTGAGCAGCAGGCACATGCCGACCATCCAGTTGAGCTCGCGCGGCTTGCGGTATGCGCCGGTGAAGTACACCCGCATCTGGTGCAGGATCACGGCGGCGACCATGAGGGTGGCGCCCCACTTGTGCACGCCGCGGATGTACCATCCGAACGCGGCCTCGTCGGTGATGTAGCGCACCGACGCGTAGGCGGTGGCGGGCGCCGGCTGGTAGTAGAACGCCAGGAGGATGCCGGTGACGATCTGGACGACGAACAGGTAGGCCGGCGTGCCGCCGAGCGCGAACCACCACCGCTTGAGGTGGTACGGCACCGGCTCGTTGGTCAGCGACTTGAGGTCGTCGCCCGAGACCGGGAACCGCTCGCCGAACCACTCGCGCAGCGCGGTCATGCGCGCCCTCCCCGCGCCCGGGCGCCGGGGCCCGCGGCGGCGAGCGGCTCGGTGGGCACCTCGATGAACAGCAGCCCGCCCTCGAGCTTGAGCGGGTAGCGCGGCAGCGACTGGCCGGCCTCGGCGGGCGGGCCGGCGGTGGCGACGCCGGACGGGTCGAACGCGCCGTTGTGGCACGGGCAGAAGAACCGGTTGTTCTGCGGCTCCCAGTGCACCTGGCACCCGAGGTGGGGGCACGTGCTCGAGAGCGCGATGAAGTCGCCGGCGTCGCCGGCCTCGCCCTGGCGGGCGATGTTGACCGGTGCGCCGTTGGGGGCGCGGTAGCGCACGGCGGCGCCGGGCGCCAGCTCGTCGGCGCGCGCCACGAACATCCAGCGGCGCGGGGCGCGCCCCGCCGGGTAGAGGTAGCGCAGCGCCACCTGGGCGAAGGCCCCGTAGCCGGCGGCCAGCCCGGCGACCATGGCCACGCCGGAGGCGCGGGTCAGGAAGCCGCGCCGGGTCGTCCCGCCGGCAGCGGCGGGATCGGGTGGATGTGGGGCGCCGGTCGTCATGCGCGGCTCCTGGCGGCGCGGAGGTCGGTGGCGTGGCCCCGGCCGGCGGGCGGATGTCCGCGATGCCCGCCGGGGGACGCGCCGCGATTGTCCACGCCGGGGCGGGGCTTGTCAAGCGGGCGTTCGCGCCCGCATCCGAGGCGGTCGCGGCGATGCCCGGGCAGCCGGGACGGGCGGCCGCCGCGGCGCTCCGCGCGCCGTCAATGCCGCTGGCGCTCCTTCTTCGCGTCGTCGAGCCGCTGCTGCGCCTCGCGGATCCGCCGCTGCTTGTCGTCGGCCGCCGCGCGCTTCTTCTGCTCGGCGGCGGATCGGGCCTGCTCGCGCTGCGCGTGGGCGTCGGCCCGGGCCTGCGCCTCGCGGCGCGCGGCGTCGGCGGCGGCGGCGGTCAGGCGACGGTGGGCGTCCTCGCGCTGGCGGTCGGCGTCGGCCGATCCCTGGGCCAGGCGCGCCTGGGCGTCGGCCAGCGCCTGGTCGTGCGCGGCATGCGCCGCCGTCAGCTTCTCGTGGGCCGCGCGGGCGGCGGCGAAGCGCTCGGCGTCGGCCTTGGCCTGGGCTTCGGCGCGGGCGCGCTGGGCCTGGACGAGCTTCTCGTGGGCGGCCAGCGACCTGCTCTGCAGGGCGATCGGCCCGTCGGTGGCCAGCGGGAAGAGCGGCACGGCCGGGCCGAGGCCGTCGCGGTCGCCGGACATCAGGTAGGTGACGCCGTCGGAGTGGTGCAGCAGCGAGCGGTGGTGGGCCCGCGCGGGCACGGCCTCGGGCCGGAACGGGTCGGCGAAGCGGGCGGCGACCTCCTCGTCGGACAGGTCGTGGTTCCACAGCTTGAGGAGCGCGATCTCGCCTTCGAAGGCGCCCAGGTCCGCCCAGTTGTTGCGGCCGACGAAGCACTGCGTGCGCAGCACGCTGCGCGGGACCAGCAGCGCGCCCTCGGCGACCTTCTGGCCGTTGAGGTAGATCCGACCGGCGCCGGCGGCGTCCATGGCCGCGACCACGTGCACCCAACCCCACAGCGGCCACGTGCCGCCCGCGATGCGCCTGGATTGGCCCGGGCCGTACCACGTCTCGACGCACAAGCGGTCGGACGTGCCGTCGCGCCCGACGACGATGTTGTCGCGCTCGCGCCCGTTCCCGAGGTCGACGATGCGCTGGTGGGCCTTGACGCCGGTGCAGCGCACGACGGCCTCCAAGGCGAAGCCGCGCGACGCGTCGAGGAACAGCGGGCCGAGGTCGACATGCCCGTCCTGGCCGTCGAGGGCCAGCACGCGGCGGGCCGGCGGGAGCGGCACCGCGGGTTTGGGCGCGGGCTCGGGCTTGCGCCAGCGCCAGCGCTCGTCCGGGTTCGGGCTCGGAGCGTGCAGGGTGCGCGTCGTCGCGTCGGTCAACGTCTGCGGGCTGGCCTCGAAGACGGGCCCGTCGCCCGCGGCCGGCGGCGCGCCGGGCGCGGCGGCCAGCGCCGCGACGTCGGCGGCGCTCAGGGGGCGGTCCCAGACCCGCAGCGCCCCGAGCCGGCCGTCCGTGTCGAAGTCGAGCCCCAGCTCGAGCTTCCCGGGCGGGGGCCGTTGCGACGGGCTCTCGCCGACGGGCTTGCCGTCGACGAAGAACGCCGCCGTGGCCTCCGACACGACGGCCGCCAGGTGGACCCATGTCCCGATCGGCGGGCAAGTGAGGTAGTGGTCCTGCATCTGATCGGCCCGCCGATAACGCGCGACGTTGCTCCCCCAGCCTGCCCGCCAGCCGATCTCGGCCTCCCAGCTCGGCGCCAGCGCGTCGGACGGCTGGCCGCGGAGCCTGAGCCGCACCGACTGGGTCGGGTTGACCCGGATCCAGCCCTCGAGCGTGCAGGCGCCCTTGAAGTCGATGCCCTTGTCGACGTACAGGTAGTCGTTGCCGCGGGCACAGACGTAGGCCACGTCGAACGGATCCGCCGCCGGCTTGCCGGCCTTGCCCCAGGCCGCGGCGTGCAGCGCCGTGTCCTCCAGCGCCGCCACGCGCTGGCCGGAACGGTCGGCGATGCCGGCGAGGCCCGGCGATCCGTGGCTGCCGGCGGGCCGGGGCGGCCCCGCCGGATCCTCGAGGTGGCAGATCAGCCCCGGGTCGTCGAGGATCGCGGCCTCGACCGGGCGGGTGTGCCCCGCGCACCAGTACAGGCGGTCGCCGTCGATCGCCAGGGCCGCACGCGGGTCGGGCGCCGCGTACAGCGTCTGAAGCCCCCCGCCGCCGCCGTCGGCACGCCGGACCTCGCCGAGCACGCGGTCGACCCAATACACCTTGCCGTCGTCGGCATCGACGGCGATGGGCCCGGGCGACGCGCCGTGCGGCACCAGCACGCGCGCAGACCCTGCCTTGCCGTCCGGCGCGACGTCCGCGCACCAGACCTCGCGCCCGTTCGTCCACAGCAGGCGCCGCGCCTCCGCGTCGAACGCGAGGTCCCAGATGCCTTCGGGGCCGGGGATGAGGTCGGGCACCACCACGCTCGCGTCGGCGCCGCCCGCGAGCGGGGCGGCGCACACGGCGCCGGGCGCCTCGATCCAGAACACCCGCTTGTGGTCGGCGTCCGCGAGGTCCAGCGCCAGCGCGTGGACGGCCCGATCGCGGCGCCGGACCTCGCGCACCTCGTAGGGTGCGACGCGCGCGATCCCCGGCCAGGGCGCGCGCAGGGCGACATACGTCGTGCCGCTCTCGGGATCCTGTACGGCGTCCAGGGCGTAGCACGCGTCGGACCGCTCGCGGTTGAGCGGCGTGCCGCGCACGCGCAGGACCTGGTAGCCGCCGCGGAGGTACTCGAACGTCGCGACCAGCCGCCCGTCGCCGCTCAAGGCGACGGCGGCCACCCGCTCGAACTCCGGCCCGAAGCCCGGCAGCCGCTCGCCGGTGGCGGCATCGGCCCACGCCAGCGGCGACGGCGGCTGCCACCTGTCGTGCGGCTCGCGGATCCAGACCACCCGCGACGAGCCCGGGCCGACCGAGACCGGCTGGCTCGTCGCCATGCCCATGCCGAGGACGCCCCACCGGGGGTCGAGCACCTTGACCACGCGGCGCTCCTCCAGGAGGGCGACCTGCTTGACGTGGCTGCCCGTGCCGTCGTCGAGCTCGGCCCGGTGGACGGCGCGGCCGCCGGCGACCTGGTCGAACGGCACCCCGCCGCCCGTCTGCTCGAAGCGGGCCGACCCGCGTTCGAGGTCCCACACCGCGATCCACTGGGCACTCTCCTTGTTCCCGCTCAGCCAGGCCGTCCGCAGGTCCGCCGACAGCGCGAACAACGGGGTGTCCCAGAACAGCCGCCCGATGACGAGCGGGCTGCCCTCCTTGAGGTCGACGGACACGCCCGTGCCGTCGTTCTGGTAGGTGTGCGTCGCCGGGGGGCCCATGTGGCTGCCCGAGAAGGCGTCGATGACCTGAAGCGTCAGCTTCTCGACCCGACCGTCGTCTTCCCGAGTGCGCTTGAGGAAGGCGGCCATCCACTTGTTGTGCCAGCCGCCGGCCCGGAAGACGAGCGGCCGCCAGCCGTCGTCGTCGACGATGCCGAACGCGTCGAGCGGCTTGCGGGCGGCGAGGTCGTAGTACAGCCACTTGCCGCGGCCGCCGTGGCTGAACAGCTTCCAGCCGCCCTGGTCGAAGCACCACACGTTGTTGGCATCCGGCACCTTGAAGCGATGCTCCTCGGCCAGCGCGTCGACGCGCCAGACGACCGCCGTGCCGTTCTCGTGCACCACGAGCAGCCGGCGGTCGTCGTCGAAGAACTGCATGCGGCACGGCACCGACTGCTCGAACCACCAGCACATCTCGTCCGGGCGCACGACCGCGCCGCGCCCGTCGACGCGGGCCGGGCGCCCGCCCTGCAGCCAGTGGATGGCGTCGATCCGGGCCGCGGCCGCCCGCGCGCTGCCGGCGTGGCTGGCCGCGGCGACGCGCAGCGCCGCCTTTTGCTGCGCCTGCGACACCCGGGTGTGCGACTCGGCCCTGGCGGCCTGGATCTGCGCCTGGCCGTGCTGGTCGGCGCGGCTGAGCAGGTGCTGGCCCAGGCCCGTCGCCAGCGGCGAGCGCGGCAGGGTCGCCCGGACCCAGAACGCCTCGCCCGCCGGCAGCGGCAGCGTGCCGCCCGTGACGAGCTCCGTCGCCGGCCCGTCGCCCGCCTCCATCGGCCAGGCCCGGACGAGCTTGCCATCGGCCTTGTCGGCCTGCGCGAAGCGGCCCGCCGCCAGCGCCTTCGCGTCGCGGGCGCCGGCCCGCGCCACGATGCCGCCGATGTCGCCGCGGAAGCCTTCGCCGATGCGCCAGTCGCCGCCGAGGTCGGGCGGGTCGCGGTCCTCGCGCTTGACCTCGCGCCCGTTGACGAACCACGTCCACGCGCGCCCGGCCACCGCCAACGCCACGTGGCTCCACCTGCCGGCCTGCAGCGGCGCGCCGCCGAAGGCGATCGCCTGCGCCTGCACGGCGTGATCCGGCGGGACGACGTCGAGGTGCAGCCCGAAGCCGGACGGCGCCGCCAGCACGCGCTCCTCGCGCACGACCTCCAGCGAGCCGACCGCGGCGTCGGCGAGGTCCGCGACGTCGGCATCGAGCCGGCGCGCCGTCCCCCCGAAGTCGCGCTTGTCGTACACGACGACCCGGTGGCCCGGCCACACCGCCAGGCTCCGAAACGCCCCGAACGGCCGGAGATCCGCGTAGCGTCCGAACGGCAGCTCCCAGGCGGCGCCCTGGTGGCCGGGTTGCGCGAACAGCGCCACGCCGGCGGGGCGGTCCCCGGCCGTGCGCGCGATGCGGACCGAACGCGCGCCGGCGACGACGTCCGGCCCGAGCGCCGTCTGGCTCGCGTGGACCGGCGTCGTCGACCCCTTGCCGTCCGCCGCGCCGTAGAGCCGGACGCGCCAGCCCTCGGGCACCCGCAGCGACGGGGGCGTGCCGGCCCTGGCGCCGGGCACGGGCAGCGCGAGCGGAACGTCGGCCGCCAGCGGCACGGGGGCGCCGCCGAAGGCCGGGGAGGGGTAGAGGGTCGGCATGTCGACCTTCGGCCCGAGCGCCGGCGCCAGCACGAGCGAGCGGGCGGGGTCGGGCGCGCCGGCGACGAGCCCGTCCTCGCCCTCGAAGCCGGCGCGATCGCCGACACACCCCGGCTGCGCGTACAGCGCGATCTCGAGCCCGGGCGGGACGGCGACCGAGCGGACCCGCGCGTCGCCCAACAGCGCCTGCAGGTCCTCGACGCGCCCGAGGTCGACGGCCCACGCGCGGCCCTTGAAGTCCGGCTCGCCGTAGATCAGCGCCAGCGTCTGGCGCCGGCCGCGCGCGTCGAGCACGGCGCAGCTCTTGACCTTGCCGGCCCAATCCGCCCCGAGGTCGGCGACGTCGTCCCGCAGCGTGCGCGACGGGCCGCGGCAGCCCGGCTCCTGGAAGAGCACGAGCCAGTAGCCGTCCGGCACGCGGGCCGAGACGGCGTCCGTCCCGACCCGGAGCTGGCCGAGGTCGTCGAAGCGGCCGGGCCGGAACACCTGGCCCGTGCCGCCCAGCCGCGCCTCGGGGTACAGGACCGCGCCCTCGGCGACGGGGTCCGGCCGCACCCACGCCTCGAGCGTGAAGCCCTTGGCCAGGCGCGCGGCGTCGATCGGCCCGCACGCGATGGCCTGGTCGCCGGTGACGCGCAGCGCGTGCCGCTTGGTGTCGATGCTCGGGATCGTGCTCATGACGGATGCGCTGCCTTCCTCACAGCCACGACGTCGCGGCGTGCCACAGGTCCTCGCCGGCGTGCTCGATCGTCCGGCCGACCTGCTTGGCCTTGTCGACGATCGCGTTGATCTCGTCCCACACCTGCCTGGCGGCGCTCTCGAGCCCGTCGACCACGGCCTGCGCGGCGTGCAGGAGCTCCGCGGCGACCTGCTCGGCCTCGTGGGCGATGGCGGCGATCTCGGCCGCCGCGGCCCTGGCGATGTCCGCCACGGCGGCGGCGGCCCGGCCGGCGATGTCGGCGATCCGGTGGCCGATCCTGGCCACCTCGTCGGCGACGGCCGCGGCCGCGGCCGCGACCGCCCGGCCGGCGTCCTTCAGCGCCGCCTCGCCGGCGTCCAACAGCAGCTTGGCCTCGGCCGCGGCCGCGCGGCCGACGTCGAGGACCGCGCTGGCCGCCGCGCTCGCGATGGCCTTGACCTTGTCCGCCACCTCGCCCGCGATCTTCTCGACCTCGTGGGCCGCCGCCGACGCCGCGCGGCCGACGGTCTCGCCGACGTCCTTGATCGCCGCCGACGCCTTGGCGTAGGCCTCCTCGCACAGCTTCGCGCCGGCCTCGGCGATCGCGGCGACCTCCTTGCCCGCGGCCTCCAGCGCCTCGCCGATGCCGTGGAACAGGTCCACGAAGATCGCGGCGGCCTTGTCCTTGATCCACGCGAGGACCTTGCCTGGCAGCTCCTTCAAGCTGCCGAACGGCACGTCGATGGTCAGCGTCGGCAGGTCGAACGTCGCGCCCTCGAACGCGAAGGACCCGTCGACGCTCAGCCGGAAGTCGTCCTTGGTCACCGACAGCGTCAACGACGCGTCCAGCCCGGCGTCGAGGTGGATCGCCGTGAAGTCCAGGCCGGGGATGATCGGGCCGGTGTCGAGGTTCAGGTGCATCCCGAACGCGCCGTGGGCGTCGAAGCGCACACCGCCTTCGGTCTGCAGCGAGCAGCCCAGGTCGACGTGGGCCAGGTCGCCGATGCCGCCGTGCAGCCGGAAGTCGAACCCCTTGTCGGTCACGTCGGCCTTGGCCGAGGCGTGCAGCACGCCGAGCAGCTCGACCTCGAGGTCGGCGTGCAGGAAGGGCGAGTGCTGGCTGCTGACGATCAGGTTGGGGCCGCCCGGGGGCACCAGGAACTCCGGGCGGGCGGGCGGCGGCGGGGCGGCGCGGCCGATGGCGTCGCGCTGCGTCAGCGCCTTGGGCGTCAGGGCCGGCTTGACGACCCCCTTGCCGTCGCCGGTGATCCGGAGCACGTCGAAGCCGTCGATCGCCAGCGCGATGGGCGCGAGCTGCAGCTCGCCGGAGATCTGCGGCACGCTCGAGCTGGTCGAGACCTCGAGGCGGCTGAAGGCCCGCCAGCCGCAGATGTCCGCCCAGCCGCGGAACCCCAACCCGAGCGGGACGGGCGTGCCGTCCGGCAGGATCACGCCCGGCCGCTCGCAGAAGTGGAAGGCGACGTCGTCGAAGCGTATGAAGCGCAGCACGCTCTGGAGGTTCTTGTACTGGCCGCGCAGGAACTCCAGCCCCGACGCGCCCAGGCGGGCGGCGCCGGCCGCCGCGCCGGCGACGGCGCCGGCCCCGGCGGCCCGCGCGGCGTCGGTCTTGGCCACGGCGTCGGCGCCGGCCGCGACGGCGCCCATCCGCTCCTCGGTCGCTGCCAGGGTCCGCATCATGCCGGTCTGGAGCTCGAACATCGCCCACAGGTCCAGGGTGTCGATCGAGGCGGCCAGGTACTGCGGGTCGGGCACCTCTTCGACGAACGTCAGCACGATGGCGAGGTCGCCGGTGTACTTGGCGGGGTCGTCGCCGATGTAGAACTGGCCCTGGAACCCGAAGTCGACGCCGGTCGGCTCGAAGTCCACCCCGAGCTCGATCCAATAGTCGCGCTTGATCCGCAGGCCCGGCAGGGCCGGTATCGCGGGCAGCGGCACGCCGTCCTTCTGGTAGGCGCTGCCGTCGAGCGCCTCCGGGCTGACGGTCATCGCCACCTTGAAGGCGTGGTCCGCCCCGAACAGCCGCGCGCTGCCGGCGCCGCCGAGGCGGAAGGCCGGCCCGCCGGTCTGGAAGATCAGCCCGAGGTACGGGTCGACGAGCGCGAGGTCGCCGGCCAGCCCGGTCGGGATGCGCAGCGTGCCGGGGATCTTGGCGAACACCTCGGCGTGGCCCGGGCCGACGCCGAGCTTGCCTTCGAGCCGGTCCAGCCCGACGACGTCGCGCACGCGGCGGATCGCGGCGTCGGGGCTCTGGCCGATGTCGAGCGTCACGGCCAGAGACAGGCCCTTGCGGACCTGCAGGTTGCCCTTGCGGAAGGGCAGGTCGCCGGCGGGGTCGGCGACAGGCGGCGTCGGGAAGCTGGCGGCGTCGATCGAGCTCGCGATCACGTAGACCGGCTCGACCACCAGCGCCTTGGCGATGTCGCCGACGAACGGGATCTCGCCCAGGACCTTGACGTCGCCGAGCCGGGTGTGTGCGCGGAACGAGGCGCCGACGACGACGCCCCACTGCCCGGCGGCCCGGCGCGCGGCCACGAAGATCTGGTCGAACGCCGCGTGGGCGGTCTGGCAGACGAACAGCAGCGTGGGGTCCGGCGCCGACACGTAGCTGAAGCTCACGCGGTGGAAGCTGAAGACGTCGCGGCCGATCTTCTCGACCTCGTCGAGGACGGGATCGCCGCGCAGCCCGACGGCTTCGAGCAGCGTGTCGACGCCGATCCGGGCCTCGGCGTCGGCGCCGATCCACTCGGCCTCGAACTGGCTGCCGTCGCGGCCGAGCACGGCGTCGACGGTGGCCACGCCCTTGCCCAGCGGGGCGACGGCGCGCAGCTGCAGCCGCCTCTCGCGCAGGTCGAGGTAAGCCATCGCCTCGCGGAACGCGAACAGCGTCCAGTCGTGGCCCGCCGGCAGGCCGGCCAGCGCGTCGAGCTTGAGCGCCCGGAAGAGGTCGGCCAGGCCGAGGCGCGTGTCGTCCGGCGCCACCCAGCTCGCCGAGACGCTCGGCCCGCCGGCGGCGAAGAGCGCGTGGGCGTCGAACGTCCGCCCGCCGGACTCCCACGCCCAGTCGAGGATCACCGCCACCGACCGCGACGCCGCGCCGGGCGCCTTCTCGACCTGCACCTCGAGGCCGACGTCGATCTCTCCCGACGCCCACGGCACGCCCGAGGGCGGCGTCCAGCGGGTCTGGGCGTAGGCCCGGAAGTCCCGGGTGCGGGTGGCGAACGCGACGCCGAGCCGGCCGAGGTCGAGCACCGGCAGGTCGAACGGCAGCTCGGCGTCGAAGCGGTGCAAGACGTCCTTGACCAGCCGGTCGAGCGGCACCGTCACGCCGCGGCCCAGCCCGCCCTGGATCAGCCAGCCGAGGGGCGCGCTCCACGTCCCCGTCAGGTTGAACGCGATCCCCGCCAGCTCCAGGCTCCCGGCGATCGCCCGCGCCGTGACCTGCCCGGCGGTGCTGGCGATGCGGACGTCGACGCCTTCGACGACGACGAGGCCGTTGCCCACCAGGTCGAGGTGCCCGCCGAGGCTGGCGGCCACGGCGCGGTCCTTGGTGACCAGATCGTGCTCGACCGTCAACGACAGGAGCGCCAGGTCGACGTGCGGCAGCCCCGTCGGCTGGCCGAGGAACCGCTCGAGCACCGCGGTGGGGTCGAGGTGCTCGGGCCGGTGCAGGCTGGCGCGCAGCGACCGGCCGGGCACGAGCTCGAGGTCGAACGTCAGCCCCTCACAGTCCAGGAGCGTCGCGCTCCCGAACACGACGATCGTCTTGTCACCCGGGTCGGCCAGCGGCACGTGGACGTGGGCGCTGGCCTCGTGGAAGCGCACCAGCCCCGGCAGCGCCTCCCACTCGGCCGGGCGCGCGTTCGCGCGGTCCCACAGCACGGCGGTGAAGCTCACCGACGCCGGCCCGTGCGACAACGCGGTGAGCGCCAGCCCGCCCGGCAGGGCGCCCACGGCGGGGTCGGCCATCAGCGGCGCCAGGTGGTCGGCGTCGCCCGCCACGCGCGGCGCGTCGAGGACCGCGGTGAAGTCGGGCTGCGCGCCGGCCGACCACGGCCACCCGAGGTGGATGGGCGGGCCGCCGTCGGCGGGCGCGACCTCCTGCCGCCACGCCACGGCCGGCGCGCCGGGCAACCCGGCGTCGAGCCACGTGTCGACGGCGAGGCCGACCGCGGTGATCGGCGTCGCCAGCGGCCCGGGTTGGGTCGCGCCGCGCACCGGCCACCACCACGTCAATGCCAGGGCGGGCCGGCGCATGTCCTGGGTGATGGTGCCCTGGACGCGGCCCGCGGGCCGCCCCTTGACCTTCTCGAGCACGGCGTGCGCGGGCGCCGGCAGGAACCGCTCGAGCGGCAGCGCGCCCGCGGTGGCGGTGGCCAGGAGGTGCACGCCGTCCTCGAGGACGGCGTCCTGGAGCTCGGCCCGGGCGTCGGTGATGGGGGGCGCGCCGGCCGACACCACGATGACGGGGCGCACGAGCGGCACGTCGAGCAGGCCGGCGCCCGCGACGTCGGGCGCGAGCTTCGGGAAGGCCTTGCGCAGCGACCAGTCGGCGGCGGGGGTCGCGACGAGGTGGTAGGCGCGCAGGAAGCCGCCCCCGAGCTGGAAGACGGCCCGGACGGCCATCGGCTGGCCGAAGACGACGGCCCGGCCCTCGAGCGTCAGCCGGTCGCGCGGGCCGGTGCGGGCCTGCGTGACGCCGGTGATCTCGAGGTGGCCCGCGGCGTCGACGATGTCGGCCAGCGGCGCCGCAAGGTCGCCCAGCACGGGGGTCTGCGGCGTCAGCGTGATGTCGTCGGGGCCGGTCTTGAGGCTGGCGAAGAGGTCGCTGCGTAGCATCGTGAGCTCCCGCGGGCCTAGAGGTAGAGCCCGACGATCTTGTTGGACTTGCTGAACGGGACGACCTCGACGCCGCGGGCGTCGAAGAGCGTGAGCGGGCTGGCCCGGAGGCGCTTCCACGCGAGCTGCGTGAGCGTGGCCAGCTCGCGGTCGTCGTTCTCGACGTCCTTCTCGCCGTACTTCGCCATCTGCTCGGCCTTGTAGCGCGCGGCCTCCTCGGCCGTGGCCTTGGCGGGGTCGTAGTCGTGGAAGTAGCCCTTGATCACGTCGGGGTCGAGCATGTACAAGAGGTAGCACCCGAGCAGCGGGCAGGCGTGGACGGTTCGAAGGTCGATGGTCCCGCCGCCCCCGAGCACCTTGTTGGTGTCGCGGCGCAGCAGGTAGAGCTGGAACTTGGTGTGCAGCATGTACCCCGTGCGCACCCCGATCGACACCGTGGCCGACACGCTGGTCGGGTCGAGCACGCCCGTGATCGCGTCGTAGGTGTACGTGCCGAGCAGCACGGAGTGCCGGACGATCTTCTGCATCAGGATGTCCTGGAGGGCGCGCAGGCTGAGCTGGATCCACTCCTCGGACGGGTGCGCGGCGCCGATCGCGCCGGCGGCGCGATAGGTCCTGACGGTCAGCCCGCCCAGGGTGGCCTGGGCGGCGGCCTTGACGCCGGCGACCAGCGGGCGCAGCAGCGGCGCGTTCAGGCCGATGTCGAGCGCGAAGTCCCGGGCGATGCCCGGGTCGACCTCGAGGATCTCGCCGAGGTGGGCGAAGACGGACGCGTCGCCGGCCTTGGCCTCCTCGGCGACCTTCTTCAGGGTCCCGGCCGCCTCCGCGAGGTCCTTGCGCGCCTTGTAGAGGCTCTTGCCGGCGGTGTACGTGTCCTTGCCGCCCGACGCCAGGTCGGTGGCGGCCTTGAGCTTGCCGAGCGACGTCCATTCCAGGCGGCAGCCGGCGAACAGCCGCGCGATGGTCTGGTCGGCCTCGACGCGCGCCTCGCTCCCGGCGATGTATGGCTTGACCTGGATGCGGCGGTACTCGGGCTCGGGCTGGAACGTCTGCTTGACCGCCAGCCACGCCAGCTGGGCCTGGTACCGCAGGTCGACGTCGCTCGAGGGCTCGTCGGGCTTGGGCTTCTTGGTCTTGGCCTCCTTGATGAAGGCCTGGATGTCGCGCTTGGCCTGCTTCATCTCGGCCGCGACGTCGTCGGGCCAGTTCATGACCTTGCGCCGGGCCTGCTTGACGAACTGCTCGAGCTCGGCGACGTCGTGGGCGATCGCGACGCCGGCGGCCTCGAGGTTCTCGAGGGTGGCGGCCTGGGCCGCCTTCTTGCCGAGCTTGGCGACCTGGTGCGGCGTGCCCTGGGCCACGTCGGCGGCCTTGCCGCCCAGGATCCCGACCCGGCGCATCATCTCGTCGACGCCCTGTTTGCCGGGCACGACGGGGATGAGGTGCGCCGTGTCGGTCGCCGGCGCCTGGGCGCGGGCATCCGCCCAGCGTGCGGTGGTGGTGTCGTTGCCGGGCATGGCGATCGGAGCCCCCTGGCGAGGTGTGACGGTGTGTGCGGCTGGCGTCGGCGGGCCGGGGGGCGTGCCGGCGGGCCGGGGGCACCCGGCCTGCGGTTCCTGAGGGGGGCCCGAAGACTGGCGCGCGAGTGTACACCCCGGGCGCGGGGTGTGTCAATCGGCCGAATGCCCTCACCCGAAGCGCCGCGGCCTGAGACGCGGCTGCGGCCGGCGCAGCTCCCTCAAACGAGGATGTGCATCGAGGCGGGGGCGATGCCGGCGGGGCGATCCGCGGGGCACGGGAACCCATCGGCCCCGGCGGACGTTGGAATGCATCGAGGCCCACGAGCGCCACGAGCCATGCTCCAACTGCGACTCACGTTCGACGATCCGACCGGCGGCCAGCCGACGCCGCCGCCTGCCGGCTGCCCCCGCCCGGGGTGTGGCGGCGGGCGTGTCCGGCGTTGGCAGAAGGTCGCCAAGCCGGTGCGGGGAAGGGCGGGCGGCGCGGTGACCGCGGAGCGCCACATGTGCCTGGATTGCCGGCGGACGTTCCGGGTGTATCCGCACGGGATCGACCGGGGCACGGTGCCGGCGGCGGTGAGGCACTGGGCGGCGGCGCTGCACGCCCTCGGGCTCCCGTACCGCGACGTCAGCCGGGCGCTGGCGGTGCTGGGGGTGGCGCTCGGCAAGAGCAGGCTGCAGACGCTGGCCAGGCCGCTGGCGGGCGTTGGGAAGCCCCGGCCGGGGTGGCTGGGCGCGGTGCTGGAGCGGGTCGAGATCGAGGGTGAGGGCGCGGGCGAGCTCGGCGGCGCGGGCGAGGGCGCGGGCGGGTTCGCGCGCGACGACACGCGTGCGGGGGTTCGGGCGGCCGCGCGCGACGCCGACGGTCGAGCCGAGCGCACCGCATGGGTGTGGATCGACGGCCAGCGGCACGCGCTGCGCCCTGCCGTGGATGCGCGCGGCCGGGTGGCGCTGGTCGTCGACGGCGTCGGGCGTGACCTGTGCTACATCGTGGACGCCTGGGCGGGAGCCATGCTGGCGGCGCACGGCGTGCACGCGGCGGTGGTGTACGGCGGGGACGCGGGCCGCTGTCGAGACAGCGCGGGCGCTGCTCTGGGCATGGCCGTGGGCGGGATCGGGCGGTATGGGGCCATGGGGTCGGCGGACGATTGCGGGCTGGCGGACGGTTGCGGGCCGCCGGGTCTCGATCCGACGGACGAGGAGCGCGCCGCTGTCACGACCGCCCCGGATCTGACCGGGTGTCGCTCGAACCCGCCGAACGTGTCGTGGGGCGACATCCCCGGTGTCCCGATCGTGTCTGGCCCGGCATCGGTCGCGCCACCGTGGGGACCGGCGCCCCGCCATCGAGGGTCTGGCGGCGGCGCGGGCCGACGTCGCGCCGGCATCGGCGTGCCGCCTGGCGCGTTCGAGCCCCGTGCTGGTCGTGCCCGGCATCGGCCCGGGCGGCCCAAGGGCCGCGTGCCCCAGGGGTCACGCGGCCCGTGTCACGCATTCGATACGGACGTCGCGGCCCGCCCTGCGGCGTAGTCGGTGCGCCGGCCGCGCGGGGGCGGATCTACCACGTCACGTTCAACCGGCCGCTGGACGAGGCCGCCGGGATCCTGGCGGGCATGGCCCGCTGTCGCGGCCGAGACTGCACACGTCTTTGTCTCGGATGCCACGCCAAGAGGCTGATCCCGGCCCGGTTCACTGGCTGTCGCGGGTGGCGTGCCTGCCTGTGTCGCCGCGGGTCTTTGGCTGGTGCGGGACGGATGCCGGCCTGACCGGAGCGGGGTGCTTGGCTGTGGTGCGAAGGGATGGGGGCGAAGGCGGGCGCGCCCGCTGCATGGAGCCGTACGCCGAGGCGCCGTAGGATCGCCATCTGGCTGGGGAGTGGGGCCACGCCGAGCGCACTTCGCTTGCGGTGGCCGGTCGGCGCTGGGCGATTGACCCTGCAGGGGCCTCGGCTATATCATGACTACATAGATGGTGTAGACAGGATGCACCTGGGTATGGCTTGCCCTCCATCGAGCGCGCAATGACGACGACGCCCTCTCCGCTCAGCCCCGGTCAGGTTCTCACCGGCTCTCTCTTCGACGAGCCGATGCGGATCGAGACGATTAAGGCGAATGGTGCCCAGGGTTGGGTGGTTGGTGTCGTGGGAACCCGGACAGAACGCTTCCGAAGAGTCACTTTGGATGCGGCCGATCTGGCTGACCTCGACATTCTGGATACGGGGCATGCCTATGACGGCGATGGGAAGCTGCTGCGTCTCGGTCTCCAGGCCTACGCGCTGGGGATTGCCTACGAGTTTGACCCGTACTTCGGGCTCTCGATCTCGCGGGTCGACCCTCTGCCGCATCAACTCGAGGCGGTCTACGACTACCTTCTGAAGCCGGCACGGGTGCGATTCCTGCTCGCCGACGACGCCGGTGCGGGCAAGACGATCATGGCGGGCCTACTCATCCGCGAGTTGGAGCTGCGGGGTCTGGCCGAGCGCATCCTGGTCGTTTGCCCGGCGAACTTGGCATTTCAGTGGCAGCGCGAGCTGAGGGAGAAGTTCGACAGTCAGTTTCTGGTGATGAAGGGGCAGGAGATCCGCGACCAGTTTGGCTTGAACCAATGGCTTGAGCGTAACAGGGTCATCACATCGCTCGATCTCGCGAAGCGCGCCGACATCCTCCCCGGCCTTCGACAGGTTCACTGGGATCTCGTGATCGTCGACGAGGCACATCGGATGTCTGCCGCCGACGAGTCCCACAAGAGCCTGCGCTACAAGCTTGGCGAGCTTCTACGTGACAGCACCGACCACATATTGCTGCTCACGGCTACGCCGCACAAGGGAGATCCCGCGAACTTCAGCCTGTTCCTGCAGCTCCTTGACGCGGACGCCTACGCCGATGTGCGGTCGATCCGAGAGGCCATGGACCGACGCCGTGCGCCCTTCTACCTGCGGCGCACGAAGGAAGCGATGGTCTACTTTCCCGAACGCCGGCCGGATGGCACTTGGGCGACCGAGCCGATCTTCAAGAAGCGCATCCCTCACACGGTCGACTTCCAGATCGACGGCGACGAGCACGCACTGTACTGCGACGTGACACGGTACGTGAAGCGCGAAAGCGCCCGCGCCGCCGATGGCGGCGCCGACCCGCGCGCACGCGCAATCGGGTTCTTGATGTCGCTGTACCAGCGACGGCTGGCGTCGAGCACCTACGCGATGCGCCGTTCGCTGGAAAAGCGCGCCGCACGCCTGGAGGAAGCGCTGAAGAAGGCCCAGATCATGGCGCTCAGTGCTCCGACCATCCCGGACCCGGATGAGATCGAGGAGATGGAGGAGAGCGATCGCGAGCGGTTGGAGGAGATGATCGAGGCCATCTCGCTGGCTGAGAATGCCGACCAGGTACGTCAGGAAATCGCAGAGCTTCGAGATCTGGCGATCCAGGCGCTCGCCGTGGAGCAGGCCGGCGTCGAGTCGAAGCTGTCGGAGCTCAAGGCGTTGCTGCACAAGGAGGGCTTCTTTGACGATCCCGGCCAGCGGCTATTGCTCTTCACGGAGTTCAAGGACACCCTGGACTATCTGGTGGGGCGCCTGAGGGAATGGGGTTTCCGCGTCGGCTTTATCCACGGCGGTATGAAGCCGGGCTCGCGGGACGAGCCGGGCACGCGCCTCTTCGCCGAGCAGCAGTTCAGGGAGGATGACGGGATACAGATCCTCGTGGCAACGGAGGCGGCCGGCGAAGGCATCAACCTGCAGGTCTGCAACATCCTCTTCAACTACGACATTCCCTGGAATCCAAACCGCCTTGAGCAGAGAATGGGGCGGATCCACCGGTATGGCCAGCGGAAGGACTGCCTCATCTTCAACTTCGTCGCGACCAACACGATCGAGGGCCGTGTCCTCCAGCGGCTGCTCGAGAAGCTGGAGGAGATTCGCGATGCGCTGGATGACGACGCGGTGTTCAACGTCGTCGGCGAGGTCCTGCCGGCGGCGAGCATCGAGCGCGTTCTGCGCGAGTACTACTCGGGACGGATGGGCGATGCGGACCTGGAAGAGCGGCTATTGCGTGACATCGACGTGGACCAATTCCGGGCAATCTGTCAGAACGCGCTGGAGGGCTTGGCGAGCAAGGCGCTGAACCTGGAGATGTTGATCGAGCGCCGAGCCCGGGCGAAGGAGCGGCGGGTGGTGCCCGAGACGATCGAGCGATTCCTGCACGATGCGGCTGAATACGTGCCGATCGCGCTGAGACGGGTGCAAGGTTTGCCGCATGCCTTTGATCCGGCTCGTACGCCGCCCGTTCTGCGCCAGTATGAGAAGGAGTCGAGTTGGCGGCTTCCAGCGCTGGCGGATCGCTATCCGCGTTGTTCGACGGACCGGGACGCGGCCGAGGAGTGGAAGCTCGAATGGATCACGCCGGGGCATCCGTTCTTCGAAGCGGTCCGCCGGCACACCTATGCGCAGGCGGTTGACGTGCTCGGCCGCGGCGCGACGTTCTACGCACTGTCGTACGACCAACCGGCGCGTATCGACTTCTATCGGGCGCGGGTGGTCGACGGTCTCGGGCACGTGATCCACGAACGGCTCTTCGCGGTCGAGATCTCTGAGCACGGGGCGCCCAAGCTCCATGAGCCGGGTCTCGTGGGCAACTTCACCCCGGCGGAGGTACCGTATGACCTGCCGGGGGTCGTGGCGCTCCCAGAGGCGGCGGAGTGGCTTCACGAACGCGCGCTCCGCCCCTTCATCGAGGAAGTCCGCCGTGACCGCCTGGCGGAGATCGAGCGGGTGCGCGAGCATGTCGAGCTTTCGCTCACCGAGCTCTTGCAGCGAGCGGATGACGAGATCGGGCGGGCTGCCGGGGATGTCGAGCAGAAGCTGCCCGGCGCCGAGGGGCGTTTGGCGATGGCTGAGGCGCGCCACGCGGAGCTTCTTGCGCGGCGCGACCACCGGCGGGCCGACCTGCAGCGGCAGCAGTCGTTGTCGCTGCAGTCGATCGACCGTCTGGCGAGCGTGCTGGTGTTGCCCCACCCCGAGCGTGAGGCGCCTGAGGTGCGGCGGCTGCGGCCGAACTTCGAGACGGAGGCCAAGGCCATGGGTGTGGTGATGGCTCACGAACGGGCACAGGGTCGCGAGGTCTACGACGTGTCGGAACACAACCTGGGCTATGATGTGACCAGCCTGGATCTTGCTTCCGGCGACTTGCGCTTGATCGAGGTGAAGGGCATTGGCGCGAGCACTGGTACGATCTTGCTCACCCCGAACGAGCGCCGCGTGGCGGAGGATCGGCGCGACTGCTATTGGCTGTACGTGGTCACCGACTGTGATACCCACCCGACGTTGCAGGAGCCGATCGCTGACCCGGCACGGATGGACTGGCATGAGGTGATGAAGGTGGCGCATTACTACCTCTCGGTGGACGCGATGCGGCGGCCGATGGGGGTGCGGGAGAGACCTGCTGACTATGGAGGGCAATGACGATGCACGAAGTGCGTTCGATCGCTGAGCTCTTGAAGCAGATTCAACTCAATGAGATTCTCCTTCCAGAGTTTCAACGGGGCTATGTGTGGAAGTCTGATCAGGTGCGAGGATTGGTCCAATCGCTGTACCGCCGACACCCGACGGGGCACCTGCTGATTTGGAAGACCTATAGACCCTCACCCGTGCGAGGCGGGATGGTAGCTTCCGAAGGTCACTCACTGCTGCTGCTCGATGGCCAGCAGCGCCTGACCAGCCTGTACGTGCTCTTCGAGGGGAAGGCCCCCCCGTTCTACGAAGGCGAGTCGTTGTTCTGGAACCTGTACTTCAACGTACAGACCGAGGAGTTCCGTTTTTGGCAAGTGACTTTGATGGAGAAGAATCCGGCCTGGATCAGCGTCCACGAGTTCTTGCGAGAGGGATTGAACGGACTTCTCGAGAGGATGGACAGCTTCTCGGATGATCAGCGAGAGATCTATCAGAGGAATCTGGCACGGCTGAGTCGGCTCGACCGCATCCGGGACTACACCTACACGGTCGATCAGCTGTCGGGTGAGGAGTACTCGGTTGCGGAGGTGGTGGAGATCTTTAACCGAGTCAACAAGGCCGGGACGCCCCTGACGAAAGCAGATCTGGCGCTGGCTCACATCTGCAGCATCTGGCCCCAGGCGCGTGAGGAGTTGCGCGGCTTCTCACATGCGATGAAGCCCCTCGGCTTCGGGGTGGACATGAGCTTTCTCGTCCGCTGTATCGCCGGTGTTGCAGCGGGGTCGGTCCTGTTGGAGGGTACGTTCTATCGCGTCGAAGCTGAGACGCTCCAGCAAAGCTGGACCGCGGTGAAGGGTGCCTTTGAGCGATTGGCCCACGTGCTCCGGCGAGAAGCCTTCATCGACGACATCGGCGACCTTCCGACCCTCTACGTCTTGGTGCCGATGATCGTCTACCTGGCCAAGCACGACGGGGTCTTCCCAACCGATACGATCATGCGGCGCTTCATCCGTTGGATGTACTTGGCGGGTCTTTGGAGCCGCTACTCCGGGGCGACCGAGACCAAGCTCCAGCAGGACGTCAGTCTGGTAGGCGGAGGCGACATCGACCCGACCCATGAGCTGGAGCAGGCCATTTTGCGCGAGCGCGGCCGCTTGACCCTGGAATCATCGGATCTGGCGGGGGCGAAGATCGGCACGGCCTATGCCCTCTTCAGCTACGTGCTTGCCCGGTCCCGTGGTGCGCGTGATTGGTTCACCGGGATCAAGCTCTACGATCAAGCCATGGGGAGGTCGAACGGTCTGGAAGCGCACCATATCTTCCCCAAGAGCGTGCTCAAGGCGGCCCACTTCGACTCGGCAGACGATTTCAAGATCATCAACGAGCTTGCGAACCGGGCCTACTTGGTGGGTAAACCGGACGCCAAATTCCTTAAGCAGGCGCCCAACGCATACCTGCCCGAGGTGGACGAACAGCAGCCGGGCGCTCTGCGCGCTCAGTGCATCCCCATGGACCGTGACCTGTGGTCGCCTGATCGCTTCCTGGATTTTCTCGCCGCCCGACGGCTCCTCCTGGCTCAGGCGATGAACGAGTTCCTGGCGGCCTGGCTACCGGTCACGGACGCGGAGATCGACGAGACTTGGGTGCGCCGACACATCTCGGCTGGAGAGAGCGAGACGCTGGAGTTCAAGTCCAGCCTGCGTTGGGACCGGAAGGAAAACCGGGCCAACAAGGATCTCGAAAGGGTCGTCGTCAAGACGCTCGCTGGCTTCCTGAACGCCAAGAAGGGTGGCTCGCTCCTGATCGGGGTGACCGATTCGGGCGAAATCGCGGGCTTGGCGGATGACTACGCATCGCTGGAAAAACAGAACCGGGACGGCTTCGAGCTGCGCCTGCACCAGATCGTCTCGCGTGACCTGGGCGAATCGGTCTCGGCTTTTCTCACGGTGACCTTCCACCAGCTCGACGGCTTCGACGTCTGCCTGATCGCGGTCGAACCGAGCGATCATCCTGTGTACGTGACGGAAGGCGGGGCATCTGCCTTCTACCTGCGTGTTGGGAACGCCACTCGGCCACTTCCGGTGAGCGAGGCGGTGCGGTTTGTCCAGACCCGGTGGGGTGGCGCATGAGCGAACTGGCGCGTAGGCAACGATGATCCCCAAGGAGTGCAAGCGCCTCGCCGAGGTCGACTTCCCGATTGCCACGGTCTCGATCCATGCGGCGCGCGAGAAGTCGATCCGGCACGGGCACCCGAGCACGCTCCACTTGTGGTGGGCGCGTCGACCCCTGGCCTCCAGTCGCGCGGTGCTCATGGGGCTGTTGTTGCCCGACCCGTGCGATCCATTGTGCCCGGAGGCTTTCAAGCGGCAGGCCGCGGAGGTTCTCAAGGACGTCCGCCAGCCGCCGACCAGCGACGCTGAGTTGCGCAAGGCACTCCTGTGGTTCATCGGTTCATTTTCCAACTGGGACTTGGCGGCCAACAGCACGTATCTGCGTGTAGCCCGCAACCTCGTCCTGGCCGCGCACTCGGACGAGCCGCCCCTCGTCGTTGATCCGTTCGCCGGGGGCGGATCGATTCCGCTGGAAGCGCTGCGGCTGGGATGTGAGGTGTTCGCGAGTGACTTGAACCCCGTCGCGTGCCTGATCCTCAAGGTGATGCTGGAGGACATCCCGCGCCACGGACCGGAGCTGGCCGAGGATCTGCGCCGTGTCGGGGCGGAGATCAAGCAGCAGGCCGAGCAGGTGCTGGCTGACTTGTACCCCAAGGACCCAGACGGTGCTGCGCCGATCGCCTACCTTTGGGCGCGCACGGTGCGCTGTGAGGCGCCGAACTGCGGAGCGGAGATCCCACTGGTGCGATCTTTCTGGCTCTGCAAGAAGGCGAAGCGAAAGCGGGCCCTGCGCCATCGAGTCGAGCGTCCGGCAGGCGAGCCGCCCCATGTGGCGTTGGAGGTCTTCGAGCCACGGGCCGAGCAGGACGTGCCTCTTGGTACGGTGACCCGTGCGAAGGCGACGTGTGTTGCCTGCGGTGCGGTGCTCCCGCCCGAGCGCGTGCGCGCGCAGCTTGCCGCGCAACGCGGGGGGGCGGACGTCCAGTTCGACCCGAGTGGGAACCGTGCCACAGGCGCACGCCTTCTCGCCGTCGTGACCCTCCGCCCCGGGCAGAACGGCCGTCACTACCGGCTTCCCACGGATAGCGACTACGCGGCCGTGTATCGGGCACAAGCCTGCCTCGCGAAGATCCTCGACGAGTGGGGACGTGGCGGCAGGCAAGGGCTATGCCCGGTACCGGATGAGCCACTGCCTCCCATCGGCACGCTTGGCTTCCGATGAGCCACTGCCTCCCATCGGCACGCTTGGCTTCCGCGTCCAGCGCTACGGTATGTTGCAGTGGGGGGATTTGTTCACGGCGCGGCAGAAGGTGGCGCTTGACTGGCTGTGCAACCAGATCGCACCATTGGCTGGCCAGGATTCTGCAGCCGTACTCGCATGTGCTCTCAGCCGGGTTGCCATGAGTGGAATGTCGTGCACACGGTGGAATGCAGTGGCTGAGAAGATGCAACATACCTTTGGTCGACAGGCGCTCCCCATCGTTTGGGACTTTTCGGAGGTTGTGCCGATCGCTGATGCACCCGGGAACTGGAAGAGTGGTTTCGAACTAGTTGCGGAAGTGATTGAGGCGTCCCGGAGCAGTCGTCGTGGACAAGCACAACTGGCAGACGCCAGCCAACACCCCCTACCTGATGAGGCTGCGGATGTCTGGTGTCTGGTTCACCGACCCGCCCTACTACGACGCCGTACCCTATGCCGACCTCTCGGACTTCTTTCTCGTCTGGCTAAAGCGTGCCTTGCCCGGTCATCCACTCCTGCGAGATGCTTTCGATCCCTCGAACCCTCTATCCCCGAAGACGCGTGAGGTCGTTCAGGACGAGACCAAGGTAGACAACGGCCACCCCAAGGATCGCACCTGGTTCGAAGAAACGATGGCCCGCGCCTTCGCCGAGGGCCGCCGCGTACTCCGTGAAGACGGCATCGGCTCGGTTGTATTTGCTCACAAGTCTACCGACGGCTGGGAGGCACTTCTGTCAGGTATGATCCGTGGCAGCTGGACGATCACCGGCTCCTGGCCCATCGCAACCGAGATGGCGTCCCGCCTTCGTGCCCGCGATTCCGCCGCCCTCGCCACCAGCGTCCACCTCATCTGCCGCCCCCGCCCCGACGACGCGCCGGTCGGTGACTGGGCGGACGTGCTGCGCGAGCTGCCAAGGCGCGTCGCCGATTGGATGGAGAGACTGCAAGGCGAAGGCATCCGCGGCGCCGATCTCGTGTTCGCGTGCATCGGGCCGGCGCTCGAGATCTTCAGCCGTTTCTCGCGCGTAGAAACCGCCGACGGCCGCCAAGTCACGCTCGCTGAATACCTGCCGAAAGTGTGGGAAGTCGTCGGCCGCAGCGCGCTGGAGCAAGTCCTGGGCACCGCCGAGGCACGGGCGGGCAACGGGGCGGCCGGCGCCATCGAAGAAGATGCGCGCCTGACAGCGCTTTTCCTGTGGACACTCCAGGCCACGAGCGCCGATGTGGATCTCGGCGCCGGCGAGACCAAGCCCGTCGACGACGCTGATCTCCTCGACCAGGACGACGACGAGGAGAGCGGCGGCGTCAGTCGCGCCAAGACCAAGGGCTTTACGCTGGTCTTCGACGTCGTCCGCCGCTTCGCCCAGCCGCTCGGCATCGACCTGCCGCGGTGGGAAAGGCGGGTCATCGACACCGACAAGGGCGTCGTGCGCCTCCTGCCCGTTGCCGAACGCGCCAGACAACTCTTCGGCGAGGAAGGCGCGCACGCCGTGGCCGCGCGGCTCGAGCACGAGCCGGTGCTGGGCGCCAAGCCGCTGCAGGGGCTGCTCTTCCCCGAGTTGGCCGCGCCCGCGAAGACCACCACGCGCGGTCGCGACCGCGGGCGGTTCAGCGGCACGGACGTGTCCGACGACAGCCTGGCCGCGGCGCGCGAAGCCACCACCCTCGATCGCGTCCACGTCGCCATGCTGCTCCAATCGGCCGGCCGCACCAACGCCCTGCGAGCGTTGCTCAAGGCCGAGCAGGATCGCGGTCCTGACTTCCTGCGCCTGGCCAACGCACTGTCGGCCCTGTACCCCATGGGCAGCGAGGAGAAGCGCCTGCTTGACGCCATGTTGCTGGCGGTGCCACGATGACAGCCATGGAACCCGTGATCAAGCAGCTCGTGCTCAAGCGCTTCCGCAGCATTCCCGTGCAGCGAATCACCTTCGACAATCCGACCATCTTCGTCGGCCGCAACGGGTCCGGCAAGAGCAACGTGGTCAGCGCCTTCGCCTTCCTGGCCGAAGCGATGCAAGCCCCGCTCCAGGCCGTGTTCGACCGCGCCGGCGGGATCGCCGCCGTGCGCAACCGCTCGTCCGGCCAGAGCTACCCACCCAACCTCGGCGTGCGCGTGGACTTCAGCTGCTTGAACGGGAGCGCCGCCGGCGGCTTCTACGCCTTCGAGATCAAAGCACTCCCCAACTACGGCTTCGCCGTGCTACGCGAGCAGTGCCGCGTGAGCCATGGTTCGACACAGGCATGGTTCGACCGCAACGGGACGAGCTTCCGGTCAAGCGTCAAGGGGCTGACCCCCGCCATCGACCCCGCCGCGTTGGGGCTGCCACTCATCGGTGGCGAAGAGAGCTTCGCGCCCGTCTTCCGGACCCTGGCCGGGCTGCGCGTCTACGCCATCGATCCCGCCAAACTCGCCGAGCTGCAAGAACCCGACAGCGGCGTCGCGCTCCGGCCCGACGGCGCCAACGCCACCAGCGTGCTCAAGGAGATCGAGCGCCAGTCGCCCAGTGACTTCGCACGCATCTCGGAGATCCTTGCCACCATCGTGCCCAACACCAAACAAGTGCAAGTGCTGAAGCACGGCAAGCACCTTGCCCTGTCGTTCATCCAGGAATGGAGCAACGGACGCCCCAAGCGGCTGAAGTTCGAGGGCTTCAGCATGTCCGATGGCACCCTCCGCGCGATCGGGCTGATCGCCGCCGTCTTCCAGCGCCCCGCACCCATCCTGATCGCGGTCGAAGAGCCGGAGCTGACGATCCACCCCGGCGCACTGGAGTCGATCCTCGAGCTGCTCGTCAACGCCAGCAAACACATGCAGGTGGTGATCACTACCCATAGCCCCGAGCTGCTAGACGCGAAGTGGATCACCGATCGCCACTTGCGGCTCGTCGAGTGGCAGGCCGGTGCTACACGGGTTGCAGAGGTGTCCGACGCCAACCGCGAGGCCTTGCGGACCCACTTGATGGGCGCCGGCGACCTCTTGCGCGCCAACGCCCTCGAACCCGCGCCGTTGTTCGATCGCGATCTCGAACAAGGACGCCTCTTCGAGGATCTCGCGTGATCGTCCAGCCAATCGTCGAAGGGCAGGGCGAAGCGTCGGCGTTCCCGCTGCTGCTGCGTCGGCTGGCGGCAGAGGCGGGCGCTTGGGACATCCAGATCGCGCGTCCGCACCGGCGGCGGCGCATCCAGCTTGTGCAGAAGGACTCGCTCCAGACAGCGGTTCGGGTGGCTCGACTGACGCCCGGCTGTGCCAGCATTCTGGTGCTTTTCGATGCCGACGATGACTGCCCCAAGGATCTCGCCCCCCGGCTGGAGGGCTGGGCCCGCGAGGCCGCCGGCACCCTGCCGTGCCACGTGGTCATGGCCAACCGCGAGTACGAGGCCTGGCTGCTGGCGAGCATCGAGTCCTTGAGAGGCACCTGCGGCATCCGTGACGATGCGTCTTCGCCGCCCGATCCCGAGACCCCGCGCGACGCGAAGGGTGAGCTGGATGCCCGGATGCACAAGGGCAATACCTATTCCCCCACCGTCGACCAGGCCAAGCTGACCGCCAAGGCCGATCTTGCCAGCGCGTATCGAGCCTGCCGCAGCTTCCGCAAGCTGGTCCGGGCATTCGGAGGCGTGCTTCAGGCTGGTGGATTCCATCCCGATCCCTGGCCGCCCGCCGAATGGAGTGCTTGACCTACCACCTTTCCGCTCTTGCCGCCACCTGACGGCGCAATCGCGGATGACGTCGAGACTGAACCGCCGGAGAAGAGGAGAAACCAGATGGACCCATGGTACAAGGTCGCCACCCCGCGCCGCGAAGTGCGGGAAGGCCGCTCCTTCAATCCGGACGAGTTCGCCATCGCCCTGGAACAGGTCGTGAACGGCACCGCGCCCGACGACTATCGCGATCCTGCTCAGTTCTTCGCCCGAACCTGCCTCACCCGCGCCCTCCGCGAGCACGCCGGCATGGTCCTCAGGCGGCTGGCCGGCCAGACCGAGAACACCGCGCCCGTACTCACTCTCATCACGCAGTTCGGCGGTGGCAAGACGCACACCTTGACCACTCTCTACCACCTGGCCAGTGCTGGCGACGCGGTCGCAGGTCTGGATGGCGTGGCCGATCTCCTTCGCCAGGCTGGGATGACGAGCATCCCCACGGCCAAAGTCGCCGTGTTCGTCGGCAACGCCTGGGACCCGCGACCCGGCCGTGAAACACCGTGGATCGATATCGCGCGGCAGCTCGCCGGCGACAGCGGCGTTGCCGCCCTGGGGATGGACGCCAAGACGACGGCGCCCGGCACGGACGCCATCGCACGGGTTTTCGACGCGGCCGGAGCGCCGGTGCTCTTGCTTTTCGACGAAGTGCTCAACTACCTCAACCGCCACCGCGGCGGTGCCGACGCCTTCCATGCGTTCATTCAAAACTTGACCGTCGCGACCACCGGCACGACACGCGGCGCGTGCGTCATCAGCTTGCCGCGCAGCCAGGTCGAGATGACCGAATGGGACCAGGAGTGGCAGGATCGGATCGCCAAAGTGGTGCGGCGCGTCGCAAAGGATCTGATCGTCAACGACGAGACCGAGATCGGCGACGTCGTACGACGCCGCCTCTTCCAGGACATCGGCACCGAGCGGATTCGCCGAAACGTCGCGCGAGCGTTCGCCGACTGGTGTTTCGAGCGGCGCGCACAGCTTCCACCGGAGTGGACTGCGGTTGACAGCGCGATGACGGAGGTCCGGGCCCGCGAGTTTCTGCAGGGCCGCTTCGAGGCCTGCTACCCCTTCCATCCGGCGACCCTGTCCGTCTTCCAACGCAAGTGGCAAGCGCTTCCGCAGTACCAGCAGACACGCGGCACGCTGGCGATGCTCGCGCAATGGATCGCCATCGCGGCCAAGGACGCGTTCGTCAAGGCCCGGACCGAGCCGCTGATCACGCTTGGCTCGGCGCCGCTGGGGGAATCGAGCTTCCGAAGCGTCGTGCTGGGGCAGCTCGGCGAATCTCGGCTCATCGCGGCCATCGACGCCGACATCGCCGGCGACCAAGCCCACTGCCGGGCGCTCGACGCCGATACCAAGGGACCGTTGCGGGATATCCACCGGCGCGTCGGGACGGCAATCCTCTTCGAGTCGTCGGGAGGCCAGACCGACAAGGTGGCCCATCTCCCGGAATTGCGATTCGCCCTTGGAGAACCTGATCTTGACACCACCTCGATCGACACCGCGGCACTGACCCTCGAAGACCGCTCGTATTTCATTCGCAAGGCGGGATCGGACGGCTTCAGGATCGGCTACCAACCCACGATGAAGAAGGTCGTCAGCGATCGGCGCGCGTCGCTGGACGACGAGTCGGAAGTCAAGCCGGCCATCCGCAAGCTGATCGAAGAGGAATTCCGTCGCGGTGCGAGCCTACCCATCGTCGCCTTTCCGCTCGACGGCTCGGAAATTCCGGATGCGCCCAAGCTCACGCTGATCGTCGCCAGCCCGGACGTCGAGTGGTCAGGCCATCCCGTGCTGCGCCAACAAATCTCCGAATGGACGCGCCAGCGCGGCAAGTCGCCCCGACTTCACCCCGGCGCTCTGGTATGGTGTGTCAAGAAGACCGGGCGGGACCTTCGCGACAAGGTGGAGCTCTGGCTCGCCTGGCAGCGCGTGGCACGGGAGGTTGCCGACGGCACGCTCGGCGGCGAGTTCGATCGCGGCGATCGTGCCGAGCTTCAGTCCAAAGTGCGAGATGCCGAGCTGGCCGCGAAAGATGAGGTGTGGGGGGATTACCGTTACGCCATCTTGGCCGATGCTCAGACGCCTGACGGACTCAAGGTCATCGACCTCGGCGCTGGCCATTCATCAAGTGGCCAGACCCTCTGCGGCCGCATCCTTGCGGCCCTGAGGTCCGAAGCCCTCCTGAACGACTCGGTCGGCTCCGGCTACCTCGATCGCAATTGGCCGCCTGCGCTTCGCGATGCTGGCGCTTGGCCCCTCGCAAGCCTTCGACAGAGCTTCCTGAATGGCTCGCTTACCCGTCTCGTCGATCCCGATTCGACCTTGCGGCACAAGATCGTTGAGTTTGTCGCCAAAGGCGACTTCGGCCTTGCCTCAGGCCGCCTGGGCGACGGGGGTTACAACCGGGTCTGGTTTGAAGAGATCGTGCCGTCTGACGAGGTCACGTTCGAGCATGGGGTGTACTTGCTCCAGCCTTCCACTGCGCGATCGCTCAAGCGTTCCCTCGCGATACCCGACGTCGTGACGACCAAGAGGCCTGACCCCGTCACTCCCATGCCACCCGAACCTGATCCAGGGCTCACGACCGTCCCTTCTCACCCCGCCACGCCAAAGACACTTCGGATGTCAGGGTCAGTTCCCGCGGAGCTGTGGAACCGTCTAGGCACGCGCATCATTCCGAAGCTCCGATCTGGAGCCAACCTCTCAATCCATGTCGACATCTCGTCGACCATTGGCGCTGACTCCGCCGAGATCGTCGAGAGGGAGTTGCAGCAGGCCCTGCAAGAGCTTGGACTGAAACAACAAGGCCACTGCTGGGAACGCCGGCATCTTGCCGGCCTGCGTCGTCCGATGCCGCCTGGAAGGCGGCGCTCCCAGGGTGGGTTGTTTCTTGACGCGACAATCCGATGATGACCACCCCTGCGGATCGCTCCATTCCAGGCCCGCGCCATCCGCTCCCAAGTCGTGCGGATGCTGCGAGCGGCTGAAGCGCTGAGAGTCCCACACCCGGTGCGTGCGTGTCGCGCGTGCCGGCATCAGTCATGGCCGCCATTGCTCCGCATACGGCAGGTACACCGACGCGCAGCCGGCGCACGCCGGCGTGGCCGTCGGGACCGCCGTCGCCGGACGCGGCGTGGCGGTGGCCTCGGGCGTCGCCGGCGTGCCGGTGGCGGGCGCGCACCGTGCCATGGCGTCGGCGCCGACAGACGCCGGCACCCGGGCGAGCGGGACGGCGGACTGCACCGACAGCGCGTCGCCGGCGGGTGCCGTCCGCCGCGTCACGGCCACGGCGCCGAGGCCGACGAGGCTGCCCACCGGCCCGCGGCCCGCGCCGCCGACCGGGTGGTGCCAGGCCGTGGCGGAGACGAACGCGCTGCCGCGGAAGCCGTCCGGCAGGCCGGACAGCGCGCCGAGGTCGACCGCGGCGACGTGGTCGGCGTCGATGCGCAGACACGTGCTCGCGACGAGCCCGTTGGCGTCGTACAGCAGCACCGCCGCGTCGGTCCAGCCCGGCGCCGGCACCAGGTTGGTCACGACGAGCTCGCTCGTCGCGTCCACCCCGGCCCCGGCCTTGACGATCCCGGGGACGACCGCCGCCCCGACGCCGGTCGCGGGGCCGCCGGCGGCCCCCGGCACGCGCGCCAGGACCTCGCGCTCCGAGTAGAGGGCGTAGGCGCCGGCGGCGACGGTGGCGAAGCGCCAGGGCTGGTCGTAGGCGAACATGTTGGCCACCGCGGCGATCGGCGCCGGGGCGTCCGACGGGTCGCCCGCGTACGGCTGGCTGACCACGCGCACGCTGCCGTACCGCCGCTCGGCAAGCGCATCCTGCACCGGCGCAAAGAACGTCTGCGACCCGGCCGGGCAGATGTAGTCGTCGAGCGTCTCGACAGGCGTGCCGGCGGCGTCGAGGAACGCGACGCTGACGTGCGCCGGCCGGGTGCGGCTGAGGTTCTGGACCTGGATGCCGGTGTCCCAGCCCGTGGCGGGATCGAAGAACACCGGGCCGTACGCCGTCGTCCGGCCGCCGGCCGGCAAGGGCGCGCCGGCGGCGTCGTAGGCCACGTCCCGCGACAGCGCCTGATAGGTCGACCGCACGTCGCGTCCGAAGAGGTCGACGACGACCGCCAGCGGCTGGACGCTCATCAGGCGGATGCTGCCCTGCCAGTCCGGGGAGACGCACGGGGCCGGGCTGCGGTTGGGGTCGATGGTCAGCACGGCGCCCGGGCCGATCGCCGCCACGGTGCACAAGTGCTCGTCGCTGCAGCCGTCCTGCGGCATCGTCGCGATGCCGACCGTGGCTTCCGCGGTGCCGGCGTTCTGGACGTGGATCCGCGTGTGGAGCCCGGCCTTCTTGGCGTACACCAGCGGGACCACCGTCTCGTACATCCCGGTGACAGGGTCCGGCGCACCGAGCCGGTGGCCGCCGACGGCCGGATAGGCGGAGACGGCCCGCGCGCCGCGCGTGACGTCCGCCTGGCAGTCGCGCTGCACGCTCGCGGTGATCGCGCTCCCGGCGGCCTTGCCGAGCGGCACGCCGGCGAAGCTGGCACCGGCGTCGAAGGCGGCCTTGAAGTCGCGATAGGCCGCGCAGTCGCCCGGGAGCACGTTGGGCAGCGCGGCGCACAGGTAGTCGGCGGCCGGCTGGTCGCCGCCGACGGATGCGCCCAGCGCCGACAGCGGCGTGGCGTTGAAGCTGAAGACGACGGCGCTGCGCGTCTTGGGCGGCAGCGCGAAGGGCGGGAAGTCGAAGCTCCCGCCAGGGCTCAGCAGCACGCCGCAGGCGAAGACCACCAGCGCGCTGCATCCGCTGCCGCCGGCCGCGCCCCATGCCATGAGCAGCGGCTTGGTCGGCGCGGCGCCGACGTTCGTCACCGCCACGACCGTGCCGCACACCGTGTCGTCCCCTTCGTCGTGCAGCACCGGCACGTACGCCGCGTCGCCGCGCGGCCGCGGCAGCGCGAGCGCCGCCCCGTCGGGATCGCGATCGGCGCCGCACAGGCTGCGGCGCAGCATCCGCAGGTCTTCGCCGTCGATGACGCCGTTCGCATCGAGGTCGGCGCGCGGGTTCCAGCCCGGGCCGCCGGGCACGCTGCCGCGCGCCGTCTCGATCGCCGCGTGATCCGCGCCGTCGACCCGCCCGTCGCCGTCGACGTCGAACGGCAGGCGGCCGGGCCGGGCCGCGACGGTGTTGGGCGCGGGCGCGTCGAGCACCATCGCGCTCACCGTCAGCGGCTCGCGGCTGTGCAGCGCCACGCTGCCGGACCATCCCGGGCCGGCGCAGCGGGTGGCGTCGAGGCTGACGCTGCCCCGCGGCGGGATGCCGATGGTGCAGATGCGGTAGCGCAGGCAGTCGCCGAGCGCCTGGAAGTGCAGCCGCACCTCCGTCGGCCCGGCGCCGTCGTTGCGGATCGACAGCCGCGTCGTGCCGCCGGGGGCGTCGGCGAACACCGGGACCACGGACTGCCAGTGGCCGTGGGCCGGCGGCGCGGCGGGCCGCGCCGCGTGCATCCCGCACGGGTCGACCGGCAGGCCCGCGGGGTCGGGCCAGCGCGCCAGGGGGACCCCGATGGCCACGGCCGCCTCGTCGCCGGGAATGTCCTCGCCCATGCGGGTGCCGCTGCGCGCCACCGCCGCCGCGGCGAGGCCGACTTGCTGCGCCGCGGGGTGGTCGGCGGGCCTGTCGGCGGACCCTGGCGCCGGGTCCACCCAGCCGATCTCTCCGGTCGAGTGCTCCCAGTACGTCGCCGAAACCACCGCGCTGCCGCGGAACCCGGTGTGGATGGCGCCCATCCGCTGCGGGTCGATGTAGGTGGTCTGCCCCGCCCCGAGCCGCCGGCAGACCACGTTGACGAGGTCGTTCTGGTCGTAGACGAGCACCGCCACGTCGGTCCAGCCCGGCACGCGGACGAGGTTGCTGACCGCGATCTCGGTCGTCGGCTGCTCGGCGTCGAGGTCCTTCCACACCGACGGCAAGGCGACGACCGGGCTGCCGGCGGCCGGCCCGATGGGCCCGAGGCCGTCGTCCGACCACCCCGCGCTCGCCATGGGCACGAGGTTGTAGGCCAGCGCCTCGACCGCCGTGCTGCGGGCGGCGTCGTCGTACTTCCACAGCGTGGCCACGGCGCCGATCGCGGGCGCCGGCGTGCCCGCCGTCAGCGCGATCGCCGCCACGTGCACGCTCCCGACCCGCGGGTCGGTCCGGGCGCCGGTCACCGGGAGCGTGAAGCGCTGGCTGCCCCACGGGCACAGCCGGCCGCGCTCGGCGGCGATCGGGGTGCCGCCCGCGTCGAGGAACCACACGCGGACGTCGGCGACGTGGTCGGCGTCGAGGTTCTGCACGGTGATCTCGGTGTCCCATCCGGCGGCCGGGTCGAACAGCAGCGGGCCGTAGGCGGCGGAGGCGGATTGGCCCAGCGCGTCGCCGGTCGGGCCGGACGCGGTGCGGGCGGCCACCGCCCCGAAGCTCGCCAGCGCGTCGCGCCCGCGGGTGTCCACCACCACCGCGAGCGGCGCGGTGCTGCGCAGCGTCAGCGCGCCGGTCCAGTCGTCGCCCAGGCAGCTCGGGGCGGCCACCGCGCTCGCGCCCGGGTCGATGTCCACCGTCCCGCAGAGGTGCCCCGAGCACGCGCCCGCGGTCTGGAGCCACAGCTCGACGCGCGCCGACGCGGCGCCCGCGTTCTGGATGTGGACGGTGCTCTCGAGGCCGCCCTGGTTGAAGAAGACCGGCGCGGCGTGGTACCGGAACTCGCCCGACGCGGCGTCGGCCATGCCGAGGGCGGGCGCCCCGGTGCCCTCGTACAGGCTGGTGATGACGTCGCCCGACGTGCCGTCGGCGCGGCACCGGCGATGGACCTCCGCGGCGAGCGGGCTGCCGGCCGCGCGGTCGAGCGGCAGGTTGAAGTGCGTGCCGCCGGCCGCGAACACCGCGGCGAACGCGCCGTACGCGGCGCAGTCGCGGACCAGGGCGGCAAGCCGATCGCACGCGAAGTCCGCCACCACCTCGTCGCGGCCCGGCGCGGCGACGCCGATCTCCGACAGCTTGCGGGCGGTGAAGCTGTACAGCACGCCGCTGCCGGCTTCCTCGACGCCGGGGTCGAGCGGGAAGTCCCACGCGCTCCCGGCGCGCAGGAGGCCGGAGCAGCGGACGCGGGACGGGCCGATGCACTCCGGCCCGCCGTCGTCGACGTGCGCCCACAGCACCAGCACCGCCTTCGTCGGCTCCGGCCCGAGGCTCGTCACGCTGACCCGTGCCGGGCAGCCGCCGTGCCCGCCGCCATCGGTCAAGCGCGGCAGGTAGACGCGGGTGGCGGTCGCGCCGGCCAGCGCCTGGTCGGCGGCGTCGGCGACGGGTGCCCGGTCCGCCATCGAGGCGGACGGCGGCGCCGCTTGGCCGCTGGCGTCGACGGCCCGGCCGGGTCGCCCGAGCACGGCGAGCGCGCAGCCGGCGGCGAAGGCGAGGGTCGTGAGCGCGATGGCGCGGCCGGCGCCGGCGAGCGGCGTCGAACACCGTGTGAAGCGGGACATGGGAGGCCTCCGATAGGGTGTAGGATCGACGGGCGCATGGCCGGGTCTGCGGGCCGGGCCCTCCCGCCGCTGCCCGCACGCAGCGGCCCAACGCGCGGCTGCGCGACATGGAGACGAGTCTACGGGGGAACCGTTGCACCTGCGTCACACGGCGGGGGGTGGGGGTAGGGGCGTGTGGCCGAGGACGGATCGGGACCGCACTCGGCGGCAGGTGCCGATCGAGGGTTCGAAGCGGTTGGGAGTCGTCAAGAAACACCCCCCTGGGAGCGCCGCCTTCCAGGCGGCATCGGACGACGCAGGCCGGCAAGATGCCGGCGTTCCCAGCAGTGGCCTTGTTGCTTGACGAGTCCCAAGGAAGGCGTCGGACCCACTCACAGTAATATCACAGCCGCCTCAGGCCCGTACGCGGCACATCCGCCGGGCATCGCCGCGGCGGGCCTCGCGGGCAGCCCGCCGGACCCGACCGCCCGATCGGGCCGATTAACGTTCCTTTACCGCCATTCAACCTCCCGTTCCGTGTCTTCCGCCCGCCTGCGACGTCTGAACATGGTGTCCGGCATGCCCGACGCACCGCACCGACCAAGGGGGAGATGAAGCCGATGTCACCAGAGATCACGCGCGCTGGCCGCACCATGCCGCTCGCCGCGCTCGCCGTGGCCGCCGCCGTGC
>QEVT01000264.1 GCA_003576755.1 bacterium | reverse complement strand
CCCACGCGCAGCCGCAGCGCGTGCCGCCGCTCGGTCTCGCCGAGCAGCCGCGACGCTGCGGCCGCCGCCGCACGCGGCAGGTCGAGCGCCGCGAGCATCACGTCCACCCGGTCGCGGGCCACCAAGGCCGCGGCCGTCCCGGCCGTCTCGATCGCGGCCGCCGGCACGCTCACCGCGCGTCCGCCCCGAACGGCCGCGTCGGGCAACCCGCGTACCGCAGCCCCGGCAGCAGCAGTTCGCGCTTCATGACGACGCTGTTGTGCGCGACGTCCGCGCCTTCGCCGATCTCGGCTCCGTAGAGCAGCACCGCGCCGCGGCCGACGTCGGCGCCGGCGCCGATGCGTACCGGGGCCAGTTTCAGCACGCGATCCTCGAAGCTGTGCGACTGCAGGTGGCACGAGACGGTCGCGCCGTCCCCGATCTCCAGCATCTCGGGGTCCACGACCTGCAGGAACGAGCTGCCGAAGACGACCCCGCGGCCGACGCGGCAGCCCATCGCGCGCAGCCACCACGAGACGAACGGCGTGCCCTCGAACGCGAGCAGCACCGGCACCGCGTACGCGGCCCAGACCTCGTAGAGGATGTCCCAGCGGCAGCACCAGCACGACCACAGCGCGTGCCGGCTCTCGCGGATGGGTCCCATGACGAGCCACTTCGTGAGAAGGGCGCACGCGAGCAGCGCGCCGCCGGCGGCCGCGGCCGAAACCGGCAGCGTGGCGAGGAAGAAGACCGGGGCGGGCTGCGCGGCGCGCCACCCGGGCACGGCCACGAACCAGGCCCACAGCAGCGCCAGGGGCGCGAGCGGCAGCACGAGCCGGGCGGACTCGAAGACCACACGCGTGAGCCAGCGCTCGATCCCGGGGTCGTGGGTCAACTCGCGCTCGCTCGCGGCGACCTCGCGCCGCGGCAGTTCCATGGCCGGGAGCCCGAACCACGAGCTGCCCTCGCGGATCGTCCCGGGATCGGCCACCGTGCAGATGCCGAGCAGGATGTCGGGCGGCAGCGCGGCGCCCGCGGGCACGACGACGTGGTTGCCGAGGAACGTGTTCCGCGAGAGCCGCGTCGGCCCGCACTCGGCGAAGCCGCGGTGCAGGCGCGAGCGCCCGAGGTAGATGCCGTCGGCGAGGAAGCACTCGTCGCCGACCTCGATCAGCTCGGGCACGCTCTCCATGATCGTGCTGATCTCGCACTTGCGGCCGACGCGAGCGCCCGCCGCACCCGGCCCACCAGCGCGCGGACCACCGCCGCCTGGAACGCCGCCGCCACGTCGGCCACCGGCACCGCCGCGCCGCGCGCCGTGTGCGCCTCGACCTCGCGGCGCAGCGCCGTCTTGAGGCCGCTGAAGCTGAAGTCCAGCGGCGCCGCCGTGTCGGCCACCGGGAACCGCACCGCCGCCGCGTCGCCCCCTGCCGCCGCCCGCTCGATCGCCGGGCCGCCCGGGTACCCGAGCCCGAGCATGCGCGCCGCCTTGTCGAACGCCTCGCCCGCCGCGTCGTCGAGCGTGGCGCCGAGCAGCCGGAAGTCCCCGTGCCCCCGGACGTGGACCAGCTCGGTGTGCCCGCCCGACACCGTCAGCAACAGGTGCGGGAACGGGGGATCGCCTGGCCAGGCGTCGTCGCCCGCGCCCGGCGGGGCCGTCCCGCCGACCCCGGCCCCGCCGCCCGCCCCACCGCCATCCCCATCCCCGCCGCCATCCGCCCGCCGCATCCGCCCGCCCACGTGCAGCCAGTTCGAGTACAGGTGCCCGTGCATGTGGTTGACGCCGACGAGCGGCAGCCCGCGCGCCAGCGCCAGGCCCTTGGCCGCGTTGAGGCCGACGAGCAGCGAGCCCGCCAGGCCCGGGCCGTAGGTGACCGCGACGCACGCCACGTCGTCCAACCCGACCCCGGCCTCCGCCAGCGCCCGGCGGACCACCGGCCCGATGTCGCGGATGTGCTGGCGCGACGCCACCTCCGGGAACACCCCGCCGTACGGCGCGTGCAGCGCGCCCTGGCTGGCCACGACGCTCGACAGGACCACCCGGCCGTGCGCGACCACGGCCGCGGCCGTCTCGTCGCAGCTCGTCTCGATGCCGAGCACCAGCGGCGAGGGCGCCGCGGGCGGCCCAGGTTCAGGCATCATCGCCGCGCCGCCCACAGCCGCGCGACGGTGTCCGGCGGCACGTCGACGCCGCCCGGCGGCGGCGAGGCGCGCCACGCCCCGTGGTAGTCGGTGCCGCCGGTCGGCACGAGCCGGAAGTGCCAGGCGAGCGCCTCGAGCCAGCGGTTGACCTTGCGCGGGTAGCCCGGGTAGTAGCACTCCAGCCCGCCCAGCCCGGCCTCGACCAGCGGCGGCAGGTAGGTCCGCAGCCGCTTGGGGTCCGACAGCGGGTCGTTGGGCGGCGTGGGGTGGGCGACGACCGGCACGCCCCCGGCGGCGCGGACCAGCCGGCACGCCTCGGGCGCGGTCAGCTTGTAGCGCTCGGCGTACGCCGGGCCGTGGCGGCCGATGTAGCGCCGGAACGCGTCCGGCACGTCGTCGACGAAGCCGGCGGCCACGAGCGCGCGGGCCACGTGCGGGCGGGCGATGGCGGTGTCGGCGCCGGCGAAGGCGTACACGTCGTCCAGCGTGATCGGCGCGCCGAGCTCCCGCAGCCGCTCGACCATCGTGACGACCCGCGTCTGGCGCACCGTTCGGATGCGCGCCAGCACGGCCTGCAGCGCCGGCGCCGCAGGGTCGACGAAGTAGCCGAGGATGTCGGTGCTGATGCCGTCGGCCTCGGTGCTGAGCTCGATGCCGGGCACCAGCGTGATCCCGAGGTCCTGCGCGGCCGCGGCGGCCTCGGCGAGCCCGGCGGTGGTGTCGTGGTCGGTGACCGCCAGGTGCGTCACGCCGTGCGCCGCGGCCAGCGCGACGAGCTCACGCGGCGCGAGCGACCCGTCCGACGCGGTGGTGTGGGCGTGGAGGTCGATGCGCGGCGGCGGGCCCCCGTCCCCCGCCGCCGCCCCGCCGCCGGTCATCCCCCCGCCCGCGGTGGCAGGCCGAGGTCCGCCGCCGAGAAGTATCCCCCGGCCAGCGCGATCTCGGCCGCGCCCCCGGCGCCGCGCCCGGACGGCGGCGAGCCGTCGTGCGGGCTGCGGGCGCTGAGGTGGGCCACCTGCGCTTCGGCGCGGTACGAGCTGCGCACGAGCGGGCCCGCCTCGACCCAGCGCAGCCCCAGCGCCAGACCGTGGTCGCGCAGGCGGTCGAACTCGTCCGGCGCGTAGTAGCGGGCGATCGGGAGGTGCGCCTCGGTGGGCCGGAGGTACTGCCCGACCGTGAAGATGTCGACGCCGGCCGCGACGAGGTCGCGCATCAGCGCGTCGAGCTCGTCCCACGTCTCGCCCAGGCCGACCATGATGCCCGTCTTGGTCAGCGCGCTGGGGTCCATCGCCTTGGCCCACGCCAGGATGTCGAGCGAGCGCCGGTAGATCGCCTGCGGGCGGACCGTGCGGTACAGCCGCGGCACCGTCTCGAGGTTGTGGTTGAGGATCTCGGGCCGCGCGTCCATCACGACCTGCAGCGCGGCGCGGTCGCCGCGGAAGTCCGGGATCAGCACCTCGATCGAGCACCCCGGCGCCAGCGCCCGCGTGCGCGTGACGGTGCGCGCGAAGATCGCGGCCCCGCCGTCGGGCAGCTCGTCGCGGTTGACCGAGGTGACGACGGCGTGCGTCACGCCCATGCTCGCGATGGCCCGCGCCACGCGCTCGGGCTCGCCGACGTCCAGCGCCCCCGGCCGGCCCGTCTTGATCGCGCAGAACCCGCAGCTCCGCGTGCACGTGTCGCCCATGATCAGGAACGTCGCCGTGCCGGCCCCCCAGCACTCGCCGATGTTGGGGCAGCGCGCCTCCTCGCACACCGTGTGCAGCCCCTGGCCGCGGACGGTGCCGTGCACCGCCTGGAACGTGTCGCCCCACGGCGCACGCACCTTCAGCCACGCCGGCCGCCGGTGGCGGAACGGCAACGGCTCGCCGGCAGGGATCTGGTCGGGGGTGATGAGGGTCATCGGCCGCGCAGCCACGCCACGAGCAGCCGCACGCCCCAGCCGGTGGCGCCCTTGGGCAGGTACGGGTTGTCCTTGGCGTCCCAGGCCACGGCCGCGATGTCGAGGTGCGCCCACGGGAAGGCGACGAACCGCTCGAGGAACTTGGCGCCGAAGATCGCCCCGGCCGCCGCCGGGCTCGCGTCGGCCGTGTTCTTGATGTCGGCCACGTCGCTCTTGATCATGCCCGCGTACGGGTCGTCCCACATCGGCATCCGCCACACCCGCTCGCCCGTCGCCGCGCCGGCCGCCTCGAGCGCCGCGGCCAGCCCGTCGTCGTTGGGGAACATGCCCGCCGCGCCCGGCCCGAGCGCGATCACGATGGCGCCCGTCAGCGTCGCCAGGTCGACCACCGCCGCCGGCCCGAGGTCCTGCGCGTAGCTCAGCACGTCCGCCAGCACCATGCGCCCCTCGGCGTCGGTGTTGAGCACCTCGATGGTCGTGCCGTTGCGCGCCGTGACGATGTCGCCCGGCTTGGTGGCCGTGCCGCTCGGCAGGTTCTCGGTGGCGCCGATGAGCCCGACGACGCGCCGCGCGAGCCCCAGCCGCCCGATGGCCTCCATGGCGCCCAAGACGGCCGCCCCGCCCGCCATGTCGTACTTCATCGCGCCCATGCGCAGGCCGGGCTTGATCGAGATGCCGCCGCTGTCGAACGTCACCGCCTTGCCGGCCAGCACGTACGGGGCGTCGTCCTCGGTCCCCGGCGGCGCGTGCTCGACCACGATGAACCGCGGCGGCGTCTCGCTGCCCGCGGCGACGCTCGCCAGCGCCCCCATGCCCTCCTTGGCGATCCGCTTGCGCCCCCAGGCCTCGACGCGCATGCCGTGCCGCGCCCCGAGCGCCTCGGCCGCGGCGGCCAGGTAGGCCGGCGTGGCGACGTTGCCGGGGTGGTTGGCGAGGTCGCGCGCCAGCGCCACGCCCGCGGCCACCGCCTCGCCGGCCGCCGCGCCCGCGCGCACGGCCTCGAGCCGGCCGGCGTCGTGCTCGACGACCACGAGCGTCGGCGCGGGGGCCTCGGATGCCGCGTCGCCTTGGCGGTCCTCGCCCTCGCCGCCGTCTTCGCCCGCC
>QEVT01000263.1 GCA_003576755.1 bacterium | reverse complement strand
GCGGCGGGCCCCGGCGGGCCGGCGTCAGCGTCGGACCCGCACCGTCGCGACCCGCGGTAGCCACAGCCGCGCGGCCCACACCGGCGTCGGCGGCGGCGCGGTCGCCGTCGGGCTCGGGGCGGGGGTCGGCCACGGGCGGGGGGTGGCGGTGACGAGGCGCGGGGCGCCGGGGCAGCCGGGGATGAACATCGGCCAGTAACCGGCACCCGTGATCTGGTCGGGCGCCGCACCCGCGCCTTCGATCGCGAGCGTCCTGGTCGTCGACCCCGCGCCGAGCGCGCCATCCGTGCGCAGCGCCAGCACCGCGAGGCCGACCCGGTTGCCGGGCTGGCCATCCGGCTCGAGCACCGGGTGTCGCCATGCCGTGGCGCTGACGACGCCGCTGCCCGTGAAGCCGGCTGGCACCCCTGCCCAGCGACGCAGGTCGACGGCCGCGACGGCGCCCGCGCCGAGCGTGAGGCAGCGGTGGTCGAGCACGCCGTTGTCGTCGAGGACGACGACGGCGACGTCGGTCGTTCCCGCCGCCTGGACCGTGTTGGCAACCACGAGGGTGGAGGCGTCGGCATGCCCGGCGTCGTCCCCGCCGCGCGTCTTGACGAGCGACGGGACGAACACGGCGCCGGCCGGCAGCGCGGCTGCCCCCGCCGCGGTCCCCGGCGCGTTCGGCGCCACACGCGGTGCGAGCGCATAGCGGCCGACGGCCGCCAGCCCGCCCCCGGTCGGCACGGGCGGCCCCTCCAACGCGACGAAACCGGTGAGGCCTGGAGCGACCGGCCCGTCGGCCGTCGGCACCGTCGGAGCGTCGACGCTGACGCGGCCGAGGAACGGCCCGGTGCCGGCCGGGACGTCGACCTCCCACGCCGCCGTGCCGTGCGGGCAAAGTGAGATGTCGCGGGCCGCGAGCCGTGCGCCGGCGGCGTCCCACAGCGTCGCCACGACGGTCGCGGCGACGCCGGCGTGGTTGAAGACGTGCACCCGCGCCCGCCAGCCGCCGGCGCGGTCGATGGCCAGCGGTGCGTCGAGGGCGGGCTGGGGCGGGTGCGCCGTGCCGTCGGACGTCAGCCCTTCGGTCAGGGTGTCGACGGCCACGGCCAGCGGCACCGCCGACGCCAGCACGAGGCTGCCGGTCAGGCCGGTGATCCCGCACGCCCGCGCCACGTCGATCCGGGCGGCCTCGCCGGCCGCGACGGCCACGGGCGTGCAGCGGCGTGGCGGCGTCGCGCAGTCCGCCGCGCCGCCCGCCTCCGCAGGCCGGAACCAGACGTCGACCTCGGCGCACGACGCGCCCGCGTTTTGGACGTGGACCTGGCTGGACCGGCCGGCGCCGGCCGCGACGACGTGCGGAAGGCCGTAGGCGAAGGGGCCACCTGGCGCGGCGCCGGGGTACGCCGTGGCCCCGCCCGGGATGCCGGCGAGCGCCGACTCGAGATCGCCGGCGCCCGACGGGTCCGGGCACGACCGCCGGACGACGGCCGCGAGCGGGCCGCCCGCCGTCCGGTGCTGCGGCAGCTCGCGGTACACGCCGCCGGTGTCGAATTGCTGCTTGAAGCGTGCGTACTCCGCGGCGTCGCCGATGACGCCGAAGAACAGCTCCTCGCACATCAGATCGGCCACGGTGTCGCAAAGGGCGATGCCGCCCAAGTCGTGGACCTCGCCGACATCGTGCACGTTGAAGCTGAACAGCGTGCCGCTCCGGGCGCCGGCCGGGACCGCGGCGTCCGCCACTCCGAAGACCCAGCGGCCGCCCGGACCCACGAGGCCGGAGCACACGACACGCAGCGGTCCGGCCGCGCCGCCGCACGCCTCGGGTGCTCCCCACACCACCAGGACGGCCTTCGACGGCTCGCGGCCGGCAAGCTGCACGTCGATCCACGTGCGGCACGCCGGGTCTGCGGTGATCGGCCCGAGCGCGGGGAGGTGGACCTGCGTGCCGCTCGGGAACAGCGGCGTCGGCGCCGCGGCCTGGGCATGGGGGTGCGCCGAGGCGGGTTGGCGAGCGCATGCCAGCGCCGCAACGACCATCGCCATGGCCAGCGCCGGTCCGCGACCCGGCATGCCAGGCGCGGTCAAGCGGTTGCCCCGAGCGGCGAGGCCCCACGCGCTGCGACGTCCGCCGTCCGGGCGGCCGGGCCAGCAGAAGGGGTGATCGCGCGCGGTTCGTGGGGCCATGGTCACGGCACAGCATAGGTTCCCGCGTTCGGAGTGTCAACCGCCTTCGCGTGGCCCGTCCGCCGCGGCTTGATCCGCCACCAGCGCCGCGTACACCCCGCCCAGCGCGAGGAGCTCGGCGTGCGTGCCGCGTTCGACGATCGTGCCGGCGTCCAGCACGACGATGGCGTCGGCGTCGCGCACCGTGCTCAACCGATGGGCGATGACGATCTGCGTGCAGCCGACACGGCGCAGGTTGTCGCCGATCCGCCGCTCGGTGGTGGCGTCGAGGTGGCTGGTGGCCTCGTCGAGCAGCAGCACCGCCGGCCGGTGCGCCAGGGCGCGGGCGATGGCCAGCCGCTGCCGTTGGCCGCCCGACAGGCAGCCCCCTTGCTCCCCGACGCGCGTCTCGTAGCCCATCGGCATGGCGGCGATGTCGTCGTGGAGCGCGGCCAGGCGCGCGGCCGCGACGACGGCGTCGAACGGCAGCGTGGGGTCGTGGAACGCGATGTTGTGGCGCAGGCTGCCGCTGAAGATCGTCGGCTCCTGCAGCACCACGCCGCAATGGCGGCGCACCGACCGGAGGTCGAGATCCGCCAGCGACCGGCCGTCGAGCGCCAGCATCCCCTCGGTCGGGCTGTACAGGCCGATGAGCAACCGCCCGAGCGTCGTCTTGCCCGATCCGGTGCGCCCCACCAGAGCCACCTTGGACCCCGCCTCGATGGCCAGGTCGACGTGCCGCAAGACCCACGGCGCGCGCGGGTCGTGGCGAAACCCGACGCCGTGCAGCGTGATCCGGCGCGGCGGCCCGGCGAGGGCAGGCAGGCCGACGCCCGGCTGCTCCGGCGCGGCGCCGGCGACGTCGGCGATGCGCTCGAGGTACGCCGCCGCGAGCTGGATGCGCTGCCCGGCCTCGACCAGCGTGGCCAGCGGCGCCAGGCAGGTGGCGGCCAGGCCGCCGAGGGCCACCAGCGTCCCCACCGTCATCTGCCCGTCGATGACCGCCGGCGCGCCCACCCAGAGGATGACGAAGGGGCCCATGAGCCGCAGCGTCGCCTGCGCCGACGCGACGGCCGCGCCGACCTGGCCGCGCCGCAATGCCGCGTTGGTCTGGCGGGTGAAGAGCTCGGCATAGCGGTCGACCGCCGTGCCCTCGGCGCCGGCCGCCTTGAGCGCCACGACCCCGGTGAGGGACTCGACGAGATACCCTTGCGCCTCGGCCTGGGCCTGGAGGTCGCGCCTCGTCCACTCCCCGAGGCGGCCCGCGGCCGCCCACAGCACCAGCCCTTGCACGGCCGCCAGCCCGAGCACGGCCAGGCCGAGGCGCGGGCTCCAGGCCCACAACAGGGCGAGGCAGGCCGTCACCAGCGCGCCGTCCAGGACGGCCGCCGGCGTCTGGTTGGCGACGAGGTCGCGGATCACGGCGTGGCTGGACATGCGCATCACCAGGTCGCCGGTCGAGCGCGCCTGGAAGAAGCTCAGCGGGCGGTCGAGCACGCGCTCGAAGAACCCCAGCATGAGATGGCGGTCGATGCGCGCCTGCAGCGACAGCAGGAGCGCGCCGCGCAGGTGGCCCGTGACGAGCTGCATCGCGGCCACCAGCAGCACGGCGGCGCCGATCGTGCGGAGCGCCGGCGTGAGGCCGAGCGGCAGGACGTGGTCCAGCACCACCTTGGTCGCCAGCGGCACCGCGAGGCCGATGGCTTGGAGCAGCACGGCCGCGGCGAGCACCTGGAGCATCTGCGACCGCACGCCGGGCAGACGCAGCAACCCGGCGGCCTGGCCTGCCCAGCCGAGCCGCGCCGTGGGTGCCGGCAGGCAATCGAACCGGGCGCCCGGCTCGAAGACGATGGCCACGCCGGTGAAGCCGGCGCCGAACGCCGCGTGCGTGAGCCGCCGACGCCCGAGCGCCGGGTCGACGACGTGCGCGCCGTGCGCGGTCCAGCGCTCGAGCACCACGAAGTGCCGGAACTCCCAGTGCACCACGGCCGGCAGCGGCAGCGCGGCGAGCCGGTCGAGATCGACGGCGATCGCCCGCCCCCGCAGCCCCAGGCGCCGGGCGGCGTCGAGCAACCCTTGCGCCGTCACGCCGTCGCGGCCGACCGGGCACGCCGCCCGGCACGCGGCGACGGGCGTCGGGCGGCCGAAGTGCCCCAGGATCATCGCGAGGCAGGCCGCGCCGCATTCGACGGCCGTGAGCTGCAGCACGACGGGCATGCGGCCGGGCCACCAGCGGGCCAGCCGCGCGGCGATCCCCGAACGGCGTCGAGGCGCCGCGACGGTCGACGGCGCCATGGTCAGCCCCCGCCCCCGCCGGCGGCCGCCAGGGCCAGCGCCGCGGCGCTCCGCGTGCCGACCACCACGCGGGCCCCGAACGAGGCCCCCTCCAGCCGGGCGGGATCAAGCCGCCAGCCCGGGCGCAGCACCACCAGCGCCACGCTCGCCGGACCCGTCAGCTCGCAGCGTGCGGCGGCCGGCCAGCGGAGGCGCGCGGCGAGGCCCGCCGGGCTCAACACCGCGGGGTAGACGGCCGCAACGGCCGCCCGCACCGGGGCGCCGCCGGCCTCGACGTCGAGGTAGGCGGTCTGGCCGACCGCCAGCTCGCCTTGCCATTCCGGCCGGCACCGGACCACCGCCACGTGCTCCGGCCGATCCGGCGCGGCCCGGAACGGCCATGCCACGACGGTGGCGCGGCAAGCCGCCAGCACCGGCACCGGCATCGCCCAGGCCAGCCAGGCGAGGCCGCCCGCGCCGAGCACCCCCAGCCACAGCCACCGCAACGCGCGCGGCCGGATCGCCAGCGGCAGCTCGACCGCGGTGTCGCCCTGTCGGTGGCGCGCGACCGCCGCCGGGCGGAAGATCGACGCCGGCGGCCCGGCGACGTCGAGCGGGTCGTGCGCCGTCGGGCCGTCGGGCACGGATGCATCGACCGCCGCCTCGGCCATGCCGCGGGCCGCGCCCGGCGCGCCGCCCGCGGCATGGCGCCC
>QEVT01000262.1 GCA_003576755.1 bacterium | reverse complement strand
CGGTCGGCGTCGGCGGCGCGGTCCGCGATGCCGTCGGGGTTGCCGGCGGGGTGGGCGACGCGGTCGCCGGCGCCGTCGGCGTGGCGCTTGCGGTCGGGCGGGGGTAGGTCGGCGCCGGCCCCGCCTGTGTCGGCTCGGGCGGCGGCCGGGTCGGGAAGGGCACGAGCGTCGGGAACGACGGGAACGTCGGCACCACCGGCGGCGTGAGGGTCGGCGTCGGCCCCGTGGGCGTCGGCCCGGTCGGTGTCGTGGTCGGCGATCCGGCGTCGGGCGTGGCGGTCGGGGTCGGCTCGCCCCCGCTCGCAGGCGCCCAGTCGGCCTCGCGCCCGGCGGTGAGCGGCGCGCCGATCGGGCCGCCCTCGGCCGCCACCGTGTGGAGGTCCCACCGGGTGCCGTCGGGCGCCGCGGCGTCGAAGACGAGCGTGCGCCCGTCGGGCGACCACGCCGGCCGGCGCAGGTCGCGCGCGGGGTCGACGGCGACGGTCCCCGCGACGCCGGTCGCCAGGTCCAGCAGCCAGATGGCGTGCCGCGTGCCGGCCGGCGACCACGGCCCCGACGCAAACGCCAGGCGGGCCCCGTCGGGCGACCAGGCGGGGTCGACGTCGTCCCAGCCGGGGTGCGACAGGAGCAGGCGCGGATCCGACCCGTCGGCGCCGATGGCGTAGAGGTCGCCCTCGCGCTGCCGCGACGTCACGGCGAACGCGATGCGCCGGCCGTCCGGCGCCCACGCGGGGTGGCGGATCACCGCCTCGCCGCCCTCGAGCAGGATCAGCGGCCGCGCCCCGATGCCGTCGGGCGGCGTCAGCGACAGCGACGACGCGGTGACCTCGCCGGCGCCGCCGAAGTGGGCGGCGAACGCGATCAGGCGGCCGTCGGGCGACCACGCAGGGTCGAGATCCTGCGGGCCCTGGGTGATGGCCGCGACGTCGCCGGTGACGGTGTCGAGCACGTTGAGCCCCCAGCGGTTGGCGTCGACGCGCGCCGAGAAGGCGAGGCGCCGGTTGTCGGGCGCCCAGCTCGGGCCGGCCTCGACGATGCCGTCGCTGGCGGTGTGCTGCAGGCGCGCGGCACCGTCGGGGCGGATGGTGAACAGCTCGGCCTGGCTGCCGCCGACGATGTCGACGAACGCGATGGCGTCGGGGCGCTGTGCGGCGGCGCGGGGCGCTCCGGCGTGGAGCACGGCGCCGGCGGCGGCCAGGGCCGCGGCGGCGGGGATGAGCCAACCCTTCATGCGGATGCGTGACCTCGGAGGTGGAGCCGGATGACGGTGGTCGGGCCGCACGGCGGGGCCGGCCCGCGCCAAGACAACGCGCCGCGGACCGCCCGCGTTACCCCGAGCCGGGCGCACCGTCAGCGACCCTCGACGATCTCGGCGTAGAGCCGGTCCTCGCGCGCCGACAGCGCGTGCGTCGCCCAGGCCAAGAGGCCGGCGTAGACCACGGCCGCGTAGGCCATGGCGGCGAGCAGCGCCAGCGGCAGCCAGCGCGGCGCCCACACCCAGCACGCCGCCAGGCCGGCGCCGATGGGCGCCGCCACGATCGGCACGCCGACCAGGATGACGAACGTGCCGGCGAAGGCCGTCCCGCTGGCCTCCGCCTGGCCGCGCTCGATGTCGACGTAGTGCGCGAAGTAGACGCTGCCGAGGTGCCCCAGGCCGGCGAACGCAAGCTGGAACACGGCGGTCGCGGCCACGGCCGCCACCACCGCCTCGGGCCCGCCGGAGGCCAGGGCGGCGCCGGCGCCGGCGGTGGCGGCGAAGAGCGTGGCGACGGCGACGAACAGCACGCCCTGCGCCGCGAGCACGAGCTTGCGGCGCACCGGGGTGAGGAGCAGCGACCCGAGCCCGCGATGGTCGAGGAGCGCCAGCCCGTTGACGGCGAACGCCGTGGTGATGAACGCGCCGGCGCCGCCGACCACGAGGCCCACCGCCGCCGGCGGCGGCGCGAGGTTGCGCGTGCCGAAGAACGCCATCAGGCCGAACATGACCGGCAGGAAGGCGACGCGCGAGGTCAGCGGGCTCCGGCGCAGGTTCAACCAGTCTTTGCGCACCAATGCCCGCAGCGCCCGGCTGTCGCCCGCGGACAGGCCGGGCAGGCGCCGGCGCTCACGCAGCGGGCGCTCCGCCGCGGCCGCCGCGCCCCGGGTGTGCCACGCGTCGCCGAAGTACAGGCGCGCCTGCAGCCGGCCGTGCAGCCAGGCTCCGGCCCCCGCCGCGGCTGCCAGCAGGGCGCAGCGCAGCGCCCAGCCCCCGGCGTCGCCGGTCATGGCGGCGCCCACGGCGCCGGCAAACCAGCCGGGCGGAAGCCACAACAGGTAGGCGCTGCCGGTCATGCGGTCGAAGAACGGCGTGGACTCGGTGCGGCCGAAGTCGCTCAAGCCCATCTGGCTCATCACGAACCCGAAGAACACGAGGCCGATGCCCGCGGTGACGGCTTGCCGCAGGCGGCGGTCCTCGGCCGCCAGATCGAGCACGTCGAGCACCACGGCCTTGAGCGCCACCAGCATGGCCAGGCACAGCCCGCCCGCCACGGCGATCTGCGCCGCCGACCCGGGGCCGCGCGCCGCCCCGGCCAGCACCGCCGCCAGGAACGGCAGCGTGACGATGGCGATGAAGCTCGCCGCGCTGGTCGCCAGCCCGCCGATCACGAGCCCGCGCAGGCTGATGGGGTGCGGCAGGAGCCGGCGCAGGCTCGGGGCCTCGAGGAGCTGCTGGTTGGCCATCGGCGAGACCGCCCACATCAGCGACAGGAAGGTGAACGCGCTGGCCAGGAGCGGCGTGCTCCGCTCGGGCGGCAGCGTGCGGAGCGCGATGAGCAGGCCACCGCCGAGGAACAGGATATACGGGACGCTGATGGCCACAAGGAGCGCCAGCCCCGCCACACGCCCGATCTCGCGCCGGCTGCCGCTCCGCAGCCCGTTGACGAGCAGCCGGCGCTGGAGCCACGCCAGCGTGCGCAGCTCGGCGCGCAGGCCGCCCAGGTTGCCGGCCGTCCTCACGCGCCGGCCAGCCAATCCAGGTCGGCGGCGGTGCGCGGTGCGGCGTCGACGAGCGTCAGGAACACGTCCTCGAGCGACGCGGCGGCGTCGGCCGTGGCCATGCGCCGCAGGTCGGCGAGGCTGCCGGATGCGATCAGGCGGCCGTGGTCGATGATGGCGACGGTGTCGCACAGCTTCTCGACCAGCTCCATGATGTGCGTCGAGAAGAACACCGTGACGCCCCGGCGGTCGACGAGGGTGCGGAGCATGTCCTTGACGGTGCGCGCCGACACGGCGTCGACCCCTTCGAACGGCTCGTCGAGGAACAGCACCTGCGGGTCCGGCAGGAGGGCTCCCGCCAGGGCGAGCTTCTTCTTCATGCCGCCGGAGTAATCCACGGTGAGCGTGCCCGCCTTCTCGGCCAGCTCCAGCCGGTCGAGCAGCCGCGCCCGCCGGTCCTGCACGGTCGCGGCGTCGAGCCCGTGCAGGCGCCCGACGAGCTCGAGGTACTCGTGGCCGGTCAAGCGGTCGTAGAGCCCGAGCGACTCCGGCACCACCCCGATCCGGCGCTTGACCTCCAGCGGCTGCGCCGCCACGTCGAAGCCGGCCACCGTCGCCCGGCCGGCGGTGGGGCGCAGCAGGCCGGTCAGCATCTTGAGGGTGGTGGTCTTGCCGGCGCCGTTGGGGCCGAGGAAGCCGTACATCGTGCCGGCGGGCACCGTGAGGTCGAGCCCGTCGACCGCGGTCAGGTCGCCGAACCGCTTGACGAGGCCGTGGGTCTGGATGGCGGGATCGGCCAAGGCGCTGCCTCCGGGGGCGTGCGGGCGGTGACTGCCCGGTCGCGACCCAATGGTAGCATCGGCCGTTTGCGCGCCGCGCACGCCGTCGTGTAAACTGCCGTGCCCCCGCGGGCGGGCCGCGCCCCGGCGCGCCGCGCCGGGCGGACCGTGCCGCCTCCTCTGTCAGCCGGTTGTGATGTTCCGAGCTTCTCCTCCCATCGCGGCGGACGTCGTCGTCGTCGGCACCGGCATCGCCGGCATGAGCGCGGCGCTCGCGCTGCCGGACGGGTGCCGGGTGCACGTGTTGACCAAGACCGACTGGGACGTCGGGGGGTCGAGCCGATGGGCCCAGGGCGGGCTCGCCGCGGCGGTGGGGCCGGGTGACTCGCCCGAGCGGCACGCGGCCGACACCCTCGCGGTCGGGGGCGGCCTCAACGATCCCGATGTGGTGGCCGTCCTCACTCGGGGCGGTCCGCCGGCCGTGGCGCGCCTGATCGCGCTCGGCGCGCGGTTCGACCGCGGCGCGGACGGCCGGCTGGCGCTGGGACGCGAGGCCGCCCACGGCACGCGCCGCATCCTCCACGCGCACGGCGACGCCACCGGCGCCGAGATCGTGCGGGCGCTGATGGCTGCGCTGCATGCCGCGCCGCACGTCACGGTGTTCACGCGCGCGTTCGCGTGGGATGTCGTGGTCCGTGGCGGTCGGGTGGCCGGGGTCCGGGCGGTGCACGCCGACGGCCGCGCCGTGGTGCACGCCGCCGATGCCGTCGTCGTGGCCACCGGCGGTTGCGGACAGCTCTACCGGTTCACGACCAACCCGCCGGAGGTCACCGGCGACGGGCTGGCCATGGCGGCCCGCGCCGGCGTGCGGCTGGCGGACCTCGAGTTCGTCCAGTTCCACCCGACGGCGCTGGCCGTCGACACCGACCCGCTGCCGCTGCTGACCGAGGCCCTACGCGGCGAGGGCGCGCGCCTCGTCGACGACGCCGGCCGACGCTTCATGGCCGACGTGCACCCGGCGGGTGAGCTCGCGCCGCGCGACGTCGTGGCCCGGGCGATCTGGCGCGAGCTCGCCGGCGGCCGGCAGGCGTTCCTCGACGCCCGCGGCGTCGCCGCCGCCGAGGCGTTCGCCGACCGGTTCCCCACGGTGTTCGCCGCGTGCCGGCGCCACGGCATCGACCCGCGCCGGTCGCTGCTGCCGGTGGTGCCGGCGGCGCACTACCACATGGGCGGCGTCGCGGTCGATGCGTGGGGCCGCGCGTCGCTCGCCGGGCTGTGGGCGTGCGGCGAGGTCGCGGCCACCGGCGCGCACGGGGCCAACCGGCTGGCCAGCAACTCGCTGCTCGAGGCCCTGGTCTTCGGCGGACGGGTCGCGCGCGACGC
>QEVT01000261.1 GCA_003576755.1 bacterium | reverse complement strand
GGCGCGCCGGCCGGCGCCGCGGCGCGGTCCACGCGATCAGGGCGCGGCCGTCGCGGCCGCCGCCGGCGTCGCCGCCGCCTCGCGGTCCTCCGGCGCCGCGATCGAGCGCTTGGGCACCACGTAGGTGTAGTCGTCGAGGACGACGTGGTTGGCGCCCGGGATGGCCGGCCGCACGCCGACGAGGTAGCGCTGCCCGTCGGCCGTCCGCCACAGCGGGCCCCAGTAGCCGGGCGGCTGCGCGCGGACCGTGCGGACCAGGCCCGGCACGTCCTCCGCCGGCACGGTCACCTCGGCGGGCGTGCCGCCGAAGTCGGCGTCGAAGGCCTCGGCCGGGTCCATGGCGAGCGGCCAGGCGAGCACCGGCACGTCGGCCGGCAGCCAGCTCCGCGCCCGCGTCCCGAAGGCCAGGGCCTCCGCCGGCGTGTACGGCACGCGCGGGTCCACCCACCAGCCGAGCTGCGCGGCGACGAACTGCTTGACCTCCGGGGCCACGGCCTGCTCGGTCGTCCGGCGCCAGAACTCGAGCGCCTGGATCATCTCGTGCAGCGTCTTGAGGCGGGCGGCGTTGGGGCCCTTGGGGTTCTCGATCTCTTCCTGCGTCAGGATGAGCCGCCCCTCCGCGGCCGCGGTCTTGACGTAGATCACGCCGTACGCCCGCGTGCCGGCCGGGCTGCCGTCGGCGTTGGTCTCGAACCGGATCTCGGGGGCCTCGGCCTGCTTGGCCATGTCGATGACCCGGACGTCGTCGGCCAGCTTCTGCACGAAGTCCTGGACGAGCGTGGGGGTGATGATCGTCTGGTACCAGCCGTCGGCGCTCGACCCGCCGTCGAAGCGGTACACCGCGTAGCCGTTGGCCTGCAGCGAGAAGTTGGGCGTCATCTGGCCGAGGATCGCGGGCTCCCACGGCACGTTCTCGATCCGCGCGAACTGGACGACGACCGCGTCGCCGGCCGGGAGCTGCGCCTGCCGGGCCTCGAGCGTGGCCGGGTTGGGCGTGTCGGTCGGCACCGGGGTGTCGGTCGGCACGGGCGTGTCGCTGGGCAGCGGCGCGGCGGTCGCCGGCTTGGGGCGCAGCGCCGCGGGGATCGCCGTCGGCGTCTCTTCGCCGCCGCACGCGGCCAGCGTGAGGCCGATCGCGGCGACGGCGAGGGCCGCGAGCGCGGCGGAGATTCGGCGACGGTGCGACATGGCGTGCTCCTTGCGTTGGGGACGTCGGGTGCGGGCGATGGGATGCACCGGGAGGTCGGGCGACGTGTGCGCGTCAGTTTGCCACAGTCCGCGGCCGGGTGCCACCTTGCGGGGGTCCGCGGCTACCCGCCCCGCACCCGTTCAGCCCTGGCCGGCGGTGTCGGGCCGGGCTGAGCAGATGCGCCGATGACGCCGCGGACGCTGCCGACAATGACCCGGACACGGTAGGGGCAGGTTTGAAACCTGCCCTGCACGCGTTTGGCAGGGGGGTGACGCATGGCTGAACGGGTCCCCCCCTCCCCGATGTCGCTCCCTCCCACCCCCGTCTCGCCGTCGCCGCCGCCGGCCCATGTGGCGTGGCGGGGGGTGTGAGCATCGGCGAGCCCCGACGGCCACGCGGTCGTGCGCAGGCCCGTTGACCGCGTGCCCGGCCTCTCTCGGCTCAGCGCACCGCCTCCGGCGTCCACTTGGCGGCGAGCACCTTGGCCAGGTACGCCCCGGTGTGCGACGCCGCGCACGCGGCGATCGCCTCGGGCGTGCCCTCCGCCACCAGCGTGCCGCCCCGCGCGCCGCCCTCCGGGCCGAGGTCGATCACCCAGTCCGCCGCCTTGATGATGTCGAGGTTGTGCTCGATCACCAGCACCGTGTTGCCGGCGTCGACCAGCGCCTGGAGCACCGACAGGAGCTTCTCGACGTCGGCGAAGTGCAGCCCGGTCGTCGGCTCGTCGAGGATGTACAGCGTGTTGCCCGTGGCCACGCGCGACAGCTCGCGCGAGAGCTTCACGCGCTGCGCCTCGCCGCCCGACAGCGTCGGCGCCGGCTGGCCGAGCTTGACGTAGCCCAGGCCCACCGCCTCGAGCGTCTCGAGCTTGCGGCGCAGGGCCGGCAGCGCGTGGAAGAACGCCAGCGCCTCGCTCACCGGCATCTCGAGCACGTCGGCGATCGACTTCTCCTTGTAGAGGATCTGCAGCGTCTCGCGGTTGTAGCGTGCGCCGTGGCACACCTCGCACGGCACGTAGACGTCCGGCAGGAACTGCATCTCGATCTTGAGGATCCCGTCGCCCGCGCACGCCTCGCACCGCCCGCCGCGCACGTTGAACGAGAACCGCCCCGGCTTGTAGCCGCGCAGCTTGGCCTCCGGCAGCGAGGCGAAGAGGTCGCGGATCGGCGTGAACAGGTTGGTGTAGGTGGCCGGGTTGGAGCGCGGCGTGCGGCCGATCGGGCTCTGGTCGATGTCGATGACCTTGTCGAGCGCCTGCCAGCCCGTGATCCTGTCGTGGTCGCCGACCGGCGTCCGGGCGCCGCCGACGAGCTGCGCCAGGCGGGCGTAGAGCACGTCGAGCACCAGCGAGCTCTTGCCCGAGCCCGATACGCCCGTGACCACCGTCAGCGTGCCCAGCGGGACCGAGACGTCGACGCCCTTGAGGTTGTTGGCGCGCGCGCCCACCACGCCGAGCGTCTTGCCGTTGCCGCGCCGGCGGGTGGCCGGCACCGGGATGTGCAGCCGGCCGCTGAGGAAGCCGCCGGTCAGCGAGTCGGGATGCGCCTCGATCGCCGCCACCGGCCCCTCGGCGACGACCATGCCGCCGTGCGCACCGGCGCCCGGGCCGAGGTCGACGATCCAGTCCGCCGAGCGCATCATCTCCTCGTCGTGCTCGACGACGATGACCGTGTTGCCGACGTCGCGCAGGTTCAGGAGCGTCCGGATGAGGCGCGCGTTGTCGCGCTGGTGCAGCCCGATCGACGGTTCGTCGAGGATGTACAGCACGCCCATGAGCTGGCTGCCGATCTGCGTCGCCAGGCGGATGCGCTGGGCCTCGCCGCCCGACAGCGTCGCGGCCCGCCGGTCGAGCGTCAGGTAGTCCAGCCCGACGTCGACGAGGAAGCCCGTACGCTCGCCGATCTCCTTCAGGATCTCGGCCGCGATCAAGGCCTCGCGCGGCGTAAGCCGCCCCGTCGGGCGCGCCCGATCGGTGTCGAGCCGACCGTTGGTCGGCACCACCGGGCCGTGGTGCAGCGCGTGGACCCAGGCCTGCAGCGTGTGGATCGGCATGCGCGACACGTCGACGATCGAGCGGTTGCCGACGGTGACCGCCAGCATCTCGGGCCGCAGCCGGTCGCCGCCGCACTTCGGGCACGGGCGCGTGGCCATGAACTTCTCGATCTCGGCGCGCATGTACTCCGAGTCGGTCCCGGCATGCCGCCGCTCGAGGTTGGCGACGACGCCCTCGTAGGTCGTCTCGTAGCTCCGGCGGTGCCCGTTGCGGGAACGGTACTGCACGGTGATGCGCGCGTCGCCGAGCCCGCCCAGGACGATCTGGCGCGCCGCTTCCGGGAGGTCGCGCCACGGGACGTCGAGCGCGAACCCGTGCAGCTCGCCGACGGCCGCCAGGATCTGCATGTAGTAGCCGAGGTCGTTGGGGGTCTTGGACCACGGCGCGATGGCGCCCTCGCGGATCGACCGGTCGGGGTTGGGCACCACGAGGGCCGGGTCGACCTGCTGCATCGTCCCGAGCCCTTGGCACTCGGGGCACGCGCCGTGCGGCGAGTTGAACGAGAACGACCGCGGCTCGATCTCCGGCAGGCTGATGCCGCAGTCCGGGCAGGCGAAGTGCTGGCTGAAGAGACGCTCCTCGTCGGGTGCCCCGTCGTGGCCGAGGACCAGGGTGGTCAAGAGCCCGCCGCCCAGCGACAGCGCGGTCTCGGTGGAGTCGGCCAGCCGCGTGCGGTCCAGCCCGCCCTCGCCGTGCCGCACCACGAGCCGGTCGACGACGGCCTCGATGGTGTGGTTGCGGTAGCGGTCGAGCTCGACCGCGTCGTCGATGTCGCGCACCTCGCCGTCGACCCGCACGCGCGCGAAGCCCGCCTTGCGCAGGTCTTCGAACACGCGCTCGTGCGTCCCCTTGCGGCCGCGGACCAGCGGGGCGAGGACGAGGATGCGGCTGCCGTCGGGCAGCGCCATGACCGCGTCGACGATCTGGTCGACCGACTGCCGGGCGATGACCTGCCCGCAGCTCGGGCAATGGGGCGTGCCGATGCGGGCGTACAGGAGGCGCAGGTAGTCGTAGATCTCGGTGACGGTGCCGACGGTGGAGCGCGGGTTGTGGCTGACGCCCTTCTGGTCGATCGAGATCGCCGGCGACAGGCCCTCGATCTGGTCGACGTCGGGCTTCTCCATCTGCCCGAGGAACTGCCGGGCGTATGCGCTCAGGCTTTCGACATAACGGCGCTGACCCTCGGCGTAGATCGTGTCGAACGCCAGCGAGCTCTTGCCGCTGCCGGAGAGACCGGTGATGATGACCAGCTTGTCGCGCGGGATCCGGACGTCGATGTTCTTGAGGTTGTGCTCGCGTGCGCCGCGGACGACGATGTGCTCGTGCGCCATGGGGAGGCTGCTGCTCCTCGTTCGGTCGGGAGGGGGGGGCGCGCCCGGCCGGGCGACACGCCCGGCCGGGCGGCCGCATACGATAGCACAAATGAGCGGGAACGGGCGGTCAGCGGACCCGCTTGCGCTTGACCGCCAGCGGCAGGTGCGCCTGGAAGCGGCGGCACGTCATCTCGAGGTCGAGGTAGCGCATCCCGCCCACCACGTCGACCGGATGCTGCAGGGTGGTGCAGCCGGTCCGCTCGGCACGGACGTCGTAGCGCCCGTGCGGCAGGGCCAGGAAGCAGAACGTGCCGTTGTCGACCGTGCGCGTGACGCCCAGCGGCTCCTCGCTGCGGTACAGCCACACCCGCACCCGCCCGAGCGGCCGGCGCGACCGCTGCTCGACCACCGCGCCGCAGACGTCGCCCGGGCCCGGCGTGCGTGTCGGGGGGGGCGTGGCCGTCGGCGGGTCGGTCGGGGGCGGCGCCAGCGTGTCGGTCGGCGTCGGCGTCCGCGAGGGGCGCGCGGTCAGGGTCGGGATCACCGCCGTGGGCCGCGGCGTGGGCGTGCGGGTCGCGCCCGGCGTC
>QEVT01000260.1 GCA_003576755.1 bacterium | reverse complement strand
TCTTGCCGGCTGGAAGCCGGCGCTCCCAGGATCTGCCACCCGCCGCCCGGGCAGCCTCAGCGCCGAAACGGAACGAACGTTCTGTCACGCCGTCAGGGCCGGCGACAGCGCGGCACCTGTCGGCGGGCGGTCGCGCGTCTCTCCGAATCCTGGGGCCGGGCGGTGCGCGGCGGCGGATTGGATCGGCTTGACTCGCCACCCTTCGGGTGCGCTTTACCTCAACTGCGACGAGCCGGACATTCGCACCGCGCTGTCCGACCGCACGTCCACCGAGCTGCGGGCGTTGGTGGGGCGAAACACCCTGGTGGCGATCGACGAGGCGCAGCGTGTCCGCAACATCGGTCTGACGCTGAAGCTGTTCGTCGACAACGCCCCGGACGTGCAGGTCATCGCCACCGGATCGTCGTCGTTCGATCTGTCGAACACCATCACCGAGCCGTTGACCGGGCGCAAGGTGGAGTTTCACCTCTTCCCGATGGCGGTCCTGGAGCTCTCCAGCCGAGAGACGCGGTTGGAGACCATGCGGCGGCTGGAGCGGCGGCTGCGGTACGGAACCTATCCCGGCGTGCTCACCGCCGACGACCCGGCTGCGGCGATCCTGGAGATCGCGCACAGCTACCTGTACCGGGACGTGCTCGAGTATCAGACGGTCCGGAATCCCGACCAGCTGCGCCGGCTTCTGCAGGCGCTGGTGCTGCAGATCGGCGGCGAGGTCTCCTACAACGAGCTGGCGCAGCTCATCGGCCTCGACCGGGCCACCATCCAGCGCTACGTCTCGCTGCTCGAGCAGGCCTACATCATCTTCCACCTGCCGCCGTTCAGCCGCAACCTACGCAAGGAACTGGCAAAGCTGCGCAAGATCTACTTCAACGACCTGGGCGTGCGCAACGCCGTGATCAACAACTTCAACCCGCTGGAGTTGCGCTCCGACGCCGGCGCGCTGTGGGAGAACTACTTCATCAGCGAGCGGGTCAAGCGCAACCACAACCGGCGCCGCCACGTGAACACCTACTTCTGGCGGACGTACGATGGCGCTGAGATCGACTTGATCGAGGAAGCCGAGGGGCGCCTGGCAGGCTTCGAGTGCAAGTGGGCGACCACGCGATGGCGCGTGCCGGGGGCGTTCGCGACGGCATATCCGGATGCCACCGCCCAGCTCGTCAACCGCGAGACGTACCTGGACCACCTGCTGTCGTGATCATCGGCTGCGGGCGTCGGTCCCCCGCCCCCGCTCGTACAGGCACACCGCCGACGCCACCCCCACGTTGAGCGACGCGCCGCGGGCCATCGGGATCTCGGCGACCGCGTCGCACAGCGCCAGCGTCTCCGGCAGGACGCCGGTGTCTTCCGAGCCGAAGACGAACGCCAGCCGATCCACCCGCGGCAGGTCCCAGATCGGCACCGCGCCCGGCGCCAGCTCGGCGCCGACGAGCGTCACGCCCCACTCGGCCTTCAGCCGGGCGAGGTCGGCGGGCCAGTCGTCGCCGATCGCGTAGGGCAGCGAGAGGACGTGGCCGATCGACGTGCGGATGGCCTTGCGGTACAGCGGGTCGCAGCAGTGGCGGTCCAGCACGACGCCGTCGGCCCCGAAGGCGGCGGCGTTGCGGAACAGCGCGCCGACGTTGTCGACGTCGAACAGCCGCTCGGCCACGACGAGCGTCAGCCGGCCGCGGCCGCGCAGGTGTCCCAGCGCCCGGTCGAGCGTCAGGTCCGCGGCCGGGGGGCGATGGCACGTCGCCAGCACCCCGCGGTGGATCTTGTAGCCGCTGATCGCCTCGGCCAGCGCCTTGTCGGCGACGTAGACCGGCGTCGAGGGCGGCAGGCCGGCCAGCTCCGGCGCCAGGCGCGCCAGCTTGGCGGGCGTGACGAGGACGGCGTGGATCCGCTCCGGCGTCTTCAGGAGCTGCCGCAGCACCATCTCGCTCTCGGCCATGAACAGGTCCCCGGTGCGCCGGAGGTCCCTGTCGCGCACGTCGCGGAACGCGTCGATGCGGGGGTCGAGGAGATCGGTGACGAGGACCGGCGTCACCGCCCCGCCGTCGCCGGCGCGCCGCCCAGCCGGTGGTCGGCCTCCCGCTGGTCGAGCCGCCGCCCGCCGCCCGCGGTGAACGACCACGTGTTGGCCCGGCCGTTGGCGGTGATCGAGACCGTGTAGCGCGCGCCGGCCGTCAGCGGGGCCTTGGGCATGAGGATGACCGCGCTGCGCATGCCCAGGCCGCCGCGGCCGAGGTCCTGCAGCCCCTTGTTCGGGTTCTTGTACGTCGTCTCGTCGAACCAGCAGTGCGTCAGCTCGGTGCCGCCGGCGTCCTTGAAGCTGGTCTTGGTCACGCTCGGCTTGACGTCGCCGGCGCCGAGCATCAGGACGAGCGGCGGCCCGGTCGGGGTGGCGTAGCCGGTGCAGCTCGTCAGCGGGTCGGGGAACTCGCCGCCGTCGTAGGCCAGGATCGGCATCACCGTGCCGTCCTCGGGGTAGCGCACGGGGAAGCGCGTGCCCGGCGACACCCCGTCGCGGCCGCGCAGCACGTCGAGCGTGGCGCCGTAGTGCCACGACCCGATGTTTTCGCGGTACTCGCCGAACGCGCTGACCTGGAGCTTCGGGTCGAGCACGGCCACCTGGTGGAACGGGCCCGTCATCCACGCGTCCACCGCGGCCTCGCTCGGGGTGTCGATGTTCGAGCTGACGAACACGTTGCCGTTCTGCGCCGCCTCGAGCCCTTCCTGCGTGAACCACGGGCTCGAGCGGTTCTCGGTGTGCCCGGCCTGGCCGGTCTTGACCATGTACCTGGCGTGCAGCTCGCCGCCGCGGCCCCACACGGGGTTGTCGGCGACGGAGTTCAGGCGGGCCAGCGCGCGGTGGTGGTTGACCCGCGCATGCCACGGCGGCAGCTTGGGGGTGGGCGTCGGCTCGGGCGTCGGCGTGTCCGACGGCGTGGGGCTGAGGGTCGGCGTCGCGGTCGCCTCGGGTGTCGGGGTGTCGGTCGGCGTGGGGGTCGTCGTCGGCGTCCGGGTGGCGGGGACCGCCGTCGGCGCCGCGGGGAACGGGCCGGCGAACGCCCGCACGACCAGCGGCACGTAGATCGCCGACCCGTCGGCGTGCACGGGCTGGGAGAGGCCGCCGCTCGACGACGGCCACACGATGCTGCTGACCACGACGACACTCGACAAGCCGCCGACGACGCGCCACCGACGCTGCACCAACCGCCTCCTCTCGCTGGTCCGGCAGGGGTCTGGGCCCGGGCAGGGACGCCGTATTATACGGCCGCGCCGCGGATCGGGCCAGACGTCGGTTGGGGCGAGCGCGCTGCAGTAGCCTGGGAGCACGGGCTTCCAGCCCGCCAGGCGGTGGGCCGTTGCGAAACCGGGCGGGCTGGAAGCCCGCGGTCTCGGGGGCCGTCTCGCACCGCCGCGCGCGGCCGGGCGAGCGTGCGTTCGCCCCGGACCTCGGTTGACGGTCGGTGGCGTGCGGTCTACACTCCGACAGGCACGGCCGTCCTGGACGGTGCGCGGGCCGTGCCGTGGCGCCCTCGCCGCGCCGGTGAAGCATGCGGCGGGAAGGGCGGGATGCGTCCGAGCGGGCAGCGGGGAAGGGGGAGCCGATGGTGCGCCGAGGTTTCGTGTTCGGGTTCGCGGGCGTCGTGGGCGTGGCCTGCCTGGTGGCGATGGGGTTCCGGGCGGCCGCGCCGGCCGGCGCCCAGGCGCCGCTCCCCCTCGACCGCTTCGACGACGCGTGCCGGGGCGACAACCCCTACTTCGTGACCTCCGCGTTCGCGCTCGGCGCGCGGCAGGCCGAGCCGGCGCTCGTCGCGTTCAACGACACGCGCGACGACCGGGGCCACGTCACGCTGGCGCGTTACAGCGACATCGGCGCCACGTACGGTCTGGCGTACGATGCCCGGCACCGCCACGTGTACGTGGCGGCCTACCACAAGCGCGGCGCGCCGTACGGCCCGGGCGGCCCGGGGATGGTCTACCGGCTGGACCTGGCGACCGGCGTCGTCGAGCCGTGGCTCGACGTCCCCGACGCCGGCACCGACCTCCACGACCCGACGCAGAACTACATCTTCGACCGGATTGCGACCGCCCACGTCGGCAAGACCAGCCTGGGCGACATCGACCTCGACGAGGCCGGCGAGACGCTCTTCGTCACCAACCTCAGGACGCGCCGGATCCTCCGCTATCGGGTGGCGGACAAGACCCTGCTCGGCACCATCGAGCACGGCGCGGCCCGCATGTGGTGGGCGCCCGACGAGGCGCGCCCGTTCGGCCTGAAGGTATGGCGCGGGCAGCTCTACCACGCCGTGGTCCGCGACGCCTCGGAAGGCGCGCCGAGCCGCGACCACCGCGACCTGCAGGCCTACGTCTACGCGTCCGACCTCGACGGCGCCAACATGCGCGCCGTCCTCGACTTCCCGCTGCACTACTACCGGGGCCTGATCCCGCCGCGGATCGAGGCGGACTGGCTGCCGTGGCGCGACACGACGACGTCCGTCGCGCCGCGCGGCACGCACGACCACGCCTACATCTACCCGATGCCGATGATCACCGACATCGAGTTCGACGGCCAGGGCGACATGATCCTCGGCCTGCGCGATCGGATCGGCGACATGGCGCTCTACGACCGCAACCGCAACCTGCCGGCCGGCGAGCGCAGCGGCCATCCGTTCGGCGACATCCTGCGGGCCCAGCGGCAGGGCGAGCAGTGGGCGGTGGAGCCATGGCCGGAGTTCTTCTTCGAGGACGCGGGCGGGGGGATGAACGCGACGGGCGGCTTCCACCTCGACACGGGCTTCGGGGGATTGGCCCGCGTGTGGGGCGCGAACGCGGTCATCAACATGTCGGTGTCGCCGTGGGTGATCCACTCGGGCGGCGCGATCTGGTTCGACCTCGCGTCGGGCGGCGACACGCGCCGCGAGACGCTCTACGTCGGCGACAACGGGCGCACGAACTTCGGCAAGGCGAACGGGCTGGGCGACGTCGAGGTGCTGTGCGGCGAGCTGCCGCCGACGGCCACGCCGACCGACACGGCGACCGCCGCCGCGACGGCCACCGCCACGGCGACAGCCACGGCGACGGAAACGCCGACGGCGACGGACACGGCGGCGCCGACCGCGACGCCGACGGTCACGGCGACGCCCACGCCGCACGTGATC
>QEVT01000259.1 GCA_003576755.1 bacterium | reverse complement strand
CGTCAGAGCCTTGGGGGAGCCCGGCTCGCGCGAGGGGTTGCGCAGCAGGTACGCCGGGTGGAAGATCGCCATGACGTGCCGTCCGTTCCAGTCCATCCACCCGCCGCGGACCTGGGTGATGCCCCGCTTCTCGTCCAGCACCGAGCGCAGCGCCACGGCGCCGACCAGGAGGATGATGGCCGGATCCACCAGCCGGATGATCTCGAGCAGGAACGGCCGGTACCACGCGATCTCCTCCGGCGTCGGCACCCGGTTGTTGGGGGGGCGGCGGAAGACCGCGTTGGTCACGATGACGTCGGTCGCCGGATCGAGGTCGACGCTGCGGAGGATCTGGTCGAGCAGCTGCCCGCTGGGGCCGACGAACGGCTTGCGCTGGATGTCCTCCTCGGCGCCCGGCGCCTCGCCGATCAGCATCAGCCGCGCGGCGGGATTGCCGCGGAAGATGACGACGTTCGTCCGCGCCGCGGCCAGGGGGTCGTCGGTCCAGGCCTGCATGGCGGCGACCAGCGCCTCGAAGCTCGGGAAGCGTGGGACCGGGTTGAAGAGGTCGTGCATGTCGGGGGCCTCCGGACACGGAAGTGATGGGTCCCGCCGCCGGGCGGGCGTCGGCCACATGCATGCCACACGAGGCTCGGGAATGCAAGGCCGTACGTATAATCACGGGCGACGGGACGACGTCGCGCGTCGCGGCGTCCGACGCGCCGCACCGCGCGGCCGCCGTGCCGTCGCCCGATGCCGACCCCATGACCACCGATCGACCCAACCCCGTCTTCCGCAACCTGCGCGTCTTGATCCACGGGATGCTCCGCGTCACGGCCCGGCTCGACGTCACGGGCGTGCACCACTACCCGCCGTCGGGCCCGTACATCATGGCCATCAACCACCTCCACCTGCTCGACATCCCCGTGATCTTCACCACCATGCAGCACCAGACCGCCGGCATCGCGGCGGAGGCCTGGGCGCGGCACTGGTTGGTCGGCCCGTTCCTGCGCTCCGTCACGCGCGTCATCTCCGTGAACCCCGACCGCATCGACCACCGCGCCATCGCCGAGTCGCTGGCGTGGATCGAGGCGGGGGGGGTGCTGCTGGTCGCGCCCGAGGGCCAGCGCTCGCCCACGGGCTCGCTCGTCAAGGGACAGCCCGGCCTCGCGCTCCTGGCCAGCCGGACCGGCGTGCCGGTCGTGCCGGTGGTCGCCTGGGGCCAGGAGCGCCTGCCCGGCGACCTGCGCGGGCTGAGGCGCGGTCGCGTGTCCGTGCGCGTCGGCGCGCCGGTCGTCTTCCCCGACGCGCCGACGCGGGCGCGCAGCGCCGAGCTCGAAGCCTTCACCGAGTCGGTGATGCGCGCGTTGGCGGCGCTCTTGCCGCCGGACTACCGGGGTGAGTATGCCGACCCCGGCGCCTGACGCGCAGATGCCGCCGGCGTCCGGCGCAGCGGTCCCGGCCGATCCCGTCGTCCGGCTCGACCACGTGGTCAAGGCGTTCGGGCCGGCCCGCGCCGTCGACGACGTGACGTTCGCCGTCGGACCGGGCGAGATCTTCGGGCTGCTCGGACCCAACGGCGCCGGCAAGACCACCACCATCCGACTGATCCTCGACCTGTACCGGCCGGACAGCGGCACCATCGCCGTCCTCGGCGGCGCGATGGATGACGCGGCCCGCGACCGGATCGGCTACATGCCCGAAGAGCGCGGTCTCTACCGCGACGTGACGGTCGAGCGCTGCCTGACCTACCTGGGCACCTTGAAGGGGCTGTCGCCCGCCGAGTCGCGGCGGCGCGTGCTCGAGCACCTCGAGCAGCTCGGACTCGCCGAGCACCGACACAAGAAGGTCAAGGACCTCAGCAAGGGCATGCAGCAGAAGGCGCAGCTCGTCGCCACCCTCGTCCACCGGCCGGCCCTCGTGATCGTCGACGAGCCGTTCAGCGGGCTCGACCCCGTGAACGCCCAGACCGTCAAGGAGTGGCTGCGTGCGCTCAGCCGGCAGGGCACGACCATCATCATGTCGTCGCACCAGATGCAGACCGTGTCCGAGCTGTGCGACCGCATCCTGCTGATCAACCGCGGGCGCGGCGTCCTGTACGGCCCGGTCGCGGACATCCGCCGGCGCTTCGGGCGCGCCGCCGTTCGCCTGCGTCTGGCCGGCGACCTGCCGCCCACCCCGTGCATCGCGGCCGCCGAGCGCGAGCACGGCACGTGGACCCTGACGCTGGCGCCGGGCGCGACGCCCGACAGGCTGCTCGGCGAGCTCGCGGCGCTCGACGCCGGCATCGAGTACTTCGAGGTCGCCCTGCCGACGCTCGAGGACATCTTCATCGGCGTCGTCGGCGGCGAGGCGCCCGAGTGAGCAAGCTCTGGCGCGTCGCCCGCTACGAGTACGCCCGGCACGTGCTGCAGCGCCGCTTCCTCGCCACCCTGCTCGGGCTGCCGCTGTTCCTCGTGCTGATCGCCGCCGTCACATGGCTGATCGCCGTGGCGCAGCGGGATGCGCGGCCGGTGGGTTATGTCGATCTTTCGGGCTTCCTCGCCGACGCCGCCCCGCCCACCGTCGAGGACGCTCGGCCCGGCGAGCGCGCTGCCGGCGCCGTGCGCGCGTTTGCCAGCGAGCCCGAGGCGCGCGCAGCGCTCGAGGCCGGCGACATCCAGGGCTACTATGTGCTGCCCGTCGACTTCCGCGCCACGGCCGCCGGCACGCTGGTCTACCTCGACGATCAACCGTCGGCAGGCGCCCGCCGGTCGTTCGACGCTCGGCTGCGGGCCGCGTGGCTTGCAGGCCTGCCGCCGGCCACGGCGCGCCGCGTGGCCGACGGCGTGACGTTCGTCACGCCCGCGCGCGGCGGCGGGGACCAGCCGATGTGGGTGTCGACGCTCGTCAACGTCGGCCTGCCGATCTTCGTCGGCATCGTGTTCATCTCGGCCATCTTCGCCACCGCCGGCTACCTCATGCACGCCGTGGTCGAGGAGAAGGAGAACCGCACCATCGAGGTGCTGGCCACGTCGGTCGCGCCCGGCACGCTCATCGCGGGCAAGATCGCCGGGATCACGGCCGTCGGCCTGACGCAGATCGGGATCTGGTCGGTCCTCGGCCTGGCCGGGCTCGCCGCCGCCCGGCCGCACGTCGCGTGGTTGGGCGCCGTCGCCGTCGAGCCCAGGCTCGTCGCGTCGATGGCCGCGACGATGCTGCCGGCCTACGTGATGATCGCCGCCCTCATGGTCGCCGTGGGCGCCACGGTCGCGGAGGCCAGCGAGGCCAACCAGATCACCGGCATCTTCACGCTGCCGGTGATGCTGCCCTATTGGTTCGCGGGTCAGATCGTGCCGCACCCCGACAGCCCGTTGGCGATCGGCCTGACGCTGTTCCCGCTGACCGCCCCGGTGACGATCAGCCTCCGCGCGGGGGCGACCGAGATCCCGGCGTGGCAGATGGTCGGACACACCGCCTTCCTGACGTTGTCGGCGGCGGCGGCCGTGTGGCTCGCCGGCCGTGCCTTCCGGCTGGGGCTCCTGCGCGTGGGCGCGCGGGTGCGCTGGGCCGAAGTGCTCGGCCGCACATGAGCCCCGTGCACGACGTGTCGGGCGACCCCGAATCGCGGCCGCGCTCGAGCGCTTCGGCCCAGCGCGACGGCACCGCGCGCCGGCACGTGTGGCTGATCGCCCGCCACGAGATCGGCACGCGGCTGCGCCAGCCGTCGTTCCTCCTCGGGGCGCTCGGCCTGCCGGCCGTGGCATGGCTCCTCCTCGGCGTCGCCGCGTGGGTCAACCGCGACGCGCCGGGGCTGGTCGGCGGCGTCGTGCGCGACATCGCGCCGCCGCGGCCCGCCGGGGTGGTCGACCGTTCGGGGCTCCTCGAGACGCTCCCCGGTTCCGTCCCCGCCGGCCGGCTCCTGGCCTTCGACGACGAGGCGGGCGCCCGCGCGGCGCAGGCGAGGCGCACGATCATCGGCTACTTCGTGGTGCCGCCCGACGTCGTGGCCGGCGGTATCGTGGCGTACGTGTCCGACGACGTCAACGCGCTGGCCAGCGGCGACCACGCGAGCTGGCTTGCGTGGGCCATCCGCGTCAACCTGCTGGGCGGCGACGCGGACCTGGCGGCGCGGGTCGAGCGGCCGATCACGGTGCGCGAGCGCGCCCTGGCGCCCGATCGGCCCCGGACCGACGACAGCCCGGTGGCGTTCGTCCTGCCGTACGCCATCACGCTCGCCTTCTACACGACCCTGTTTGGCGCCGCGAGCCACAACATCAGCGCGCTGACCAACGAGAAGGAAAACCGCGTGATGGAGATCATCCTGACGTCGACCCAGGCGCCGCGACTCTTCGCCGGCAAGATCGCGGGGCTCGGCGTCCTCGGGTTGGCCCAGGCCGCGCTGTGGCTCGGCAGCAGCTTCGGCGTGGCCGACCGCGGCGTCACCGCGTTCGGGTTGGCGCCCGAGCTCCATCCCACGCCGGCCATCGTCGGCTGGGGCCTCGTGTACTTCGGGCTGGGCTACCTGGTCTACGCGAGCCTGCTGGCCGGCGTCGGGGCCCTCGTGCCGAACCTCCGCGAGGCGGCGCAGGCGGCCTTCGTCATCAACAGCCCGCTGCTCGTCCCGCTGCTCTTGATGGGGCTCATCGTCGACGACCCCAACGGCCCGGCCGCGCTCGGCCTCAGCCTGTTCCCGCTCACCGCCCCGGTCGTGATGCTGACACGCCTGGCGGCCGGCGACCCGGTGCCGATGTGGCAGCTCGTGCTCGCGGCCGCGCTCCTGGCGGTCACGGCGGCCGCGACGCTGCGCGGCGTCGCGGGGCTGTTTCGCGCCCAGCTGCTCCTCGTCGGCCAGCCGCTCACGCTGCGGCGGCTGGTGCGGATCCTCCGCGCCAGCCGCGCACGGAGGGCGGATCTTTAGGTTTCGCGCCGCGCCTTTAAGCTAACCGGCACGGATTCGCCGCGTCAGGCCGTTGACGCGGCCGCCAGGCGATTCCTATAATGGCGACAAGCGAGCCCTGCTTGGCTCGATCCGTCGTTGACGATCCGCGTTCGGTGTAGCTGCTTCGCTACACGAAGACCGTGAGGTGACTCCCCCATGCTTCGCATCGCCGCGCGCGGCCTTGCCCTCGCCGCCATGATCGTGGCCGTGTCCGACCGGGTGCCGCGACCCGCCCATGCCCAGCCGGCCTCGCCTGCCGGCAGCGTGGTCGTCCAGCCCGGCGACAACCTCTTCCGCATCGCCCTGCGCTACGGCACGACGGTCGAGGCCTTGATG
>QEVT01000258.1 GCA_003576755.1 bacterium | reverse complement strand
CGCCGCGCTTGCCGGCGGCGGGCTGATCGCCTGGGCGCCGCCGGCGGCCCCGGCGCCGCTGGACGGCGCTGCCGGCCGGGGGCTGGCCGTCGTCGGCCTGGCGATGTGGGACGGCCGCCTGTGGCTGGCCGCGGGCGACCGCGGCCTCGTCTCGCTCGCCGTGTCAGGTCACTCGGCGCCGACGAGCTCGACGTCGAACACCAGCGTCGCATCGGCCGGGATGACGGGGGGGTATCCCTGTGCCCCATAGCCCAGCGCCGGCGGGATGACGAGCTTGCGCTTCTCGCCGACCTTCATCATGGCCACCGCCTCTTCCCAGCCCGCGATGACGGCCCCCTGCCCGAGCACGAACGTGTACGGCGCGCCGCCCTCGGCAGTGGCGTCGAACTTGGTGCCGTCGAGGAGGTAGCCGGCGTAGCGCACCTGCACGCGCTGGCCGGTGGCGGCCTGCGGCCCGTCGCCGGCGCGCAGCACCACCGTCTGGAGCCCGCTGGCCGTGGTCTCGAGGCCGCCGGGGGCCTTCTCGCCCGGCAGCGCGTCCACCGCCACCGACGTGCCGTCGCTGGTCGTCACCGCGCCGCCGCCGCACGCCGCCAGGGCCGGCAGGCCCACCGCCAGCAGCCCGACCGCCATCCATCGCCGCATCGCAAGCCTCGCTTTCGTGGGCGGCGGTGTCGGGCCGGGCCGGCCGGGCCGCCGCCAGGGTGTCTGATGTCCGGTACGTGACCGTCCTCGGCGACCGCGTGGGCCGCCGCCGACGATTATGGGAGCCGGGACGGCCGGTGGCAAGTGGGGGCGACGCAGCCGCACCGAAACCTGGCGTCAACGACGAGATCCCGTGGCGCGACCGCGTCGTCCGAACGCCTGGACCATGTCGATGCGCCTGCCCGGGGCGCGGAGCGGCCCGGACTCGCGGCCTGTGGTATACTCCCGCGCCGTTCGCCCGGGGGAGCGCGGCGCGGCGCCGCAGCCGCCCGCGGCCGGGGGACGCCGCCGAACCGTGCCCGAAGGTCCTGCCCCACGATGATCACCGCCCTGTTGACGCTGCTGTACGCCGCCGGGTTGCTGGTGCTCGGCGGCTTCGCCGCCCGGACGCTTGCCCTCACGCTGGGCTGGGCCGTGTCGGGTCCGCGACGCCCGCTCCCCGCGCCGCCGGCGGAGCCGCCGTGCGTGACGGTCCAGATCCCGCTCTACAACGAACCGTCGGTCGCCGCCCGGGTCATCGACGCCGCGTGCCGCCTGACCTGGCCGCGCGACCGGCTCGAGATCCAGGTCCTCGACGACTCCACCGACGGCACGCGCGCGGTGGTCGACGCCGCGGTACGGGCGTGGCGCGCCCGCGGGGTGGACGTCGCCGTGCTCCGGCGGCCGGACCGGCATGGCTTCAAGGCCGGCGCGCTGGCGCACGGCCTGGCCCGCGCGCGCGGCGACGCCATCGCGGTCTTCGACGCCGACTTCGTGCCGGCGCCGAGCTTCCTGCGCGACACCCTCGACCACCTCGGCCCGGGCGTCGCGGCGGTGCAGGCACGGTGGGGGCACCTCAACCGCGACGCGTCGTGGCTCACGCGGGCGCAGGCGCTCGGCCTCGACGGCTACTTCGTGGTGCAGCAGACGGCGCTGAGCCGGTGGGGGCTGTTCCTGAACTTCAACGGCACGGCCGGCGTGTGGCGGCGCGCCGCCATCGACGACGCGGGGGGCTGGCAGGCCGACACGCTGACCGAGGACGTCGACCTGAGCTACCGGGCGCAGATGGCCGGCTGGCGGATCGTGGTGCTGCCGGACGTGGTGGCGCCGGCCGAGCTGCCGGCCACGATGCGCGCGTTCCGCTGCCAGCAGCAGCGCTGGACCAAGGGCACCGTCCAGGTCCTCCGCAAGCTCGGGCCACGCCTGCTGCGCGCCGACCGCCCCTGGCCGGCGCGGCTCCAGGCGCTGACCAACCTGTGCGGGTACTTCGCGCACCCCGTCACGCTCGCGCTGCTGCTCGCCGCGCCGCTGCTGGCCGCCTACCACCCCCACCTCCCGCCGGCCATGGCGGCCCTCGCGCTCGTCCCGCTCTGCCCGCTGGCGATGAACGCCGCCGCCCAGGCGGTGCTCCGGCCGCGCCGGATGCGGCGGCTGGTCGCCTACCCCGTGCTGATGGCGCTCGGCATCGGGCTGTCGTGCGCCGGCACGGTCGCGGTGTTGGAGGGGTTGTTCGGTCGGCGGGGCGTGTTCGAGCGGACGCCGAAGACCGGCGACGGCTTGCCGGCCGGGCCGCCGGCCGGCGATCGGACGACGGGCACGGTCGGCGTCGACCGGCCGAGCGCGGCCGGCGGGCCGGGGGGGCCCCGAGTGGATCGCATGCTGTGGGCCGAGCTCGCGCTGGCCGCCTACGCCTGGGCCAGCCTGGTGGTGGCGCTGGTGTATGGGCAGGCGGCGCTGGCCGCGGGGCTGGCGCTCTACGCCGGGGGCTTCACGGCGACGGCGGGCCTGGCGCTGGGTGACGCGTGGCCGCGGCCGTCGCGCCTGCGCCGCGCGCGGGCGGACGGCGCCTGATCCGGGCTTTCGCCGCTGCGGGCCCTTACCTCCTCTCCGCCCCTGCGGGCCCTCACCCTGGCTGAGCGGCGCTCAGCCGGTCCCTCTCCCGATCCTGGGAAAGGGACGGTTGTGGATGGTCCTGCGGCCGTCCCATTGCGTGCCGACACCTCGCGGCGCTCCTCCTCTCCCAGCATCGGGAGAGGGGGTCGGGGGGTGAGGGCCGCCTTCCGCTACGGCGCCGTCGACCCGGCCGGCCCGTCGTCGACGAGCTCGATCCGCGACACGACCTCGGTCGGCTCGCGGAAGGTCGCGGTGACCGAGCAGTACTTCTCGTCGGACAGCGCGACGGCGCGCTCGACGGCCTCACGGCTGACGCCGCGCCCGTGGACCTCGAAGGTCACCGTGACGCGGGTGTAGCGGCGCGGGTGGTCGGCGGCCCGCTCGCCTTCGATGCGGGTGACGAGGCCGGTCACGGGCTGACGCTGCTTGTGGAGGATCGAGATCACGTCCATGGCCGTGCACGTGGCGAGCGACGTGAGCGCCAGCTCCATCGGCGACGGGCCGTAGCTCGCCCGGCCTTCGGGCGCGCTGTCGACCAGGAGGTGGTGGGCGCCCATCTGCGCCACGAACGTCATGTCCTTGAGCCAGGTCACGCTGGCGGATTTGGTCAGCATGCGGGTGGTTGCCTCTCGTGGTTCGCGGCCGGCGGGCGCGCCGCCGGGCAGCCTGCATGATATCATTGCGCGATCACCGCCACCAAGGAGCATGCATGTCACGCAGCATTCTGGTTCCCCTCGACGGCTCGGACACGGCCGAGCAGGCCCTGCCCCACGCCGCGATGCTGGCACGGTTGCTGGACGCCGGCATCATCCTGGCCCGTGTGCCCGAGACCATCGTCGTGCCGGTCATGAGCGCCGGGATCTGGATCACCGACGAGGTCGAGCCGCCCGAGGCGCACGCGCAGGCCGAAGACTACCTGGCGGAGGTCGCGCGGCGCGCGGTGCTGGCCGGGCTCACGACGCAGACGGTGGTGCCGAGCCACCCGGTGGCGGCGGGCATCCTCCACGCCGTCGAGATGACGTCGCCGGACCTGGTGGTGATGACGACGCACGGGCGCTCGGGCTTCCGGCGCTGGGTGCTCGGCAGCGTGGCCGACAAGGTGGTCCACACCTCGCCGGCGCCGGTCTACCTGGTGCGTGCGGCGGAGCCCGAGGACGCGGCCGCGACACCGGCGCCCATCCAGCGCATCATGGTGCCGCTCGACGGCTCGACCGCCGGCGAGCAGGCGCTGCCGACCGCGATCGACCTGGCGCGCCGCACCGGCGCGCGGGTGGTGCTGGTGCGCGTGCCGGTGGTGCCGGGCTTCGCCACGGTGATCCCCGAGACGGCCGGCTGGATCCCGCAGCTCCTGCAGCAGAAGGCGGTGGAGGCCACGGCCTACCTCGAGTCGGTGGCCGAGGCGCTCGACACCCAGGGCATCGGCGTGGACATCGACGTCGAGATCGTCACGGCGGGCGGCGTGGCCGAGGGGCTGGTCGCGTCCAGCCGTGAGTGGGGGGCGGACGTCGTCGTGATGTCGACGCACGGGCGCACGGGCCTGCGGCGTTGGGTGCTCGGCAGCGTCGCCGACGGCGTGCTGCGCCAGGCCGATCGGCCGGTATGGCTGGTGCGGGGGGGCGCGGAAGCGGGGTAGGCCGGCGGGTCGCCGCGACTCAGGCGGCGCCGTCGCGATCTTCGATCCGCCGCGGCCCCGCCCCGCCGCGGCTGCGCCACTGCAAACCTCCCCAGACCCCCAGGGCCAGGAGGCCGAGGACGAACAGCGTCCAGCCGGAGCGCAGGGCGCCGGGCGCCTCGGCGGCCAGGGTGCCCGCGGGCTCGGCGGTGGGGAGCGTGGCGGCGGACGGCGCGCGTGCGCGCGTGCCGGCATCCTCGGCGGGCGCCTGGACCGGGGCGCAGTGCTCGATCGGCGAGCCGGCCGAGATCAACGTCGCGCACACCATGGCCGGCTGGCCGCCGACCTCGGCCGGCGTGCCGGTCAGGCGCAGCACGGGCGCCGCGCCGGGGTCGATCTGCGGCAGGTACCACCGCACGAGGGCGCCGGCCCGCGCGGTCTGCCCGACCGCGGCGTCGGCCCGGTCGAGCAGGAAGCCGGCGGCGGTGTCGATGTCGAGGGTGATGCCGAGCGCAGGGTCGACGCCGCGATTGGCGAGCGTGACGACGACGGTGGCACGGGGGTCGTCGGGGTCGGCGCGCGGCGCGGTCTCGATGGTCATCCGCAGCACGCCCACGCTCATGGGGGTGGGCGCGACGGTCGGGGTGGTGCGCGGTGTCCGGGTGGGGCGCGGGGTGCGGGTGACCACGGAGGTCACGGGGGAGCGGCGCCCGCTGCCGCCCGGCAGCATGTCGACGCCGGAACTGGCGCGCGCCTGGGAGATCGACCTGTCGCGCGCCGCCGTGCACATGTACCAGATGTTTGGCCTGATGCCGGTGGGCGATACGCCCTGGATGCCCTATATCGGCTGGTGGTATCACACCGACCTGGCGGCCAAGCGCTTCTGGTTTGGCGAGCCGTGGGGCGGCCAGAACTCGGAGATCTCGTGGCCGATGTATGTGGCGAACCAAGATCGGCGTGTACAGGAGATCGCGCGGCTGGCGCAAGACCCGCAGGTGAGTTTGGTGGCGGCGCTGGGCGCGCAAAAAACGCACGAACAGCATGTGCCGATCATCGACGGGCTG
>QEVT01000257.1 GCA_003576755.1 bacterium | reverse complement strand
GCGCCGCGCACGTGCCGGAGCAGCCAGCCGGCGCCGAGCGCGGCCCCGACCAGCGGGACCGCCGCGCTGGCCAGGCCCGCGCGGCCGCCGAGCCGGATCCGCTGCGTGTGGTCCAGGGGCGTGAGAGCCAGCGCGTCCTCGGGGCGCGGCGGCACGAAGCGCAGGTGCCGGACCCAGGCCGGCGGCACGTTGCGGATCACGAGGTCGCGCCGGAACACGTGCGGGTCGACGTCGCGCGCCATGACGGCGATGGCCGCCTCGGCCTGCTCGCGGGCGTCGAGCGACATCATCTTGAGCCGCACGGCGCGCAGGTACGCGAACTCGATGAACGACAGCACCCCGTCGGGCTTGAGCACCGTGCGGTAGTACGCCAGGATGCTCTCGACGACCTCCGGCGGGCAGTTGACGAACGGGATCGCCGAGATGATGAAGTCGAAGCGGTCGTCGGCGTCGAGGTCCTGGACGTTGGCGTGCTGCAGCGTGATCTGCGCCCGCCGCGCGGCGAACGCCGCGTCCGCGGCCATCCGTTCCTCGAGGAAGGCCACGAAGTCGCCGTTGAGCTCGCACAGCACCAGGCTGTCGTCCGCCCGCATGTGGCGCACGATCTCGGCCGTGATCGGGCCCGTGCCCGGGCCGACCTCGAGGATGCGCCGCGGCCCCGCCCGGCGCGCCATCTCCGACACCATGGCGTGCGCGGCGAACCGCGAGGTCGGGATGAACGAGCCCACCGTCGCGATCGAGCGGCTGAACTGCTGGAAGAAGTACAGCTTCTCGTTCACCATGCCGATTCCCCGACCCGCGCCCCGCAGCGCGCCTTGCCCGCATGCCCCCCTGTGCCGGCCATGGCCTCAGGCCTGCTCGGGCGCGGGCTGGATCATGTCGCGCAGGACGGTGTGCAGGATGCCGCCGTTGCGGTAGTAGCGCACGTCGACCGGGCTGTCGAGCCGGAGGACGGTCTCGAACCGGACCGCGTCCCCGTCCGGCCGCGTGGCGGTCACCGCCACGCGCTGCCCGGGCCGGAGATCCTGCGGCAGGTCGATGTCGATGGTCTCGTGCCCGGTCAGCCCGAGCGTGCCCGCGCTCTCGCCCGGGGCGAACTGCAGCGGCAGCACGCCCATGCCGACGAGGTTCGCCCGGTGGATGCGCTCGAAGCTGGCCGCGATCACCGCGCGGACCCCGAGCAGGAACGTGCCCTTGGCGGCCCAGTCGCGGCTCGAGCCGGTGCCGTACTCGTGGCCGGCGATCACCACGAGCGGCGTGCCGGCCGCCGCGTACCGCTCCGCGGCCTCGAAGATCGACGTGACGTCGCCGGTCGGCAGGTGGGTGGTGAACCCGCCCTCGGTGCCGGGCGCGAGCTGGTTGCGCAGGCGCACGTTGGCGAACGTGCCGCGGAGCATCACCTCGTGGTTGCCGCGCCGCGAGCCGTACGAGTTGAAGTCCGTGCGCGGCACCCCGCGCGCCACGAGGTACTGCGCGGCGGGCGACGTCGGCGCGATCGACCCGGCCGGCGAGATGTGGTCGGTGGTGATGGAGTCGCCGAGGAGGGCCAGCACCCGCGCCCCGCGCAGCACCGGCGGCGGCGGCAGCTCCGGCGCGATGTCCGCGAAGAACGGCGGCTCCTGGATGTAGGTCGACGCCGCGTCCCAGGCGTAGAGCGCCCCGCCCGCCGACGCGATCTCCCGCCACCGGCCGTCGCCTTCGAAGATGTGGGCATACTCCTCGGCGAACATCTCGGGCCGCAGGCATGCGGCGACCGTCGCGTTGACCTCGGCCTGGCTGGGCCAGACGTCGCGGAGGTACACCGGCGCGCCGTTGGGGTCGAGCCCCAGCGGCTCGCGGGTGAGGTCGATGTCGACCGTGCCGGCGATGGCGTATGCCACCACCAAGGGCGGGCTGGCCAGGAAGTTGGCCCGCGTCAGCGGGTTGATGCGGCCCTCGAAGTTGCGGTTGCCCGAGAGCACCGAGGCGACGACCAGCCCGTGGTTCGTCACCGCGGCCGCGACCGGCTCGGGGAGCGGCCCGCTGTTGCCGATGCACGTCGTGCACCCGTAGCCGACCGTGTGGAAGCCGAGCGCCTGAAGGTAGGGCGTCAGGCCCGCCGCCTCGAGGTACCGCGTGACCACCCGCGACCCCGGCGCCAGCGACGTCTTGACCCACGGCCTTGTGTCGAGGCCGCGCTCGACCGCCTTCTTGGCCACGAGCCCCGCCGCCACCATCACCGACGGGTTCGACGTGTTGGTGCACGACGTGATGGCCGCGATCACCACCGCCCCGTGCGTCAGGTGCGCGTCGCGCTCGCCGAGGTCGACCGCGACGCGGTGGCGCTCGTAGAGGTCGACGCGCGCGGGTGCCGGCGGCCGCTTCTCCCCGCCGCCCTCCCAGGCCGCCACCTCGCGCGCGCCGTCCGGGGCGAGCGCGACATCGGCGCCGAAGTCCTTGCCGAGGGCGGCGTGGAACGTGCGCTTGAGGTCGGCCAGCGCCACGCGGTCCTGCGGCCGCTTGGGGCCGGCCAGGCTCGGCTCGACCGTCGACAGGTCGAGCTCGAGGCGTGCGCTGAAGACCGGCTCGGGCGCGTCCGGCGCGTGGAACAGGCCCTGCTCGCGGCTGTAGCGCTCGACGAGGTCGACGTCGGCGGCGCTGCGGCCCGTCCGCCGCAGGTACGCCAGCGTCTCGCCGTCGATCGGGAAGAAGCCGACGGTCGCGCCGTACTCCGGCGCCATGTTGGCGATGGTCGCGCGGTCGGCGAGGCTCAGCGACACGATGCCGTCGCCGAAGTACTCGACGAACTTGCCGACCACGCCGTGGCGGCGGAGGATCTGGGTGATGGTCAGGACGAGGTCGGTCGCGGTGGCGCCTTCGGCGAGCCGGCCGGTCAGCTTGAAGCCCACCACCGCCGGCATGAGCATGTACAGCGGCTGCCCCAGCATGACCGCCTCGGCCTCGATGCCGCCGACCCCCCAGCCGACGATCCCGAGGCCGTTGACCATCGTCGTGTGCGAGTCGGTGCCGACGACCGTGTCGGGGAAGGCCACCGTGCCGCCGTCGCCCGCCCGGCGGCCGACGACCGTCGAGAGGTGCTCGAGGTTGACCTGGTGCACGATCCCGCTGGCCGGCGGCACGACCCGGAAGTTGTCGAACGCCGTCTGTCCCCAGCGCAGGAACCCGTAGCGCTCGCGGTTGCGCTCGAACTCGCGCTCGGCGTTGACGACGAGCGCCGCGGTGGACCCGAACGCGTCGACCTGCACCGAGTGGTCGATGACGAGGTCCACCGGCACGCGCGGGTTGATGCGGGTCGGGTCGCCGCCGAGGCGCGCCACGGCGGCGCGCAGGGCCGCGAGGTCGACCACCGCCGGCACGCCGGTGAAGTCCTGGAGAATCACCCGCGCCGGCATGAACGGGATCTCGCGGTCGCGCGTGTGCGCGCTGGGCCAGTCGGCAAGGTCGCGGACGTGGTCGGCCGTGATGGCGAAGCCGTCGAGGTTGCGCAGCGCGGCCTCGAGCAGCACCTTGATCGACGCCGGCAGCCGATCGACGTCGCCGATGCCGGCCGACGCCAGCGCCGACAGGCGGTAGATCGTCACCGGCCCCGCGGCGGTCTCCAGGGTCCCCCGGGCGTGGAACGGGTCGTGCATGGTGGTCTCCTCAAACAAGCGTGGGGTCGGGCGGGCCGCTCCGCGGGCGCACCCGTCGGCGCGCGGACGGACGGGGTCGATCCAGGGCGGCGCGCGGCGCGGGCGGGCCGGCGGTCATCGGGACGTCGGCACGAGGACGGCCGGGGGGGCCGCCGGGGGCGCCGACCGCCCGGGCGGCCGGGCCAGGTGGTCGTAGTAGCGCTCGAGCCAGCGGTTGGACCAGCCGAACAGCGTGGTCTGCCGGATGATCGACCGCACCTGGTCGCGCCCGATCTTGGCCTCGGTCCGCAGGACGTCGACGTTGTCGCGGCTGACGGCAAGGGTCCGGACGGCGAAGAACAGCGGCCACATGCAGGCCAGCCGGATGCGGTGCTGGTGGCGGGGGAACGCCGACACGTAGGCGATCCCGTGGCGCAGGTGCTGGTCGGCCTTGTCGGCCAGGAGCGTGACGACCTGCATCGCCGCATCGATGTGGTTGGGGTCGAACAGGCTGTCGCGCGTGAGGCCGAAGCGCTCGTAGAACGTCCGCGGGACGAACACCCACCCGCGCTCGTAGTCCTTGCGCATGCCGCGCAGGACGTTGACGGTCTGGAGCGCGAGGCCGTACTGCCGCGAGAGCGGCATGAGCTCGTCGTGGCGCGCGCGGATGACGGGCGAGTACCAGGCGAAGATGTCGGTCAGGAGGTACCCCACCCGCCCGGCCACCTCGTGCATGTAGTCGTCCATCTCGCCTTCGTCGGCGACGAACGGGCCGTGGTCCTGCCAGCGCGCCATGCCGCGCGACGTCTTGGCGACGCGGGCGACGATGCTGTCCTGGATCGCCTGCGGCAGCTCCCGCAGCATCTGGAGCACGCGCGCGGCGTGCTGGGCCACGTACACCTCGGGGTCCGAGCCGTCGAGGTCGGTGATCTGGTCGGTGAGCTGCGTCACCGGCGCCGAGGCGTCGAGCACGCTCGCCCAGAGCCTGAGGAGGTCCGACTTGCGCTCCGGCGGCAGCGTCTCGTGGTCCTCGAGGCAGTCCGACACGCGCAGCAGCAGGTACGACACGCTGATCGCGTCGCGGAGGATCGGTGGCAGCTGCTCGATGGAGAGCGCGAAGGTCCGGCTGACGCTCCGCAGCATCTGGGTCTGATTCATGGGCGCAATGTACGGTCTCGCGGACGACGAGATGGCGTTGGGTGGACCCGCGGCCCGCGACGGAGCCGGGCCGCCATCCGATCCGCCCCGCGCACACCGCGTTCGATCGATCCCAGACCCGCATGCCGGGCCGGAGCGCACGGATTATACCCGAAGTCCCCGAGCGGGTGAACCCGGCGCGGGGCGTGCGGCCACGCGGCGTTGGCACTTGCGGCGCATCCGGGCTATGATGGGGCGCTTCCGGTGGTCGTCCGGAGGATTCCTCTCTCCCGTGGTCGCTCGTGCTGCCCCCTGGCCACCCGTTCCGGTTGCGTCGTGATGGTGTCGTGGCGCCGGCCGATCGCGCCCTTGAATCGAGCATAGTCACATGCCTGAAACGCCTGAACCCCGCCGCCGCCGTCGGCGACGGCGGGGCAAGCCCGGCGCCGGCGCGCCCGCCGACCCGCGGGTCGGCGCGGCGACGCCGTCCGGGCCCCCGTCATCCCCTTC
>QEVT01000256.1 GCA_003576755.1 bacterium | reverse complement strand
CGCCCGGCGTGGCCGGGGGCGCCGCCGGCGCCGTCGGGGCGGCCGTCGCCGGGGCCGCGTCGGCCGTTGCCATCGTTGCGCGCGCCACGGGGGTCGCGGGCGCGACTTCGGCGGGCACCACGCGCGGCACCGGCCGATACCGTCGCAACCGCAGCGCGTTGGACACCACCGTCACCGAGCTGAGCGCCATGGCCGCCGCGGCCATCGTCGGGCTGAGCAACAGCTTGAAGGGCGGGTACAGCAGCCCCATGGCCACCGGGATCAGCACCACGTTGTAGGCGAACGCCCAGAACAGGTTCTGGCGGATGTTGCGCATCGTCGCGCGCGACAGGCCCACGGCCGTCACGATGCCGTCGAGGTCGCCGCGCATCAGCGTGATGTCCGCCGCCTCCATCGCCACGTCGGTCCCGGTGCCGATGGCCAGGCCCACGTCGGCCTGCGCCAGCGCCGGCGCGTCGTTGATGCCGTCGCCGACCATGCCCACCGTCCGGCCCTCGGCCTGCAGCGCCCGGATCTTGCCCGCCTTGCCGTCCGGGAGCACCTCGGCCATGACCTGATCGATACCGGCCTGCGCCGCCACCGCGGCGGCCGTCCGCGCGTTGTCGCCCGTCAGCATCCACACGTCCAGCCCCATCGCCCGCAGCGCGCGCACGGCATCCGCCGCGCCCGGCTTGAGCGTGTCGGCGACCGCGATGACGCCCTGCACCTGGCCCTCGGCCGCGACGAGCATCGGCGTCTTGCCCTGCGCCGCCAGCGCGTCGACCTGCGCGTCCATGCCGTTCAAGGCGTAGCCGCGCTCGCGCATCAGGGCCAGGTTGCCGAGCGTGACGCGCACGCCCTCGACCGTGGCGTCGATGCCGTGGCCCGGCACCGCGGTGAAGTCGGTGGCGCCGGCCAGGCCGAGCCCGCGGGTCCGGGCGTGCTCGACGATCGCCTCGCCGAGCGGATGCTCGCTGCCGGCCTCGGCCGACGCCGCCAGCCACAGCACCACGTCTTCGGCCGCGATGTCGTGCACGGCGCCGTGGGGCGGGGCGACGCCGTTGACGGGCGGGTGCGCCGCGCCGTTGGTGCCGGCACGGGCCGCCGACAGCCGGCTGGTGCCGCCCGCTCCGCCGGACGGCGTGACGATGTCGGTGACCCGCGGCTTGCCGGCCGTCAGCGTGCCGGTCTTGTCGAGCACCACCGTGTCGAGCTTGTGCGCCGTCTCGAGCGCCTCGGCCGAGCGGATGAGGATGCCGTGCTCGGCCCCCTTGCCGGTGCCGACCATGATCGCGGTCGGCGTCGCCAGGCCCATGGCGCACGGGCAGGCGATGATGAGGACCGTGACGAACGTCACCAGCGCGAAGCTGACCCGCGGCTCGGGGCCGAGCGCCCACCACACCGCGCCGGTGGCCACGGCCACCACGATCACCACCGGCACGAAGTACGCCGCCACGACGTCGGCCAGGCGCTGGATCGGGGCGCGCGTGCCCTGCGCCGCCTGGATCAGCCGCACGATCTGCGCGAGCGCGGTGTCGCGGCCCACGCGCGTGGCCCGGAAGCGGAACGACCCGGTCTTGTTGATGGTGGCGCCGATCACCTCGGCGCCCGCCGCCTTCTCGACCGGGATCGGCTCGCCGGTGATCATCGACTCGTCCACCGTCGACCGTCCGTCGACGACGGTGCCGTCGACCGGGATCTTCTCGCCGGGCCGGACGACGACGACGTCGCCGACCACGACGGCCTCGACCGGCACGTCGAGCACGTCGTCGCCGCGCGCGACGCGCGCCGTCCGCGGCTGCAGGCCCATCAGGCGCTTGATCGCCGTGTTGGTCTGCCCCTTCGCCCGCGTCTCGAGGTACTTGCCGAGGAGGATGAGGCCGATCACCATCGCCGACGTGTCGAAGTAGAGCTGCGGGCCCATGTGCCCGACCGCCATCGGCAGGAGGCCCCAGCCGCGCGCCCAGTCGAGCAGCGCCAGCACGCTGAACGCGTAGCCGGCGGACGTGCCGACCGCGATGAGGGTGTTCATGTTGGCGGTGCGGTGGCGTGCCGCGCCGAGCGCGCCGCGGTAGAACTGCGCGCCGGCCCAGAACTGCACCGGGGTGGCCACCGCGAGCTGGAGCCACGGGCTGGCGAACACGGCCGGGACGAACGTCCAGCCCAGCATGTCGCGGGCCATCCCGAGCATGATCACCGCGCCGGCTGCGAGCGCCACGGTCATCTTGCGCCGGATGCGGTCGAGCTCGCGCTGGACCCTGGCGTCGTGCGCGGCCATGGCGTCGACCGGCGCGGCCGGGCCTGCGGCCGACGCCCCCGAGGCGCTGGCGGCGGCGTGGCCGGCAAGCGCGTCACCGGCGGCGCCCGGCCGGTCCGGAACCGCCGGCACGGCCGTCGGGCCGCCGGCATCGACCGGCGTCGCGCCGTAGCCCGCCCGCTCGACCGCGCGCACGAGGTCCGCAACGGCGACCTGATCGGCCAGGTAGCCGACCGTCGCCGTCTCGGCGGCGAGGTTGACGACGGCGGAGGTGACGCCTCCGACCTTGCGCAGCGCGCGTTCGACGGTCGAGACGCACGACGCGCACGTCATGCCGGCGATGGCCAGCGTCGCCTGCGCCACCGGCACGTCGTAGCCGAGCCGGCGGACGCGCGCCACGAGGTCGTCCGGCGAGACGCGCGCCGGGTCGTAGTCGACGCTGGCCTGCTCGGTGGCCAGGTTGACCTGGCAGGCCGCGACCCCGTCGACCTTCGAGAGCCCCTTCTCGATGGTGTTGACGCACGACGCGCACGTCATGCCGTCGATCGGGAGCCGGACGTGTTGGTTTGCCATGGGATTGCCCTCCGGATGCGGCGGCCTACCGCTGCCGCGACGATGCCTGGAACACCGCGACGATCTCGCCCAGCACGCGCTCGCGCTCGGCGACGTCGTCGCCGCGCACGGCCGACACGACGCAGTGCTGCAGGTGGTTCGACAGCGTCTGCTCGGCCACCTTGTCGAGCGCTGCCTGCACGGCGCGGATCTGCTGGATGAGGTCGATGCAGTACGCGTCTTCCTCGGTCATGCGGATGATGCCGCGCAGGTGTCCTTCGACGCTCTTCAAGCGACGGATCGTGCTGGCCTTCTGGGTCGGGTCCATGCGCTGTGTCGTCCGTTCTGGTTCAGGTCACGGCCTGTCGGAATACCCCCCCCAGGGGGGTTGGGTCGAGTTCGCCGCGGAAGTATTGCACAGCGTTGCGCGACACACAAACCGGCCCGGCGCGGCTCAGCCCGGCGGCGCCCCCGACCCGCGCAGCATCCGCGCCAGCAGCCACAGCAGGCCCACCGCCGCCAGACCGAGCGCCCCGACGAGCACGCCGCGCGCGTGGGTCCGCAACCGGGCAAGGAACGAGCCGTCCACCTCCGGCGCCGCGCGCGGTGCCGCCTTCGCATCGCGCGTGACACGGGCGATGACCTCGTCGCGGATCGCGTCGATGTCGTAGCTGGGAGCGGCCAGGGTTGGCGCCCCAGCCACGAGCCGGACCGCACCCCCCTCGGGTGCCACCGGCCACGCGAACGCCAACGCGTCCACTCGCCGCCACACGCGGGCGTCGATGCGCGGGAGGGGGGCGTCGTCGCCGTCGTGCACCACCACCTCGAGCCGGGGTCCGGGGGCGGGCGCCGGGGTAGGCGCGCCAGCGGGCGCCTCGCGCCAAACGGGCGAGAGGTCCGGCCCGAGCGCCAGCCCGAGCCGGCACGGCGCACGGCCCGCGCCGGGGCAGCTCCAGACCGTGGACGTGACCATCCGCCGCTCGTCGGCGGGCGTCCACGCCGCGGATTCCACGGCGAAGACGTCGACCTGCCTGGTGAACACCGCCGCCGGCGCTTCCAGGTCGAGCAGCGTGTACGGCACGGCCCGTGCCGGCAGCTCGATCGCGACCGTGCTGGTCTCGCCGGCCGCAGCAGGCGTCGGCACGAGCCCCGTCGCCACCGCGGCGAGGGCAGGCTCCGGCAGCGACCACCGGACGAATGGCACCTGCCGCGCCGGGCGCCCGTCCCCCGCATCGAATGCCACGCGGATGTCGGCGAGGTCCGGGCGCGCGACTTCGTACAGGTCATCCGGCAGCGCCAGGCGTACGACCTCGCCCGCGGCGCCGGGCGGGGCGGCGCCGTCCACCACCACGGGCCACGTGGCCGCGAACGTGACCGACCCCGGCAGGTCGGCGCCGGGTGCCAGCACGGCCGGCGGAAGCTCGGCGAGCGGCAGAGGCTCGGCCGGGCCGGCCGACCCTTCAGGGATTGCGGCGAGGTCGGCGGGCGGCGCGCCGCGCAGTGCCGGCGGTGGCGCCATGCCCAGCCGGCCGAGCTCCACGCGGTGGCGTCCCGCCGCCGCCGCGTAGAACACCAGCCATTCCTCGGCCACCCAGCCCCGTGCCGACGTCACCGCAACCGGCGCCGTGCCACCGGCATCGATCACGAGCCGCAGGAACGGCGCGCCGAGCGGCGTGCCCGGCAGGTCGATGGACAGCACGGCCGCGCCGGACGCCGGCCGAGCGGCCTCCCCCTCGCGCAAGACCTCCCACGTCCCGCCGGCTGGGCGGAGCAGCCGGTAGGCGATCCCGCCGGCGCCGTCCCACGTGGCATCGAGCCGGTCGAGGCGCAGGCCGGGCCCCGGCAGCGCGATGTGATGGACGGCCGCACCCGGGCGGCTCTCGACCACCGCCACGGTGAGGTCGATGCGTCGCTCCGGCGCCCGCACGGGCTTGGGCAGGACCGTCGCCGCGGTGACCCTGGGATACCCGCCCGCCCGCGGCCAGTGGAGGCGCAGGTAGCGCACCGGGGCGGCGCCCGCGACGGCGTCGACATCGAGCGTCGTGCCGGCCAGCTCGGCCGAGCTGCCGATCCGGAACACGTCGCCCTCCGCCAGCGCCGCCCACCGCTGACCGTCGGCGCTGCCTTCGAGGCGGACGCCCGTGACCGCGATGGCTTCCGCGATCTCGAACCGGAACCGCCGCACGGCCAGGTTGCGCCCGGCGTCGAAGCGCAGCCGCCAGCCGTCCGCGGCCTCCTCGACGCCCGTGAGCCGAACGGCGACCTCGACATCGGGCGCCGGCACCTGCGCAGCGCGGACGGCGAACGGCAGGTCGGCGCCGGACGGGTCCACGACCCGCAGGTCCTGGCCGCCGGGCGCCGTGCGTGCCCGCATGGCCGGCTCGAGCGCGACCCGCACCCAGCCCGCCGAGGCGACGTCGACCGGAAGCGCCTGGGCGCCACCGATCGGCGCCGCGGTCGCAGCCGTCGCCCCGCCGGACGCCGGCGCGGCAGGCTCGGCGGTTCGCGGCGCC
>QEVT01000255.1 GCA_003576755.1 bacterium | reverse complement strand
GCCTGGCTCGGGCGCGCCGCCGTGGCGCTGTGTGCGCTCGGCGTCATCGCGCTCCCGCGCGTGCTCGGCGCGTACCACAGCGAGGTCCTCAACCAGGTGGGCCTCTTCGTGCTGATGGGGCTCGGGCTCAACATCGTCGTCGGCTTCGCCGGCATGCTCGACCTCGGCTACGTCGCCTTCTTCGCGCTCGGCGCCTACACGATGGCGGTGTTGACGTCGCCCGAGAGCTTCCTGGCGCCCTCGCCCGACGCAGGCCTCATGGGCTTCTGGGCGGCGCTCCCGATCTGCCTCGTGGTGGTCGTGCTCGCGGGGATCGTGCTCGGCGTCCCGGTGCTCCGGTTGCGGGGCGACTACCTGGCGATCGTCACGCTGGGGTTTGGCGAGATCATCCGGCTGCTGGCGATGTCCGATTGGCTGAAGCCGTTTCTCGGCGGCGCCCAGGGGCTCAAGAGCATCCCGCCGATCAAGGCGCCGATGGTCGGGCTCGGCGAGACGTGCGCCCGCCTCGGCGTCGACCTGCCGCTGTGCATCTACCGCGTGGCGATCGCCGGACCCGACAAGCCGCAGAAGCTGTTCTACATCATCCTGGGCGGCTGCGCCATCGCGGCGTTCGTCGCGGTCCGGCTCAAGGGCTCGCGCCTGGGCCGGGCATGGATGGCGCTGCGCGAGGACGAGGACGTGGCGCAGGCGATGGGCATCGACCTGGTGCGGACCAAGCTGATGGCGTTCGCCATCGGCGCGGCGTTCTCCGGCCTGAGCGGCACGATCTTCGGCCCCAAGCTGGTGTCGATCTTCCCGCACAGCTTCGGGCTCTTGATCTCGATCAACATCCTCGCGCTCGTCATCGTCGGCGGGATGGGGAGCATCGCCGGCGTGATCGTCGGCGCGCTGGCGCTGGTGGGCCTGCCGGAGCTGTTGCGGGAGTTCGCCGAGTACCGGCTGTGGGTATACGGCATCGTGCTCGTCGGCATGATGCTCTACCGGCCGGAAGGCCTCGTGCCGAGCACCGTGGCCCGGCGCGAGCTCCACGCGGACGACGCCGAGGGCGTGCGCCCCGCGGCCGAGCCCGGGCCGGCGCGGTAGGCGGGCGGCCATGGCGGACATCATCCTGCGGGCGTCGCACGTCACCAAGCGCTTCGGGGGGCTCGTCGCCGTCGACGACATGTCGCTCGACATCCCCGCGCGGTCGATCTTCAGCGTCATCGGACCCAACGGCGCCGGCAAGACGACGTTCTTCAACTGCCTGACGGGCTTCTACCGGCCGGACGCCGGCACGCTGGTCTTCGACGGCCGGCACGTGCTGAACGGCCTGCGGACGGACGAGATCACGCGGCTGGGCATCGCGCGCACCTATCAGAACATCCGGTTGTTCCCGAACCTCACGGCGGCCGAGAACGTGCTGATCGGGATGCACGGCCACCTGAGGGCGTCGCTCGTCGGCATGGTGTTCCGCACCGCCGGCGCGCGGCGCGAGGAGGCCGCCGCGTTGGCCGAGGCGCGGCGGCTGTTGGCCTTCGTCGGCCTGGCCGGCATGGGCGACCACCTGGCCAAGAACCTGTCGTACGGCGACCAGCGGCGCCTCGAGATCGCGCGCGCGCTGGCCACGCGGCCGGCGCTCTTGCTCCTCGACGAGCCGATGGCCGGCATGAACCCGGCCGAGAAGGACGTGATGATCGCGTTCATCCGCCGCCTGCGCGACGAGCTGGGGGTGACCATCCTGCTCATCGAGCACGACATGAAGGTGGTGATGTCGATCTCCGAGACGATCAGCGTCATGGACTTCGGCCGCAAGATCGCCGAAGGCCGGCCGGACGAGATCCAGCGCAACCCCGAGGTCATCGAGGCCTACCTCGGACGCGGCGCGGCGGCGGGCGGCGATGCCGATGGCGGATCCGCGACGGCCGCCGGGCCGGGCGCGGGCTGAGGGAGGAGCGACCGGCATGGCCTTGCTCGAAGTCGACGCCGTCCACAGCTACTATGGCAACATCCACGCGCTCAAGGGCGTGTCGCTGACGGTGGACGCCGGCGAGGTGGTCACGCTGATCGGCGCCAACGGCGCGGGCAAGAGCTCGACGCTGCGCACGATCTCGGGCCTGCTCCGGCCGCGCGAGGGGCGCGTGCGCTTCGCGGGCGCCGACCTGGCCGACCGCAAGCCGCACCAGATCGTCGCCGACGGCATCGTCCACGTGCCGGAAGGCCGGGGCATCTTCGCCCGCCTGACGGTCGACGAGAACCTGAGCATCGGGGCCTTCACCCGCACCGACGTCGACGGCGTGGCGGCGGACCGCGAGGCGGTGTTCGCGACGTTCCCGCGGCTGCGCGAGCGCCGCCAACAGGCGGGCGGCACGCTCTCGGGCGGCGAGCAGCAGATGCTCGCGATCGGGCGCGGGCTGATGGCGCGCCCCAAGGTGCTGCTCCTCGACGAGCCGTCGATGGGCCTGGCGCCCATCCTCGTCGAGGAGATCTTCGCGATCATCGAGCGCCTCAACCGCGAGCGCGGCACGACGATCCTTCTGGTCGAGCAGAACGCGCGGGCCGCGCTCGACGTGGCGCACCGCGGCTACGTGCTCGAGACCGGGGGCATCGCGCTCAGCGGCGCCGCGGGCGACCTCCTGCACGACCCGCGGGTGCGGGCGGCCTACCTCGGCGTGTGAGGCCGGCGCCGCGGCCATGCTGACGCTGCCCACGCACGTCGCCACGCGCTACGTGGTGCCGCTGCGCGAGGGGGGGTCGCTGCCGGCGGTCGTCGAAACGGAGGCGGGCGGGCTGTACGTCGTCAAGCTGCGCGGCGCCGGGCAGGGCGCGCGCGCCCTGGCGGCCGAGCTGATCGTCGGGCTCCTGGCCACCCACCTCGGCTTGCCGGTGCCGGAGCTGGCGCTCATCGATGTCGACCCGGCGTTCGGGCGCACCGAAGGCGACCCCGAGATCCAGGACCTCCTGCGTGCCAGCCACGGCCTGAACGTCGGCCTGCGCTTCCTCGACGGCGCGTTCAACTACGACCCGCTCGCCGGCGCCGCCCTGGTGTCGCCGGCGCTGGCGGCCGACATCGTGTGGCTCGATGCCCTGGTGAGCAACGTCGATCGGACGCCGCGCAACCCGAACCTCCTGATCTGGCACCGCGGCGTGTGGCTGATCGACCACGGGGCCGCGCTCTACTTCCACCACCACTGGCCGGCCGTCGACGACGCCACGGCGCGGCGGCCCTTCACGCACATCGAGGACCACGTCCTCCTGCCGCTCGCAAGCGACCTTCGGGCGGCCGACGCGCGGTTGGCCGGGCGCCTCGACGCGGACGTGATCGAGGCGATCCTCGCGGCCGTGCCCGACGACCTCGTCGCGCCGGGGGCCGGCGGGCCGGGTGCGGCGTTCGACACGCCGGCGGCGGCCCGCGCGGCCTACGCGCGCTACCTCGCGGCGCGCCTGGCGGCGCCGCGCGCGTTCGTCGAAGAGGCCGTGGCGTCGCGGGCCAAGCGGGCGGGCGGCCCCGGCGGGGGGCGTGGGGCGGCACGATGAGCGTGCGGGCCGGCGTTGACGCCGCCTGGGTCGACTACGACTACGCGCTGGTGCGCGTGGTGCCGCACGTCCATCTCGGGGTGTTCGTCAACGTCGGGGTGCTGCTGTTCGCGCCGGCGGCGCGCTACCTCGGCGCGCGACTGCGGCTCGACCCGGGCGCGCTCGCGGGCTGCGGGCCGGACCTCGACGTCGACCAGGCCCTGCGGTCGCTGCGGGCCATCGAGCGCATCTGCGCCGGCGGCCCCGACAGCGGCCCGATCGGCCGGCTCCCGCCTTCCGAGCGCTTCCACTGGCTCACGGCCCCGCGGTCGGCGGTCGTCCAGACGTCGCCGGTGCACGGCGGCCGGGCGCGCGATCCCGAGGCGGCCCTCTTGCACGTGTTCGAGCGGTGCGTGGGAGGCTAGGGCGCGGCGCGCGCCACTACCACCCGTAGTCCAGCCGCGCCGCCAGGCGCGGCGGGAGGCCGGCCGCCAGGATCTTGCGCTGGACGGTGGGGATGGCGTACGCGACGCGGTGGAACGTGAGCTGGCGGCGCTCGAGATCGAGGCGCGCGTAGCTGGCGCGCGGGTCGCCGTCGCGGGGCTGGCCGACGCCGCCGGGGTTGATCAGCCAGCGGCTGTCGGCGAGCGGCAGCGCCTCGTCGAGCACGTACGGCCAGCGGAAGGCGCCGTCGGGGAGGGCCTCGTAGGCGACGGGCACGTGGGTGTGGCCGAAGAGGCAGACGGCCGTCTCGAAGGCGTCGAAGTTCGCCTGAGCCGTGCCGGCGTCGAGGATGTACTCCCAGATGGGATGGCTCGGGCTGCCGTGGACCAGGGTCACGTCCTCCTCGGCGAGGTCGACCCGCGGGGTGGCGACGTCGAGCGCGGCCCGCGCCGCGGCGGAAAGCTGGTCGCCGGTCCACTCGGCGGCGCGGCGGGCTTCGGGGTTGAACGTGGACAGGTCGAGCTTGCCGAGGGCGGCGTGGTCGTGGTTGCCGGCCAGCCACACCTCTGGCGCGAGCTCGAGCAGACGCTCGACGCACGCGTTGGGGTCGGGCCCGTACCCGACGGCGTCGCCGAGGAACCACAGCCGATCGAAGGCGCCGGCGTGGGCCAGCACGGCCTCGAAGGCCTCGCGGTTGGCGTGGATGTCGGACAAGATGAGCACGATCATGGGTGGAGGCGGCCCGTCGGGCGCGCGCGGCCATGTTAGCACACCGGCGGCCGAATCGCCAGCTTGGCTTAACAGTCCAATAACAGCGACCACGGGCTGCCGGCGGCGTCGGTCACGCGCCGGCGCCTGCCTTCGGCCGCGGGCGCCGGGCCGCCGGCCTCCGGGCGCTATAATGCCGCTCCGATGACCGCACAGCACGTCTTCGTCACCCGCGACGCCGACGGGACGCGCGGCCTGGGCGCCGCCCTCGGGCGGAGGCTGGGGCCGGGCGCCGTGGTGCTGCTGCGCGGCGACCTCGGGGCGGGCAAGACGACGTTCGTGCAGGGGCTGGCGCGCGGCCTGGGCGTGGCCGACGCCGTGATCAGCCCGACGTTCGTGCTGGTGCGCGAGCACGCGGTCGGGGCGGACGATCCGCGGCCGGCCGGCCCGCCCGCCACCCGGTTGGTGCACGCCGACCTCTACCGGCTGCGCGGCGCGGCGGACGCGGCGGCGCTCGGGCTCGACGACCACCTGGCCGCGGGCGACATCGTCGTCGTCGAGTGGCCGGAGCGCGCGCCCGGCCTGTGGCCCGACGACGCCATCGCGGTGGCGCTGGAAGGCGCGCCCCGCGAAGGCCGCGCCGGTCCCGGCCCCGCTGC
>QEVT01000254.1 GCA_003576755.1 bacterium | reverse complement strand
ACGGCCCGCCCGCGCAGCCGGCCAGGGCGGCGACGGCGGCGCCGGCGACGGCGGCGGCCACGAGGGACGCGGCGGCGGCCGGTCCGGCCGCCGGGCGGAATCTGCGCGATGCGGGCACGTTTTGCTCCTGGGGGTGGTGGCTGCGCGGGCCTGGCGGAAGGCGCCGCGTGGGCATGGGCGTGCGCCGGGTCACGGTCGGCGTTCTAGCGGGAGGGACGGATGCGCGGCGCCGCGGGTTACGCGGCGCCCCCCAAGCTACCGCCCGCCCCGGCGCAGCTCGTGCAGCACGTTGCGCAGGACGAAGGCGACGTTCTCGGGGCGCTCCGCGAGGCGGCGCATGAAGTACGGGTACCATTGCAGACCGTACGGGACGTACACGCGCATGCGGTAGCCCTCGGCCACCAGCGCCGCCTGCAGGTCGCGGCGCACGCCGAAGAGCATCTGGAACTCGAAGGCGTCGCGCGGCACGCCGTGCGCGGCCACATGGGCCTTGACCCAGTCGATCATCGCCGTGTCGTGCGTGGCGATGGCGGGATAGACACCGGCCGCGCGCGCCTCGGGGCCGAGCAGCCGCCCCGCCAGCCGGAGGTACGCGGCGTCGACGTCGCGCTTGTCGGGGTAGGCCACGCTCGCGGGCTCGCGGTAGGCGCCCTTGCACAGCCGCACGCCGGCGCCCTGGGCGATGAGGCGCTCGACGTCGTCGCCGGTCCGATAGAGGTACGACTGGACGACGATGCCGACGTTGCGGTGCTCGGCGCGCACGGCGGCGAAGACGTCGAGCGTGCGGGCCGTGTAGTCCGACGACTCCATGTCGACGCGCACGAAGATCGGCGGGTCGAACCGGCCGGCATGGGCCACGACCCGGCGCAGGTTGTCTGTGGCCACGGCGGTCGACACGTCCATGCCGAGCGCGGTCAGCTTGAGCGAGATGCCGGAGTGGACGCCGGTGGCGTGGATGCGGTCCAGGGCCTCGAGGTAGGCGGCCCGCGCCTGGGCGGCCTCGGCCTCGGTGGCGACGTTCTCGCCGAGGTGGTCGAGCGTGGCGCGCATGCCGGCGCGGTTGAGGTCGGACACCACGGCCAGGGCCTCGTCGATGGCCTGGGCGGCCACGAAGCGGCGGGCCGCGTACCACGGCAACCGGCTCGACGTCATGAAGCGGGCCAGGGTCTTGGACTGTGACAGCGTCAGGAAAGCATCGCGCAACATGGTCGGGCGGCCTCGGAGCGGGCGGGAATGGCGGTCGGCAGTATTATGACCGGGCGCCCGGCAGGGTCAAGGGCGGGCTCACCCCACCGCCGCCAGCAGCGCCGCCTCGCGCTCGGCCGACAGCCCCGCGCGCAGCGGCCGGTCGGCCGGCCACGTGCGGGACCAGTCCAGGGTGTCGCGCACCGTGTCGGCCAGCGGGCGGAACGTCAGCCCTGCCGCCACCGCCTTGCCGACGTCCACCGTCGACAGCCCCGCGGCGGCCGCCGGCACCCACAGCGGCATCTCGACGTAGGCCCCGACGCCGTGGGCCGCGAGGACGGCCTCCGGGATCCAGACCGGCCGGGCGTCGGCGCCGGCCACCGCGCGGCACGTGTCGAGCACCGCGCCCATCGTCAACGGCGCGGCCGGCCCGGCCGCGTTGAACGTCCCGGTCGCACCGGCCTCGACCTGGCGCACCGTCCACTCGGCCAGGTCGCGCACGTCGATCACCTGGACCGGCAGGTCCGGCCCCGCGGGGGCCGCGAACGCGCCGCCGCGCGCGACGCGCACCGGCCAGTACGTGAAGCGGTCCGACGGGTCCCACGGGCCCACGATCAGCCCCGGACGGACGACGAGCGCCCGGCCCGGCATGCCCGCCTCGGCCGCCTGCTCGCACAGCGCCTTGAGCGGACCGTAGGTCTCGCCGTCGACACGCTCCACCGTCGGGTCGGCCAGGGTGCCGACCGCGGCCGACTCGTCGAGGTGCGGCGTCCCCTCGTCGGCGTACACCGAGATCGACGAGACGAACGTGTAGTGGCCCACGCGGCCCGCGAGCGCATCGGTCATCCGCCGCACCTGGCGCGGGACATAGCCGCACGTGTCGACCACCGCGTCCCAACGCCGCCCGTCGAGCGCCGCGAGGTCGCCGTTGCGGTCGCCCCGCAGCACCTCGACGTCCGGGAACAGGTCGGGGTTGTGCTGGCCGCGGTTGAAGAGCGTCACGGTGTGCCCGCGCGCCAGCGCGGCGGGCACGAGGTGCCGGCCGAGGAAGATGGTGCCGCCGATGACGAGGAAGTGCACGGTGATGTCCTTGAGGTCGGGGAGGGATGACACGCGTCGAGCCGAGGCGGTCGACGCACCGTCAAGACGTCGCGCGGCGCGCGGGCGTGACCGGCCGCCTCGGGCCGGCCTGGTGGGTGGCCTCGACACGGGCCGGGTTGACCCGTTTGCCACGATGTGGCTACAATGGCCATATGTCGATCGTCGTCGGTGCGCGCGAGCTCAAGAACCGGTTGGGGAGCTACCTGCGAGCCGCGCGCGGGGGAACCCGCGTGATCATCACGGAGCGCGGGCGGCCGGTGGCCGAGCTGCACGGCTTGGCTGCATCTGCGTCGGCGCTGGACGATCGCCTTCTCCGAATGGCGGCGGAAGGGCTGATCACGCTTCCCACAAGCCCCGACCTGCCACTGCGCACGCCGCTCCGGATCGCGGCCGTCACACTGTCGGAGGCCATTGTCGAGGACCGCCGGGATCGGGTGTGATCGCGTACTTCGACGCCAGCGCCCTGGTCAAGCGCTACGTCAGCGAGGAGGGGAGCGAGCGCGTGCATGACTGGCTCTCGATGCCGCTGAGGGCCACCAGCCGCTGGTCGCAGGTCGAGATCCTCTCGGCGCTGGCGCGGCGCACGCGCGAAGGACATGTCACGCCTGCTCAGCGCAACGCGTTGGCGGCGAGCCTCGGGCAGGATCTCGCCGCGCTGATGGTGGTGGAGCTGACGGACGAGGTGATCGCCGCCACCGAGGGCCTGTTCGCGCGCCATCCGCTGCGCGCTGGGGACTGCATTCATCTCGCCTCGGCGCTTCTCGTGAAGCTCCGCACCGGCCAGCCGCTCTTGTTCCACGCGTTCGACCAACGCCTCAACGATGCCGCCGCCGCGGAGGGCCTGCTCGTCGCCGGCGTGCCCTGATGCCGCGCACCCCGTGCGTCCACCGCGGTCGGCCGCGGGGATCGTGAGGGTCCGCTCATCCTTGAAAGGAAGCTCAGTCATGGTCCGTGATCGACGATCGGCCCGCCACCCCGGCGCCGCCCTCCTCGTCGCCGTCATCTGCGGGATCGCGGCCTGCGCGGCGCCGACCGATCAGACTCCGCCCGGCGCCGCCGCCACGGGCGCGCCACCGGCCGCCGATGCCGCCACGACGCTGCCGCCGCCGGAGGCCAGCAAGGCCGCGGCCAAGGCGACCGCGTCGGCGGTGGCCGCGGATGCGACGCCGGATGTCAGCGCCCAGGCGACGGGGCAGGCGGGGCTGGCGCGAGCCGCAGCCACCGGGACCGCCGTCGGCGCCGTTCGTGCCACCTCGGCCGCCGAGGCGGCGCCGGCCTTCGCGACGGCCATGGCGTCCGCCGCCGGCGAGGTCACACAGCTCGGCGAAACGGCGCGCGGACTGGCGCTCGGGGAGCGCCGAAGCGACGTCGAACGCGGGCTCGGCGAGGTGGCGGCGCTGCTCGCGACCATCGGTCAGGCCACCGAGGTCGACACGCTCCTCAAGCTCCGGCAGGCCGTCGCGATCTTCGACGGCGTCGTCGCCGCGCTGCACGACGCCTATCGCGGCGCGGCCGGCGACACCGAGAAGCAGTCGATCGGCGACTTCATCGCGTCCATCGAGCTGGCGCGTGCGCGGGTGGCCGGCACGATGCACGCGTTGACGAACCTGCCGAACGTGCCGTGACCCCGTCGGGCGGCGGCGTCCACGTCGTCTGGTTCCGGCGCGACCTGCGCGTCCACGACCACGCCCCGCTCCATCAGGCCGCGCGCCGCGGGCCGGTGCTGCCGTTGTACATCGTCGAGCCGGCCGTGATCGGAGCGGCCGACTTCAGCCCGCGGCACTGGACCGGCCTGCGCGACGCGCTCGAGGACCTGCGCCTCGCGCTCGGCCGCCTCGGGCAGCCGCTCGTCGTGCGGTTCGGCGATGCCGCCGACGTGCTGGAGCGCCTCGGCCGCGCATGGCCGATCGCGGCGCTGTGGTCGCACGACGAGACCCTGACGGCCGCGGCCGCCGTGCGCGACGGCGCGGTGCGGGCGTGGGCGCGGGCGGCCGGCATCCCATGGCACGCCCTCCCGCAGCCCGGGATCGTGCGCCCCGGCGCGGGCGACGAGCGCCGTCCCGACGCATGGCGGCTGGACCTGCGCCAGCCGCTGGCCCCCGTCCCCACCGCCCTCGCCCCGCTCCCCGCCGACGCCGACGGCCGGCCCATCGAGCCCGGTGCGCTCCCGTCGCACGCCATGCTCGGCCTGGCGCCCGACGACCGGGTCGAGATCGCACCGGCCGGCGAGGCGGCGGCGCTGGCGGCCCTCGACGACTTCCTCGACCACCGTGGCGCACGGTATCACCTCGACGCCGCCAGCCCGGTGACGGCTTGGTCGGGCTCGTCGCGCCTCAGCGTGCACCTGGCGCACGGGACGCTGTCGCTGCGCCGGGCGCACCAGGCGGCGCACGCGCGGCTGGCGGCCGTCCGGACCGGCGGCCGGGCGGCGCGCGGCGCGGGCGGCGGCGACTGGCTGCACGCGCTCGCCGTCTTCGGCGGCCGGATCGAGCAGCGCTGCCACTGCATCCAGGCGTTCGAGGACCTGCCGGCCATCGAGACCCGCAACTGGGAGCCGGCCTACGACGGGCTGCGCGAGGATGCGTTCGACGCCGAGCGGTTCGCCGCCTGGTGCGCCGGGCGCACCGGCTACCCGCTGGTCGACGCCGCCATGCGGGCCCTGGCGGGCGCCGGCTGGCTCAACTTTCGGATGCGCGCGATGCTGGTGTCGTTCGCCGCCCACGACCTGTGGCTGCACTGGCGCGAGCCGGCGCTGCACCTGGCGCGGCTGTTCGCCGACTACGAGCCGGGCATCCACTACCCCCAGGTCCAGATCCAGGCCGGCACCGCGGGCCGTGCCGGCCCGCGCATCTACAACCCGACCCTCCAGGCCCGGGCGCAAGATCCCGACGGGTTGTTCATCCGCCGCTGGGTGCCCGAGCTCGAAGGCGTGCCCGACAGCTACCTCCACGCGCCGTGGCTGATGCCGGACCCGGTCCAGCGGCGTGCCGGCTGCGTCGTCGGCCGGGATTACCCGGCGCCG
>QEVT01000253.1 GCA_003576755.1 bacterium | reverse complement strand
GCGACGGCCGCCGCCGTGGACCCCGTGGCGCTGCACGCCGCGCTGACGGCGCTGGGCACGCTGCCGGCCACCGGCGCGTGGCAGCCCTCCGTGGCGTACGACCCCGCCAACCCGGCCCGCGTCGTGGCCTACGCGCCGTACCGGCTCACCCACCTGCCGGGTGTCGCCGACGCGGCCGGCGTGTGCGAGGCGATCGAGGCCTTCGAGGCCGGCCGGGCCGGCGGCGACGACGGCTACCGCGCCGCCCGCGCTGCCGTGGCCAGCCTCATCGACGAGGCCCGTGCCCGCCTGTCACGCCAGCGCGCCGCGCTCGAACGCGAGCACGTCGACGCGGCCGCCATCGAGGCCGCCAGGCTTTACGGCGACCTGATACTCGCATTCCAGCGCGAGATTCGGCCCGGCCAGGCCGTGCTGGCCGCGCCGCTCGACCCGGACGCGCCCACCATCATCGCCCTCGACCCATCGCTGACACCGGTCGAGAACGCCGAGCGGTACTACCAGCGCCATCGCCGCGCCCGCCGCGCCGCTGCGGCGCTGCCCGAACGGCTGGCGCTCGTCGACGCCCAGATCGCCACGCTCGACCAGCTCGCCACCGACGCCGCGCTGGCCGAGGACCGCCCCGGCATCGACGTCGTCCACGAGGCGCTGCGCGTCAGCGGGCTCCTCGGCCGGCCGCTGCCGCGGCGAACGGCCGGCGGGTCGCCCGGCGCCGGCAAGCCACTCACGGTGGTGTCCGACGACGGCTTCACCATCCTCGTGGGCCGCAACAGCCGCCAGAACGAGGTCGTCACCTTCGAGCGCGCCGCCCGTGGCGACGTCTGGCTGCACGCCCGCGACGTTCCGGGCGCCCACGTGGTGATCAAGGCCGCCGGCCGCCCGGTGCCCGACCGGACGCTGCGCGAGGCCGCCGCGCTGGCCGCATGGTTCTCGCGCGCACGCGACCGCGCCGTCGCCGACGTCGCCGTCACCGACGTGCGCCACGTGCGCCGGCTGCGCGGCGGCGGGCCGGGGATGGTCACGGTCGCGCGCGCCGACACCGTCACCGTGTCGCCCGCGGCACCGGGGTGAGGCGCCGGTTCCGCCCCCATCCACGGCATGCCACCCCGCCCCCACTTGGGGTATGATGTTGCCTGCTACGCTCGCCGACACACCACACGCAGGGAGAAGCTCGATGCGATTGGCCGAACGGATGTCGCGGCTGGGAACGGAGACGGCGTTCACGGTGCTGGCGCGCGCCAAGGCCCTCGAGGCCCAGGGGCGCGACATCGTGCACCTCGAGATCGGCGAGCCGGACTTCGACACGCCGGCCAACGTCATCGAGGCCGGCGCCAACGCGCTGCGCGGCGGCTACACCCACTACACCCCGGCCGCCGGCATCCCCCCGCTGCGCGAGACCATCGCCGAGTACATCGCCGAGACGCGGGGCATCCCAGTCGAAGCGCCCAACGTCGTCGTGGTGCCCGGCGGCAAGCCCATCATCTTCTTCTGCATCCTGGCCCTCGTCGAGCCCGGCGACGAGGTCATCATGCCCAACCCCAGCTTTCCGATCTACGAGTCGATGGTCAACTTCGTCGGCGGGCGGCCGGTGTTCGTGCGGTTGAGCGAGGAGGCCGGCTTCGGGTTCGACCTCGACATGTTCGCGTCCAGCCTGACCGACCGGACGCGGCTGGTGATCCTCAACTCGCCGTCCAACCCCACCGGCGGCGTGCTGTCGCATGCCCAGATCCAGGCCATCGCCGGCCTCCTGCGCGACCGGCCCGACGTCATGGTGCTTTCGGACGAGATCTACTCGCGCATGCTCTACAGCGGCGACCACATCTCGATCGCCGCCGAGCCCGGCATGCTCGACCGTACGATCATCCTCGACGGGTTCTCGAAGACCTACGCCATGACCGGCTGGCGGCTGGGCTACGGCGTCATGCCCGCCCCGCTGGCCGAGGCGGTGACGCAGCTCCAGATCAACGCCACGTCGTGCGTCAACGCGGCCACCCAGGTGGCGGGCATCGAGGCGCTGCGCGGGCCGCAAGGCGACGTCGACAAGATGGTGGCGGCCTTCCGCGAGCGACGCGACCGGATCGTCGGCGGGCTCAACGCCATCCCCGGCATCCGGTGCGTCATGCCCGAGGGCGCCTTCTACGCGTTCCCCAACGTCAGCGCGCTCGGCGTCGACCAGGATACCCTGGCAAGCCGGCTGCTCAACGAGGCCGGCGTGGCGGTGCTGCCGGGCACGGCCTTCGGGCGCTACGGCGCCGGCTACATTCGACTGTCGTACGCCAACTCGATCACGAACATCGAGGCCGCCCTGGCGCGCATCGACGCGTTCGTCCGCCAGCTCTGAGCGGCGGCCGGAGGCACATGTTCTACATCTTCCACGGCGACGACGCGTTCTCGATCGGCGAGGCCGTCCGCGGCCTGCGCCGGCGGCTGATCGAGTCCGACCCGATGGCGGACCTCAACTACGCCGAGCTCGACGGCCGGTCGCTGTCGGCCGCCGACCTGCGGACGGCCGTCGACACCCTTCCGTTCGTCGGCGACCGGCGGGTGGTGGTGGTGCATGGCCTGCTGGCCCGCTGCAACCCGCGCGGCGGCGAGGGCGAGGGGCGCAAGGGGCTTGCGGACGCGATCGTCGCGCTGTTGCCGGGCATGCCGCCGACCACCCGGCTGGTGTTCGCCGAGACCGGCGCGCTGCACGCCAACAACCCGGTGCTGCGCTGGGCCACGCAGTGGCGGTCGGCGCAGCCGGTGCCGGACGCGGCGGCGGTTATCCGGGTGTTCGAGCCGCCCAAGCTCGACCGCCTGCCGCAGTGGCTGGCGGCGCGCGCCCAGCAGCGGGGCGGCGCGATCGCGCCGCCGGCGGCTGCGGCGCTGGCCGACGCGCTGGTCCGCGACGGCGTGGTGGACCTCCGCCAGGCGGACAACGAGCTCGAGAAGCTGCTGACCTACGCCGGCAGCCGGCCGGTCGGCACCGACGACGTGGCCGCCCTCGTCACGTCGGTGACGCTCGACAGCATCTTCCGCTGGATCGACGCGCTCGCCGAGCGCGACGGCCCGCAAGCCGCCACGCTGCTGCACCGCTTCCTGGCCAACGACGAGCCTCCGCTGCGGCTCCTGGCGCTGATCGTGCGGCAGTTTCGCTTGCTGACGCACACGCGGGCGCTGGTCGACGCGGCGGTGCCGGCCGGCGAGCTTCCGGGTCGGCTGGGGGTGCCGCCGTTCGTCGCGCGCAAGCTCACCGGGCAGTCACGCCGGTTCACACCCAAGTTCCTCGACGCCGCCCTGCGCCGCCTGATCGACATCGACACGCAGATCAAGACCGGCAGGCTCGACGGCGTGCTCGCGCTCGACCTGTTCGTCGCGGGCGTGTGCGGCACGCGCGGCGGCGCGAGCGGTGGCCGCTAGGCCCCGCCCGCTATCCGAGGTTGCGGATGACCGCGATGACCTTGCCCTGGATCTCGACGTTGTCGGCGGCGACGTAGATCGGGTCCATGGTGGGGTTGGCCGGCTGCAAGCGCACCTGGCCGTTCTCGCGGTAGAAGTGCTTGAGCGTCGTCTCTTCGCGGTCCTTGATCCATGCGGCGACCATGTCGCCGTTGCTGGCCGTCTCGACGTGCTGCATGACGACGATGTCGCCCTCGTTGATCAGGGCGTCGATCATCGAGTCGCCCTTGACGCGCAGCGCAAAGACGTTGTCGCGGTCGGACGCGATGTCTCGGGTCAGCTCGATGACGTCGGTCTCGTCGGCCTCGCCGAGCGCCTTGGGCTCCATGACGGGCACCGGCTGACCGGCCTGGATGGTGCCGAGGATGGGGATGGCCAGGAGATGCGGGTTGCCGTAGGCCGGCAGCTTCAAGCCGCGCGACACCTGGCCGTCGCGCTCGATCAGGCCCCACTTCTTGAGCTTGTTGAGGTGATAGTTGACCACGCTCGTCGACGAGATGCCGACCGCCCGGCCGATCTCGCGGATGGTCGGCGGATAGCCATGCCGGTCGAGGTGGCCCTGGATCACGTCGAGGATCTTCTTCTGCCGATCGGTCAGGGTCATCGTGGGCTCCTTGGTCGACGACTTGGGGCGCGCCCGTCGGTCGCCCGGGCGATCCGGAACGGCCGTGGGGAACACTGCCGCACAAGTGTACCATGAACACCTGTTCGATGTCAAGGGACCGCCCGCCGTCCGCGGCCGCCGCGCTCCTCGCGGCCGTGCCGCTGACCGCGGCGGTGGCGGTCCCGCTCTGCTTCGTGATCGTCACGGAGCAGGTCTTCGAGCCCGCCAAGGCCGGGCTGGCGCGGGCCCTGGCGGCCGTCGCGCTGGCCGCGGCGGTGGCCGGCGGCGTGAGACGGCCGGGTCAGCCGCGAGACGGGGCGTGGTCGCGGTCCCCGCTGCTGTGGGCGCTCGTCGCCGTCTGGCTGGCCGAGACGGTGGCGGCGCTCGGCTCGGTGGCGCCGTGGCCGAGCGTGATGGGCGCCTACACGCGCGGGCAGGGTTGGCTGACGGGCACGGCGGTGCTCGTGCTGGGGCTGGCGGCCGGCGTGACCGCCGGCCGACCCGGGGGGCTCGGGCGGATCGGGACGGCCATCGGCTGCGGCGTGCTGCCGGCCGGGCTGTACGGCGTCGCGCAGTCGTTCGGGCTCGACCCGCTGCCATGGTCGGGGGACGTCGTCACGCGCGTCGTCGGGCCGGCCGGGGCGAGCGTGCTGCTCGGGGCGCAGCTGGTCGAGACGGCGCTGCTCAACCTGGTCAACTTCGCCACCCTGATCGCGACCAAGACCGCCCGGATCGTGCACGCGGCCGCCGGCGGCCCGGTCATCGAGTTCGGGCTGCGCCGGGCGCAGGGCCCCGACGGGGGACTGACCGCCGCGCGCTCGGCCTACGTCGGCGGTGCCGTCGCGACCTCCAACGTGGAAGCCGGCCGGCGGTTCGGCATCCCGGTCCGCGGCACCCACGCCCACTCGTGGGTGCTCTCGTTCGACACCGAGCTCGAGGCGTTCCGGGCCTACGCCGACGCCCTGCCCAACAACGCGGTCTTCCTCGTGGACACCTACGACACGCTGACCGGTGTGGACCATGCGATCGAGGTGGGCCGCTCGCTGCGCGAGCGCGGCCACGAGCTGGCGGGAATCCGGCTGGACTCGGGCGACCTGGCCTATCTGTCGCGCCACGCTCGCGCGCGGCTGGATGCGGCCGGATTCGAGCGGGCCCAGATCATCGCGTCGAACGACCTCGACGAGGAGACGATCGAGTCCCTCCGCGATCAGGATGCCGCCATCGACGCATGGGGCGTCGGGACCCGTCTCGTGACGGGCTACGACCAGCCCGCCCTGGGCGGCGTGTACAAGCTGACCGCG
>QEVT01000252.1 GCA_003576755.1 bacterium | reverse complement strand
CCGCCGCGCCGTCCGCGGCCGCGGCGGCGGGCGTGACGGCCGCGGCGGCCGCGGCCAGGTTGTAGCCAAGGGCCTGGCCGAGGGCCTGGGCCGACTGGGCGGCGGTGGGGTCGGCGGTGTCGGCCGCCACGACCGCCAGGTCGGCCGCCTGCCGCTCGGGGGTCAGCCAGGCCAGCCGCTCGCGGGCGATGTCCAGCCGGTTGGTGCGGCCGTAGCTGTCGGCGACCATCTGCACGTAGGTGCGGCGGGCGTCGTCGCGCAGGTCGGCCGGTGTGGTGTCGACCCATTTGACCGGGAAGACGTACCACCCGAGCACGATCCACCCGACGAGCAGGCCGGCCACGAACACGGCGACGGTCCGGCCGCTGGGGGCCGTCCAGGCCGCGAGGCCGGGGCGGATGCCCGGGGCGTCGCCTTCGGCGGGATAGGCGCTCATCGTCAACCCCCTCGCTTGCACGCATCGGCGGCCCGCCCGCGGGCCGCCGCGACGGTCATGCCGGGACGAGGCTCGACGGCTTGGGCGCGCGTGTCAGCACCTCGGCGCCGTCCTCGCGCAGCACGACGATGTCCTCGATGCGCACCCCGAACCGGCCCGGCAGGTAGATGCCCGGCTCGACGGTGAACACCATCCCGGCCTCGAGCTTGGCGTCGGCCGACAGGAAGCCGACGCGCGGGCCCTCGTGCACGTCGAGGCCGACGCCGTGGCCGAGGCTGTGCCCAAACTGCTCGCCGAAGCCGGCGGCCACGATGACGTCGCGCCCGAGGGCGTCGACCTCCTTGCCGGTCATGCCGGGCCGTGCACCCGCGATGGCGGCGCGGTTGGCGGCGTCGACGATGTCGTACACCCTGGTGTAGTCGGGGTCGCGGGCCTCGCCGATGCAGAAGGTGCGCGTGATGTCGCTGTGGTAGCCGCCCAGCCGCGCGCCCATGTCCACGACGATGGGCTCGCCGGCGTGGATGACGCGCTGGCCGGCGCGGTGGTGCGGCAGCGCGCCGTTCTCGCCGGCGCCGACGATGATGTCGAACGCCATGCCGTCGGCGCCGTGCTCGCGCATGTACACCTCGAGGGCCCAGGCCAGATCGGCCTCGGTCATGCCGGGGCGGACGACCTCCCAGGCGTGCGCCATCGCGCGGTCGGAGATGTCGATGGCGCGGCGGATGGCGTCGATCTCGTCGGGCGCCTTGATGGTCCGATGCCGCTCGACGATGCCGGTGGTGGCCATCCACTCGACGCCCGGCACCTTCTCGCGCATCTCCTTGAGCTGCTGGACGGTGACGGCGCCGGCCTCGAACCCGACCTTGCGCGCGTCGTGGCGGGCCAGGACGTCGGCGAGGCGCGGGAGGGTCTCGTAGCCGGCGCGCTCGAGCACGACGTGCGGGGCCTCGCGGGCAGCCTGCTCGTAGTAGCGCGAGTCCGCCAGGAGGTAGGCGGTGTCGGGCATGACGACGAGGAGGCCGGCGCTGCCGGTGAACCCGGTCAGGTAGCGGCGGTTGTTGGCGTGGCTGACCACGAGCGCGGCGAGCGCGTGGCGGGCGAGATCGGCTTGCACCGACGATAGTCGCTGCGGTTCGTTTGGCATGGTTTTTGAAGACCGTTCTGTCAATGCGAAAGCGCGGACGGGGAATCGGGGGAACGATCCGCACGCGAATTATACACCAGCGGGTGCGGCCGGCGCCAGAGGTGGCGCCGGCCGGCCGCGCAACCCCGGCCTCCCGCCGCGTGTTATAGCGGGTGAACGTCGATGACGACGTCCGAATCGACACGGCGTGGCCGGCGGCGCTTCCGCCGCCTCGGCCCGCCGGCACCCCCGGAGGAGATGTCCCATGAACCTCAGCGCTCCCAAGGCCGCGACATTCTGGATCGCCGTGCTGCTGTGGCTGCTCGGCCTGCTCGGCGCGTTCGTCCCGTCGCTGCAGACCCTGTTCTCGCTCGCGGGCCAGGGCTCGCACTTCTGGCTCGCCGTGATCGGCGGGCTGCTCCTCGTGCTGGGCAACGCGCTCGAAGGGGTCTGAGCCCCGGCCGGCGGGCCCCGCCGGATCCAGAGCCGACCACGCGGAGCCGCGGGGGATGTCTCCCCCGCGGCTCTGCTTGTCTATCATAAGCCCCAGGATTCCGCCCCGCCGATACCGACGTCCCCCCTTTCCGAGGAGTGTCCCGCCATGACCGTCCGCGTCGCCATCAACGGCTTCGGCCGCATCGGGGAGATGGTCTACCGCTCGTTCCTGCACCGGCCCGAGGGGGTCGAGGTGGTCGCGGTCAACGACATCGTCGCGCTCGACCAGATCGCCTACCTCTTGCGCTACGACTCGGTGCACCAGGCGCCGCCGCCGGCGATCGCGTCGGGTCCGGGCTGGCTGCGGGTGGACGACCACGAGGTCAAGGTGTTCGCCGAGCGCGACCCCGCCAAGCTGCCGTGGGCGGACCTCGGCGTCGACATCGCGATCGAGGCCACGGGGGTGTTCGAGGACCGCGACGGGATGGCCAGGCACCTCCAGGCCGGCGCGCGCAAGGTGATCCTGACGGCCCCCGCCAAGCACGACGGGGCGGATGTGACGGTGTGCATGGGGGTCAACCACGCTGCGTACGACCCGGCGGCGCACCACCTCGTCTCCAACGCGAGCTGCACGACGAACGCGCTGGCGCCGCTGGTGCGCGCGCTCGACGAGGCGTTCGGGGTGGAGTGGGGCCTCATGTCGACGGTGCACGCCTACACGGGCTCGCAGGCGCTGGTCGACCGGGCGGACAAGGACCTGCGCCGCGGGCGCGCGGCGGCGCTCAACATCGTGCCGACGTCGACCGGGGCGGCGCGGGCCATCGGGTTGGTGCTGCCGCACCTGAAGGGCAAGATCGACGGCATGGCCTACCGCGTGCCGGTGCCGGACGGCTCGGTGGTGGACCTGACGTTCGGGGCGCGGACGCCGTTCACGCGCGACGCGCTGCACGCGGCGGTGCGGGCGGCCGCGGCGGACGGGTCGTACCGCGGCGTGCTGGCCTACACCGAGGACGCGCTGGTGTCGAGCGACATCCTGGGCCAGCCGTTCTCGTCGATCTTCGACGCGACGAGCACGCTGGTGATGGGCGACCGCATGGCCAAGGTGCTGGCGTGGTACGACAACGAGTTCGGCTACGCCTGCCGGGTTCACGACCTCGTGGTGTGGGTGGGGGAGCGGTTGTAGCGGGGGGGCACCCCGCGGCTCATGCGGTGGCGGGCGGGGGCGCGACCGGCCGCACCTCGACCGTGATCCGCCCGTACGTCCCCCACTGCCGCGCGAAGGTGGCGTCGGAGCGCCACGACAGTCGGCCGTGGCGGCTCTCGGGGTCGGCGAAGCCCCAGCCCTGCACGGGGTCGTGGGCGAGCAACACCATGTAGTGCGCCCACGGCCGCGGACGCAGCGCGCCGACGATGGGGATGAACACGTGCCCGGCGGCCAGGCCGCGCGCGAGGCCGGCCCGCGTGCCGAGCACGCGCCAGCGGGCGTTGAGGCCGTGGGCGCGCAGGACGTCGACCATGCCCCACGGGAACGTCGCCGAGCCCGGCACACGGCGGACGAGCGGCAGCACGCCGAGCATGGCGCCCCACCTCGGCCGGGCCATGGCCCGGCCGAGGTCCACCGGGTCGACGTCGTACGGCGTGAGCGCGTTGATGACCATGGCCGCGCAGAACGGGCCGCAGTCGTTGCTTCGCTCCTGGCACCGATGCCGCGCCAGGATGGCGTCGCAGTAGGCGGACGCGGTGACGGCCGGGGCGGTGCGGGCGGTGGCGGGCATGTCCATGATGGGCGGGCCGGGCCTACCCCGCCGCCTCTGCGTACGCCTCCAGCGGCGGGCAGGCGCACACCAGGTGGCGGTCGCCGTACGCGTCGTCGATGCGGCCGACCGACGGCCAGAACTTGTGGTCGCGCGTCCACGGGGCGGGGAAGGCCGCCTGCTCGCGGCTGTAGGGCCGGTCCCAGGCGTCGCCCGCCACCTCCGCCGCCGTGTGAGGGGCGCCCTTGAGCGCGTTCTGGGCGCGGTCGGCGCGCCCCTGCGCCACGTCCTCGATCTCGGCGCGGATGGCGATCAGCGCGTCGCACAGCCGGTCGAGCTCGGCGCGGCCCTCGCTCTCGGTCGGCTCGACCATCAGCGTGCCCGCCACCGGCCAGCTCACGGTGGGCGCGTGGAAGCCGTAGTCCGCCAGCCGCTTGGCCACGTCCATCTCGGTGATGCCCGTGGCGGCCTTGAGCGCGCGCAGGTCGAGGATGAACTCGTGCGCCACCGTCCCGTGGGCGCCGGTGTAGAGGATGGGGTAGTGCGGCCGCAGGCGGTGCGCCATGTAGTTGGCGTTGAGGATGGCGGCCTCGGTGGCGGCCTTCATCCCCTCGGCGCCGAGCAGCGCGATGTACATCCACGAGATGAGGACGATGCTCGGGCTGCCCCACGGCGCCGCCGACACCGGCCCGATGGCCCGCGCCCCGCCCGTGGCGACGACCGGGTGGCCGGGCAGGAAGTCCGCCAGGTGCGCCGCCACCCCGATGGGCCCCATCCCCGGCCCGCCGCCGCCGTGCGGGATGGCGAACGTCTTGTGGAGGTTGAGGTGGCACACGTCGGCCCCGAAGTCCGCGGGGCGGCACAGCCCCACCTGGGCGTTGAGGTTGGCGCCGTCCATGTACACCTGCCCGCCGTGCGCGTGCACGATGTCGCACAGCTCGCGGATGCCCTCCTCGAACACGCCGTGCGTCGACGGGTAGGTGACCATCACGGCGGCGAGGTCGGCGGCGTGCGCCTCGGCCTTGGCGCGCAGGTCGGCGAGGTCGATGTTGCCGAGCTCGTCGCAGCGCACCACCACGACCTGCATGCCGGCCATGACGGCGCTGGCCGGGTTGGTGCCGTGCGCGCTCTCGGGGATGAGGCACACCGTGCGGTGGGCCTCGCCGCGGGCGCGGTGGTAGGCGCGGATGACGAGCAGCCCGGCGTACTCGCCCTGCGCGCCGGAGTTCGGCTGCAGCGACACGGCCGGGAAGCCGGTGATGGCGCCGAGCCACGCCTCGAGCTGGTCGAAGATGGCGCGGTAGCCGGCCGCCTGCGCCGCCGGCGCGAACGGGTGCAGCCGGCCGAACGCCGGCCACGACACCGGCATCAGCTCGGCCGCGGCGTTGAGCTTCATGGTGCACGAGCCGAGCGGGATCATGCTCGAGGTCAGCGACAGGTCCTTGTTCTCGAGGCGCTTGAGGTAGCGCATCAGCTCGGTCTCGGAGTGGTACCGGTTGAAGGTGGGGTGCGTGAGGTACGGGGTGGCCCGCGGCAGGGCGCCGCGGTAGCCCGGCTCGACGGCCGCGGCGAGCGCGGCGACGTCCGTGTCGCCCGCGCCCG
>QEVT01000013.1 GCA_003576755.1 bacterium | reverse complement strand
GTCGACGGCGACGGCGACGGCACGGCCCGCTGCGACGTCGGTGCGGTGGAGTCCGAGCCGGGCGGCTACGTGGCGCCCACGCCGACACCGGCCGGCGCGACGCCGACGGGCCCGACGCCGACGGGCCCCACCCCCACGGGCGCGACGCCGCTGGCCCCGACGCCCACGGCGACGCCAGGCGGCCGCCCGCACGTGTTCCTGCCGCTCCTCCGCAACCGCGAGTGAGCCTGCCGGTTCAAGACGTCCTCACCCGACCCGCACGGATCGCCGGGCATGGCCGCCTCGAGGCGGCCATGCCCGCGCCGTGCCTTCGCCCACCATGGATCGCGACACGATGGATGACTTCGCCCTCGGCATCGACGGCTTCCGCTTCGCCGACCTGTACCAGCCGCGCCGCCTGCGCGACCTTCACGCCGTGTTCTGGCAGGACGCCGAGGATGCCGATCCCGGCCTGCGCGCCGCGTTCGACGCGTTCGATGCCGCCGCGCCGGCCGAGCAGTCCGAGCTCCTGATCCGCGTTGCCGCGGTGCTCGGGCGGTTCGTCGGCCGCATGTTCGCCATCGACGAGGCCGTGGCGGCGCTCGCCGCCGAGACCGAGGCCCTCTCGCCGGTGTATCGGCTCAAGAAGGACTTCCTGCGCCCCCGGGTCTTCCCGCGCTGCGACAAGCCGGTGACGGCCGTCGACGACGCGGCCTTCGCCGCCCTCGACGCCGAGGTCGGGCGCCTCTTGGCCAAGACCGTGCCGCACGGCGATCCCGAGGTCCGCTTCGCCACGGCCGTGCTGACGCTGCTCGACGGCGAGCGGGCCCAGGCCGCCGCGGCGCCGGCCGACGACCCCCGGGTGTCGGCCGCGGTGGTGATGAGCGCCCACCGCGGCGAGTCGACGCCGCTCGAGCGGATGCGCGGCAGCCTTGCCGCGGTCGCCGACTGGTGCGTCCAGGTCGTCGCCGTGCCGGGCCGCCACCGGCACGTGCACGGCTGGGCCGCGTTCGTGCGCGCCGGCAAGGTCGACTTCGCGTCGCTCGTTCCCGTCGAGCGCCCGGATCCCGCGCTGCCCGAGGCCATGGTGGGCCCGGCGGAGCATCGGCGCCTGCGCGACGGCTTCCGGCTCACCGACCCCCGCATGCAGCCCAAGGACTTCCTGCGCGAGGTCGACTACTGCGTGATCTGCCACCCGCGCCAAAAGGACTCGTGCTCGCGCGGGTTCGTCGCCGAGGGCGGCGGCTACGAGCGGAACCCGCTCGGCAACGCGCTCGCCGGCTGCCCGCTCGACGAGCGCATCTCGGAGATGCACGTGCTGCGCAAGCGCGGCGACGCCATCGGCGCGCTGGCCATGATCATGCTCGACAACCCGATGTGCCCCGGCACCGGGCACCGCATCTGCAACGACTGCATGAAGGGCTGCATCTACCAAAAGCAGGACCCCGTCAACATCCCGCAGACCGAGACCGGCATCCTCACCGACGTGTTGAAGCTGCCCTACGGGTTCGAGATCTACAGCCTCTTCACGCGGTTCAACCCGCTCAACCGCGCGCGGCCCTACGCGCTGCCCTACCACGGGCGCGACGTCATGGTGGTCGGCCTCGGGCCGGCCGGCTACACGCTCAGCCATTACCTGGCCAACGACGGGTTCGGCGTGGTCGGCATCGACGGGCTCAAGCTCGAGCCCGTCACCGACGACCTGACGGGGCGCGGGCGGCCGTTCCCCGCCCCGATCCGCGACTTCGACACGCTCCGGGCCGCGCTCGACGAGCGCATCCTCATGGGCTTCGGGGGGGTGTCGGAGTACGGCATCACGGTGCGGTGGGACAAGACGTTCCTCGCCGTGATCTACCTCACGCTGCTGCGGCGCCAGAACGTCCGCTTCTACGGCGGCGTGCGGTTCGGCGGGACGCTCGACATCGACGACGCGTGGCGCCTGGGCTTCGACCATGTGGCGATCGCCGCCGGGGCGGGCAGGCCGACCGTCATCCCGATGAAGAACAACCTGATCCGCGGCATCCGCAAGGCCAGCGACTTCCTGATGGCGCTCCAGCTCACCGGCGCCTTCAAGCGGTCGTCGCTGGCCAACCTCCAGGTGCGCCTGCCGGCCGTCGTCGTCGGCGGCGGCCTGACGGCCGTCGACACGGCCACCGAGCTCCTGGCGTACTATCCGGTGCAGGTCGAGAAGGCGCTGGCCCAGTTCGAGGCGAGCTGCCGGGCGCTGGGCGAGGAGGCGGTGTGGAAGATGTGCGACCCCGAGGAGACCGAGATCCTGCGCGAGTTCGTCGCGCACGGCCGGGCGGTCCGCGACGAGCGTGCCGCGGCCGCGCGCGAAGGCCGCGCCCCCGACCTCGTCGGGCTGTGCCGGTCGTGGGGCGGCGTCACGCTCGCCTACCGAAAGCCGATGACGGACTCGCCTGCCTACCGCAACAACCACGAGGAGATCATCAAGGCGCTCGAAGAGGGCATCGCGTTCGCCGAGAACCTCTCGCCGGTCGAGGCGGTCCGCGACGACTACGGCGCCGTGGCCGCGCTGCGCTGCAAGCGCGCCGACGGCTCGGAGGTCACGCTTCCGGCCCGCGCGGTGTGCGTCGCGGCCGGCACGAGCCCGAACACCACCTACGAGCGCGAGCACCCCGGGACGTTCGCGCTCGACGACCGGGGGCTGTACTTCCGGCCGCACAAGCTGGTCGCGGGGGCCGACGGCGGGTGGCAGCTGGTGCCCGCCGCACGCGGCGAGGCCGGCGCGTTCTTCCTGTCGTACAGCCACGCCGGCCGCTTCGTCACCTACTACGGCGACAACCACCCCGACTACGCCGGCAACGTCGTCAAGGCGATGGCGTCGTCCAAGCACGGCGCACCGCACGTCGCGCGCCTGTTCGCCGCCGACATCGCCGCCGCCGAGGACCGGCCCGTCGACCTCGCCGCGTTCCGCCGCCTGACCGACGCGCTCGACGAGGGGCTCGTGCCGCGGGTGGTCGAGGTAAAGCGGCTGACGCCGACCATCGTCGAGGTCGTGGTGCGCGGGCGCTACGCCGCCGACCGGTTTCAGCCCGGGCAGTTCTACCGGCTCCAAAACTACGAGTCGCTGGCGCCGGTGGTCGACGGCGTGCGGCTGACGCTCGAGGGCATCGCGCTCACCGGCGCGTGGGTCGACAAGGACCGAGACCTCCTGGCGCTCATCGTGCTCGAGATGGGCGTCAGCTCGCGGCTGTGCGCCGCGCTGCGTCCGGGCGAGCCGGTGGTGGTCATGGGCCCGACCGGCACGCCGAGCGAGACGCCCGGGGGCGAGACGGTGCTCCTGGCCGGCGGCGGGCTCGGCAACGCGGTGCTCTTCTCGATCGGCAAGGCGCTGCGCGAGCGCGGCTCGCGCGTGCTGTACTTCGCAGGGTATCGCCGCCAGGTCGACCTGTTCGAGCAGTCGGCGCTCGAGGAGGCCACCGACCAGGTCGTGTGGGCGGTGGACGCCGGCGACCCGATCGCGCCACGACGGCCGCAGGACCGTTCGTTCGTCGGCAACATCGTGCAGGCCATGCTGGCCTACGCCCGCGGCGAGCTCGGCGGCGCGCCGCTCGTCCCGCTGGACGCTGTCGACCGGATCATCGCCATCGGCTCGGACCGCATGATGGCGGCCGTGTCCGAAGCCCGCCATGGGGTGCTCCAGCCATACCTCAAGCCGGACCATCAGGCGATCGCGTCGATCAACTCGTCGATGCAGTGCATGATGAAGGAGGTCTGCGGCCAGTGCCTCCAGAAGCACGTCGACCCGGCCACCGGCGCCGAAGCGGCGCCGGTGTTCTCGTGCTTCAACCAGGACCAGGCGATGGACTGCGTCGACTTCGCGAACCTGCGCGAGCGGCTCAAGATGAACACGGTCGCCGAAAAGCTCAGCAACCGGTACCTCGATCAGCTGCTCGAGGCGGGGGGCATCGCCCGGGTGTGAGCGGCGGGTGCGGCTGCGATGCCGGGAGAGGTGTCGGGCGGCGTACGCCTCGACGCGTGAGCCCGGCGTGCCATCGTCAGCGCCCGACGACGATCGACCCGACCATCGCGTCGAGCTTGGCCAGCGGCGGCGTCACGTCCGCCCCGTCCACCGCCTCGAGCGCGTCGACGACGCCGGCGATGTAAGCGTCCCAGCCGTCCTCGGCCGCCTCGCCGGCGGCAGCGTCGTCGTCTGGAAGGCCGGGCACCGCGATCGGGAGCACCGCCGAGATGTAGAACGCCCCGTCGTCGGTCAGGCCCTGGAACGTGTAGAACACGTCGGCGTTGGTCACCGGAGCGGTGCCGAGGTCGCGCTGCGCGATGTAGCGCACGCCGGCCCCGCCGGCGAACTCGACCAGCACCGCCTGAGCGTGGAACAGCTCGGCCGACGGCCCGTACGGCAAGAAGGGCAGGGGGTTGGACGCGTCTGCCGCGCCCCGGATCGTCGCGGGCCGATCGGCCAGCAGCGCGCGCAGGGCGGCGATCTGGCGGCCCGCCTGTGGGCTCGCGGCCTCGTAGGCGTCGACGCCGTAGACGGCGATGACGGGCGCGTGGCGCGGGCTCCGGACGACATACCCGTCCAACGTGAACCGGATGTGCCGCGGCGTGGGCTCGCCGGGCTCGTCGCGCGGCGACTGCGCCTCGACCGTCTCGGCGTCGACGGAAGCGGCCACCGCGGGGTCGTAGCGGAACGACACCGGGTCGAGCGTCGCGATGAGGCCGCGATCGTCTCGGTTGCCCGCGACGGCGTCGCGGGCGGTCGAGCTCCGCGCGGCCGCGGTCGGCGAACCGGCCCGCGCGGTCGGGCGGGGCGCTGCCTGCGCGTCGCCCGTGGCCGCCGGCGTCCCCCCGTCCGGGACCATCGGGGCCGGCGAGGCGGTGGTGCGCGCGCCGCGCGGAACCTCGCCCGGGCGATCCATGCCCTCCGGGACCTCGCAGCCGGTGGCCATGAGGGCGACCGCGAGGACCGTGGCGACCATCGCGAGGCGCCTCCCGCGCCGCGCCGCGGCATCGGGACGGCGGTGAGCCAAACGTGGGATCGGGATGTTGCGGTGCGCCATGGCCATGACCTCCTGGCGTTAGTATAGCATTAACGCGGGTGATTCACGCCCCCGGGCCGCGAGCCGCGGCGCCCGCCGCCGGGGCGGCCCGTCAACGGTGGTAGGGGTGGTTCTGGAGCATCGACCACGCGCGATAGAGCTGCTCGGCCACGACGACCCGCACCATGGCGTGGGGGAGGGTGAGGCGCGAGAGCGACCACCGCGCCTCGGCGCGGGCGAGGCAGGCCGCCGACAAGCCGTCGGGGCCGCCGACGAGCAGGCAGACCTCGCGCCCGTCGCGCCGCCAGGCCGCGAGGTGGCCGGCGAGATCCTCGGTCGACCACGCGTCGCCGGTGCGGTCGAGCGCGACCACGCGCGCCCCGGGCGGCACCGCGGCAAGCAGCCGGCGGCCCTCGTCGTCCACCAGCCGCGCCGCATCGGCGCCCTTGGCCCGCCTCCCGGCGGGCACCTCGACCAGGCCGAGGACGAGGTCGCGCGGCAGGCGGGCGGCGTACGTCGACCAGGCCTCGGCCACCCAGCCGGGCACGCGCTCGCCGACGGCGATCAACGCGACGCGCACGCGGGGGAGGTCGCCGTTGGCGCACGGGCGATCCCGCGGCGGATCACGCCCCTCACGCCTCGCCCGCCAGCCCGTCGTGCCGATCGTCCCATCGGGCCCGGACGATGTACAGCGGCCGCCCCTTGACCTCCTGGTAGATGCGGCCGACGTACGCGCCGATGATGCCGAGCGTGATGAGCTGGACGCCGCCCAGGAACAGGATGACCACCATCAGCGACGGGTAGCCCGCGACCGGGTTGCCGTAGAGCAGCGTGATCACGATGCGCACGACGCCGTAGACGAACGACAGCGACGCCACCGCCAGGCCGAGCCACGTCGCGATCTGCAGCGGCGCCGAGCTGAACGACGTGATGCCCTCGATGGCCAGGCGGATCAGGCGCCAGTAGCTCCACTTGGTCGTGCCGGCGGCGCGCGGATCGCGGTGGTAGCCCAGGCTGTACTGCCGAAAGCCCACCCAGGCGAAGAGCCCTTTCATGAACCGGTTGCGCTCGCGCGCCTCGCGCAGCGCGTCGACGGCCGGGCGGGCCATCAGCCGGAAGTCGCCGGTGTTGGGCGGCATCGGCACGTCCGACAGCCGCTCCATCAACCGATAGAAGCCGCCCGCGGTCGCCTTCTTGAGCCATGTCTCGCCGGCGCGCTCGATGCGCGTCGCATACACCACGTCGTAGCCCTCGCGCCACTTGGCGAGCATGTCGGGGATCAGCTCGGGGGGATCCTGCAGGTCGGCGTCGATCGGTATCACGGCGTCGCCGACGGCCGCGTCGATGCCGGCCGTCAGCGCGATCTCCTTGCCGAAGTTCCGCGAAAGCTCGATCACCCGGACGCGCGGGTCGCGCCGGTGCAGCGCGACGAGCCGGTCGAGCGTGTCGTCGCGGCTGCCGTCGTCGACACACACGATCTCCCACGGCTCGCCGGTGCGGTCGAGCACGGCGTGCGTGCGTGCGTAGAACGCGGCGACGTTCTCGGACTCGTTGTGCATCGGCACGACGACCGAGATGCGGCAGCGGCCGCCCGGCGCCGCGGTCACGGACGGCCCCCCTCGTCGCTGGTCATGATGAACAGCGGCCGGTGGTGCAGCCGCTCGTACCGCGGCCGCAGCCGATCGGTGTGGTAGTAGCGCTCGACGTCGACGACCTTCTTGGGCGAGGTCGCGACGACGTCGACGGGGACGTGGTCGTAGTTGCCGTCGCGCAGGCACACCATCCGGCCGGGGGTGCCGTCGAGCACGAGGTCGAGGGCGAGGTTGCCGTAGACCATCGGCACGATCGAGTCCATGGCGTCGGGGTCGCCGCACCGGACGAGGTATCCCAGGCGCTGGACGATGACGTCGAGCCGCTTGCCGGCGTTGTGCCGCACCGACGCCGCCCGCAGGCCGGCGCCGACCTTCTCGCCGATGCCGCCGAGCTTGCGGTGCCCGAAGACGTCGGTCTCGGCGCTTGCGAACGTCATCTCGTCGCCGGCCATCGCCGCGCCCTCCGACACCAGCACGACCGCGAAGTGGCCGGGATTGCGCCGCTGGTCCTCGACCAAGAGGCCGCACAGGCGGTCGATGTCGAACTTGTGCTCGGGGATGACGCAACGGTTGGCAGCCCCGGCCATCGTCGGCAGGAGCGCGGTGAAGCCGGCGTACCGACCGAACACCTCGACGACGAGCAGGCGCTCGTGCGATGCCGCGGTGGTGCGCAGCGCGTCGGTCATGTTGATGATGGCCGTGACGCACGTGCTGAACCCGATGCAGTACTCGGTGCCGGGCACGTCGTTGTCCATGGTCTTGGGGATGGCCGTGACGTTCACGCCCTCGCGGTGCAGACGCACGGCATAGGCCAACGTGCCGTCGCCGCCGATGGGGATCAGGTGGTCGATGCCGAGGAAGTCGAGGTTGACGAGGACGTCGGCCGTGATGTCGTTGACGTCGTCGCGATAGCGGTCGCGAAGGTGCGGCGGCACGTCGTCGCGCGCCACGTGGCTCGGCGCCGTGCGCGCGGTGTGGAGGAACGTCCCCCCGGTCCGCACGATGCCCTCGACGGTCTCACGGGTCAGCGTCTGGACGTTTCGGTGGTTCGGGGCGTCCTTGTCGGGCACCAGGTCGATGAGCCCGGCCCAGCCCCGGCGGATCCCGACGACGCGATAGCCCTCCTCGATGGCGCGGATCGTGACGGCTCGGATCGCCGGGTTGAGGCCCGGCACGTCGCCGCCCCCGGTCAGGATGCCGATGGTCCCCTTGTGTCTTCTGACGTGCGGCATGCGTGTCTCGCGGCGTGCGTGGTGCGACGGGTGGCTGAGCGCGGCGGCATGCCACAGCGCCGGTCGGGGCAGCGGCCACCGGACCGTCCGAGCCGCTGCGGTGGCGGGCGCCGCCGTAACGGCCGTGACGGGCGGACGTGCCCCGCGTTGTGATGTTATCATAGGTTGCCGCGCCCGGCGGGTGAAACACGGGGCGCGGCCGATCCGTCGGTGCGCGAGGTGGACACGCCGCGGACGCGGGCCATCCGGCCTGCCGCGCTGTCGGAGCAAGCGCGGGCGGCGGGCGACGGCAAGATCACGACGAGGGAGCAGCGGATGGCGCGAACGCAGGCACGGGCGGGATCCCGGATGGCCGGGTGGGTGGCGATCGGTGCGGTCGCGGCGGGGATCGGCGGCCTGGTGAGCCGCACGGCGTCGCCGCAGGCGCCGGCGCCGCGCAGCTCGCAGATCGTCGTCTTCAACCCCGGCCGCACCGCCGTGGACGTGTCGGTGGCCTACCGCGGCACCGACGGGGCGTGCGCCGGCCAGTCGGTCCAGCACAAGGCCGGCCGGCAGTCGGTCGGTGCCTACGGCGCGGCCATCTTCGATCTCGGCTCCGAAACCGACAGCGGGCTGCCCGACGACTGCCGCGCGGCGGCCGTGATCCAGGCCTCGGGCGTGGTGATGGGCGTGATCGTCGACCGGACGGACAAGGATGGGGCCACCGCCGCGTACAACGCCACCCCGCGCGAGGCCGCAGGCCTGCGCTTCGGCGTGCCGCGCTGGCGCAAGGGCGACGACCACCGGGCCTGGCGGACGCGCATCCACGCGATGAACCTCGGGACGGGCCCGGCGCGTGCCAGCGTGGCCTTCTTCGACACCGCCGGTCGCGCCGACACCGGGTGCGGGGCGGCGTGCAACCAGACCATCGAGGCGGGCGGCGCCGCGACGTGGGCGGTCGACGACATCGCGGGCCTGGCGGAGGGCAAGGGCGGCGGCTCGGCCGTCGTCCGGTCCGACCAACCCATGCTCGTCGTCGCCGGCGACGTGCCCGCGGCCGGCGACGCCGACACCGCGCTCGTCCCGGCCGTCCGTGCCGACGACCCCGCCTTCGACCCGTCGGTGCCGGCCCTCGTCCCGTGGGCGATGGTCGGGCGGGTGTTCGGCGCGGGCGCCGTCTCGACGGACGCCGGCGCGGACCGCGCCTCCGGCGCGGACGGCGCCGGCACCACGACGCTCGTCGTCCAAAACCTCGACGAGCAGGCGCGCGCCAGCGGCGCCGTCGTCGACCTCTTCCCGGAGGGCGGGGCGCCGCCGGCGAGCCAAAAGCTCCCGGTCCTCGTGCCGTCGCAGTCGCACGTGCTCCCGCTCGCCGGGATCGGCGACCTGGGCGACGGCCTGTACGCGGTACAGGCCAGGGCCAGCCAGCGGCTCGGGGTCGTGCAGGCCACCGATTGGCTCTCGAGCGGCGGGCTGGCGGCGGCAGGCCCGGCGGCGCCAGGGCTGACCGTCGCGGTCCCGCTCGTCGTGCGCGCGTTCGAAGGCCAGTCGTCGACGGTGTTCGTGCAGAACAGCGACCCCGACCGCGCGGCGAACGCCGTGGTCGAGGTGTTCCCGCACGGCGACGTCAAGGCGCTGGCGTCGGCCGACGTCAACGTCGCGGCCGGTGGGACGGTCGCGCTCGACCTGGCTCGCGACGCGCGCTTCGAGTCCGTCCCGAACGGCACGCGCGGCTGGCTGCGCGTGCGGGCGATCGACCAGGTCCCGGTGGCCGTGCACGCGCTCGTCGACGTGACGCGCAGCCGGTGGGGCGTGTACGCGTTCGAGGGGCAACCGTCGGCGGCGGCTGCGGCGGCGCTCTTCGCGCCGGTGGTCCACGCGCGCTACCTCGGCGACCAGCCGCCGCCGACGGCGACGCCGGCCGTCACCGACACGCCCCGGGCCACGTCGCGCGCGACCGACACGCCGGCGCCCACGGCGACTCCCACGGGCCCCGCCACACTGACACCGTCGCCGACCCGCCCCGGCGGTCAGACGACGACCGCCACGCCCACCGACACGCCGGTGGGCGGGACCGACACCGCGACGCCGCCCCCGGTCGAGACCGCGACGGTGACGCCGACGTGGACGCCCACGCGCCCGCCCACGGCGCGCCCCAGCCCGGCGGCCGACAGCGGGTGGTTCCGGCCGTTTGGCCCCGAGGCGCCAGCCGCCATGGCGGTCGAGGACCAGGTCCGGCGGATGGGCGCGGCGGGCGACGGCGTGCGGTGGTTCCGCGTCAGCGAGCCGGGCTACGACGACAAGGTCATCGTCGTGGAGCGCGACCGCAAGGTGATCCGCGTCTTCGACAGCCTGCGGCGGGCCGTCGAGGCCGAGTACGCCCGCATCCGCCGGCAGGGGGCGGTGCGCGACCTGTGGGAGGTCGACGGGAGCGGGCGCGTGTGGATCGGCAAGGGATTCTTCGACGGCCAGCGCTGGACGGAGGTGGCGCGCGACGAGGAGCTCACCGAAGGCGGGGCGCGCTACGAGGGCCGCGCGGTGCTCGACGCCGACGACCGCGCGTGGCTGCCGGTGTTGTCGACGGCGGAGTGCGAGCGGCCGACCGGCTGCGCGCTGGCGGGCGTCCGCGCGTTCCGGCCCGACGGCCGGATCGCGCTGGAGATCACCTTGTCCCCGCTCGACGAGGTCGGCCGGCTCGACCTGCCGCGCGTGATGTTGATGTCGAGCCGGCGGACGGGGCCGGGGCGCACGGTCGCGGGCGGGAGCCGCGTGCCGCCGGCGCCGCAGCAGGCGCCCGGCGCCGGCGAGGCGTGGATCGTCGCGCCCGAAGGGCTGTACCTGCCGCCGTCGACGGCGGCGGTCGCCTATCCGTCGCTCGACCCGCCGGCCCCGGGCTCGACGGCGCTGCGCAACGCCGGTTATGCCACGGCCTCGACGGTGCGGCCCGACGGACGGCTGGCCGTGCTGACGTGGGTCGAGATGCAGTTCCCGCGCGGCGTGACGTATCACATCTTCCTCAACGTCTGGATGGGGGACGGGTGGGCGTCGCCGCAAGACCTGACGGGCGGCGCGATGTTCCGCGGCGCGGTCAAGCACGAGCGCGTGACGGCGGCGGCGTACGCGTCGGACGGCACGTTGTGGATCGGGACGGCGTCGGGCCGGGTGGGAAGCTACAAGCTCGGCGCGTGGGGGTACACGTTCTCGAGCGCCAACAGCCCGTTGTCGGGCGACCCGATCCGCGACATCATGGTCGACGCCGACGGCTCGGTCTACATCGCCACGGCCAGCGGGGTGCTCGGGTTCACGCCGGGCCAGGAGCCCAAACCGCGCCGCATCTTCGCGCCGGCCATCGTCAAGAGCCATCCGCTGGGCCGCTGATGCCGGTTCGCGGCCACCGCGCCTGGGCCGGCCGGGTGGCGCTGGCGGTGCTGGGGTCGTTCGCAGGGGTGGGCACGACGTCGCCCTCCCTGGCGGGCGCGGCCCCACGCTGGGTGCGGCACCCCGTGGCGGGTCGCGCCGTCGTCGACGTGGCGGTCGATGCCGGCGGCGGCGTATGGGCACGGGCCCTGGCGGCACCCGGCAGCGGGTGGCGCAGCCTCGGCGACCCGGTGGTCGGCATCGACAAGGGCGGGAAGGTGCGCGCAAGGGGTACGCTGTCCACGATCGTCGCGCAGGGGCACACCGGGGTGGTGCGCACCGGGACGGTCGAGGACCTGTGGGCGGTCGACGGCGCGGGCCGGGTCTGGGTCGGCGCGCGCTTCCACGACGGCGCGCGCTGGACGGTGGTCGGCCGCGACGAGTCGGGCCCGGACGGCGCCACGCGGCTCGAGGCGCGGGCGATCCTCGACGGCACCGGCGCGGCGTGGGTGCCGTTCGCCACCGCCTCGGCCTGCCCGGGGACGGATCCGTGCGACGCGCGCGGGTTGGCGGGGTTCGACGCGCGCGGTCGGCTGGGCAGCGTCACGTTCGAGCCGCTCTACGAGGCCGACGCGTTCGGCTTGGCGGACGTGCACCTGCGTGCCGGCAACGCCGCCGCGCCGTGGGCCGCCGCCCGCGCGCGCATTTACGCGCTGCCGGAGACGACGGGGACGCCGTATCCGCTCCTGGGGCCGCCGCCCAACCCCGGCGACCTGCGCAACGCGGGGTACGCCGGCGCGGCGGCGCGGCGGGCGGACGGGGGCCTCGACGTCTTCACCTGGGTCGAGCGGCAGGTGCAGACGGGGGTGACATACCACGTCTTTCGCAACCGCCTCGATCCAGACGGAAGCTGGGAAGCGCCGGACGACCTGTCGGCCGGCCCGCTGTTCGAAGGGCGGGTGAAGACCACGCGGCCGGCCGCGGCCGCGTGGTCGCCGCCCGATGCGGCCGGGGGCGCGCCGGCGGCGCTGTGGCTGGCATCGAGCGCGGGCGAGGTCGCCCGCTGGCGCGACGGCGTCTGGGATGTCCGCTTCACCGGGCCGGAGATCGGCCTGACGGCCGGCGCGCGCATCCGCGACCTCGCCGTGGGCCCGGACGGCACGCTGTGGCTGGCGGCGGACGACGGGCTGCACTCGTACGGTGCCTTGGACCCGATCGAGGGGGAGGACCGGCGGGTGTTGCTGCCGTACGTGGCGGCGCGGCGTTGACGCGAGCGCGGCCGGCGCCCCGCGGTGGGCGCGAGCCGCGTGGGCGACAGGGAGCTCGCGCACGGCGCCCGAGGCGGCAGCCTCGCGCGGACTCGGCGACGCTCGCCGCCGCCGCGCATGGCAGCCCGACACGCAAACGAGGGCGGCCGCACAGGCCGCCCTCGCTCGGGTCCAGGTCGCAGGGGCGCCGGCGTTCCCCACCGGCAGCCCCGGGGCCTCAGTCGTCGAGCCGTGCCGGCAGCACCGCCGGGATCGGCATCGGCGTCGCGGCCGGCGCCGGGTACAGCTCGAAGGTGTGCATCACCAGCGGCAGGAAGATGCCCTTGGGACTCACCTTCACGGTCACCGACGTGGCCGCGTAGATCGGCGCCGCGTGCTCGCCGTCGGCGGGGACGTACTTGATCGTGATCCGGTAGTCGCCGCTCTGGGTGTACTGGTGGCCGAACGTCTCGGTGGCCGGCAGGAGCTTCGGCGCGTACGACTGCGTCTCGATCGGCGTGCCGTCACCCCAGTCGATCTCCACGCCCTTGACGCGCACCTCCTCGGCCGTCGGCGCCACGTCGACCCGGATCGCGACCGAGCCGCTGTCGGGCACGATGCCGACGCTGCGCGCCGTGGCCCACAGGTTGTTGACCATGAAGTTGAAGGTGTCGCCCATCAGCCGCGCCTGCGACACCGTCCCCTCGGCGCCCACGCCGACGCCCTCGAGCCCGAAGCCCCAGTACATCGCGTTCCAGGCGACGTCCGCGGCCGGGTTCTGCCGGCCGGCCACGTACGTGCCGACGACGTTGAGGTCGTCCTCCCCGTCCTCGGTCTTGACCGGGTAGCTCCACAGCGGGCGTGCCAGCGGCACGATGCGGTCGAGCACGCTCTCGGCCATGTCGATGTCGCCGAGGCCCAGCGTGATCTGGGCCGCCGTCGTCGGGTAGTAGCCGTCGATGACCTTCCCCGAGTTGAACCGGTATTGGTTGCCCTCGGCCCCCTCGGGCGCCTTGGCGCCGGTGGAGATGTCGAGCGGGTACGCAAACGGTCCCGGCGCCGCCTCGGGGTGCGGCCGCAGCACCACGTCCATCTCGGGCTCCTCCGGCCGCATCGGGAACGGCACGAGCAGCTTGCCCGACAGCGTCGCCGTCAGGACGGGGGTGTAGCCGGCGAAGTAGCGCGCGAGGCACATCTCGCAGCCCAGGTTCTGGGCCGGGCCGCTCCAGGCACGCGGCCACGTGTCGGGGAGCTGCGGCTGCGACGCCTGGTTGTAGCGGGTCAGCCCCAGGTAGCGCCAGAAGCCTTGCGTCCCCTGGCCGGCGATCAGGAAGTTGCCGCCGGCCAGCATGTAGTTCTGGTACTGGAACTGCCCCGCCAGGTAGAGCTGCAGCGACATCGGGCTCATGTTGGCGTTGAGGATCACCATCCGGTGCCGGTACATCTCGGCGAAGGTCGGATGGGCCGTCTGCCGGTTGTCCAGCCCGTCGTTGGTGTCGCCCATGTTCCAGACGGAGTACGTCAGGCCGAGGCCGTCGAACGCCTGGGTGTAGTGGCTCGCGTAGTTCTGGGTGTCGCCGTAGGTCCAGTTGACGAGGAGCACGTCCTTCATGTCCGCCTCGCGCTGCACCATGGCGAAGTACGGGACGCGGAGCACCTGTTCGGTTCCCTGGCGAGCGAGGACGACGTGGCCCCAATGCTCGGTCTCGTCGAGGCCGTCGGTGTCCAGCGTCACGACGAAGGAGTTGTGGGCGCCCGGGGCAAGCGTGATGGTGTCGAGGTCGACCACGGGCACCGCGTCGCCTCCGGCGGGCTCGACGGTCAGGTTCCAGGTCTCGAACTTGTCGCTGGTGCTTCCGATGGCGATCTCGAGATCGTCGGCCACGCCCTCGGGCACCACGCCGAAGCTCAGCTTCTGCGGCTCGAGGTACGCGCCCGGGTCGAGCACGTGCCGCATGTCGAGCCGCCCCGGCCCGCCGTCGGTGGTCGATGCCGGGACCGGGCTGGAGAGGTCGCCGGTCAACACCGTCGGCACGCTGGTGTTGATGAGCGCGCTCTTGACCTTCGCCACCGTCCAGTCGGGGTGGACCGAGCGGATGAGCGCGGCCGCACCGGCCACGTGCGGCGATGACATGCTCGTGCCCGACAACCCACCGAAGAACCGGGTGACGATGATCTGGTTGTTCTGGACCACCGCCGATGCCCGGCTGCTCAGGATGTTGGTCCCGGGCGCGCTGATGTCGGGCTTGACCCCCCAGTCGAGGCCCGGGCCGCGGCTCGACGAGCCGGCCAGGTAGTCCGGGAGGTCGCTCGCGCCGCGCCGCAGCCCGGCCTTGATGGTGACCGACACGGTGTTGTTCTGCGTCAGCCAGTCCTGGAGGTCGACGCCGCCGCGGCGGCCGATCGACCACACCGGGATCGCCAGGTTGGCCACCGGGCCGGGCACGCCGAGATAGGTGTTGCGCGACACGATGACGAGGCCGATGGCGCCGCTCTGCTGCATCGCCGTCACGCGCGCCGCGAGCGCGCATCCGCCGGCCACCGTGCCGTTGTCGTTGAAGTAGACCACCACGGCGATCTTGTCCTTGGCCGCCGTGTCGGCGTTGCAGCCGTTGCCGGTCGGGACGAAGTACAGCTCGCCGGTCACGTCCGCCGCGGGCAGCGGGCTGCTGACCGGCGTGAGCACCAGGCTGGCAAGCTCCGACGGCAGCTCGTCGCCCTGCGCGTCGGCCGCGATCTCGAACGACCCGGTGGTCGAGGTGTTGCCGACCACGATGATGTCGTCGGAGTACTTCCAGGCTCCCGAGAGCGACGCGCGGCCGTTGCCACCGGCGTTCCCCGACGAAGCGACGGTCAGGAGGCCGGCCTCCGCGGCCGCGGACTGCGCGAGCGCGACCGGGTGGCGCCTGGCGTCGTCGACCAGCCACCCGGAGTGGCCCTGGCTGATGTTGACCACGTCGATCTCGTCGAGCAGCATCTGGTCGTACACGGCGACGAACTCGACCGTGCTGCCGAAATTGCCGTAGAAGAGCACGTGCGCGTTCGGTGCGACGCCGCCCATGGTGAGCTTGAGGGTCTGGCCGAAGGAGGCGACGTCGTACGTCCCGTGCCGCCCGCCGGCGATGCCCGACACGTGCAGCCCGTGGTCGCCGTTGAGGTGCGCCCACGGCGTGACGGCGGCCAGCGTGTCGGTCGTCACGTCCTGGACGAACACGCGCGTGGCGATGACCTTGTTGTTGGTGAGCATCGCCTTGTCGGGGTACTCCAGGACGGTGCCGTCGCGGCCGTGGAGCGTGGCCGCCGGGAAGCCGTCCGGCGCCGGCGGCATGCCGGTGTCGTTGAACATGGCGTGCTGCGCGTCGATCCCGGAGTCGATGATGCCCAGGCGCGCGCCGAGGCCGGCCTCGCTGGTGCCGCCGGCAAGCTCCCATGCGACGTCGGTGCCGAGGAGCGAGGCGGTCGAGTCGAGCTCGGGCTCGAGCTGCTCTTCGGGGTGGACGAGGCGCACGCCGTCCATCTGCATCACGCGCAGCGCGCTGGCCGGGGTCAGTCGGACGGCAAAGCCGTTCAGGGCCAGCTTGAAGCGCCAGTCGGTCTCGTAGGCTTCGGGGGCGATCGCCCGGATCCGGCTCAGGTAGCGGGTCTGGACGCGGTCGAGGTATCGGATGTAGGCCTGGGCTGCCTTCGAGCGCGCGTCGAGGTGCACGCGGCGCGTCGGCGACGCACCGCTGGCCGCCACCGCATCGACGGCCGTCGGCGCCAGCCCGGCGATGCCGCCGCGGTATTCGGCGACGGGCGGATCGGACAGCACGACGATGTAGCGCTTCGTCGGCGATGCAGGCTCCGCCCGCTCGAAAGAGGCGTCGTCCTGAAGGGTGGACGGCGAAGGCGCCGGGCCCGGCTCGAGATACCACGGCGCATCCGCACCCGTCGACGTCTCGATGGGCGCCGCCGAGGCCAATCGGACCCCGGCCATCGAGGCGACCAACACGAGCGCAAACAGCCGGCGCGCTGCAATCAGGTTGAACAGACGTTGTGCCATGGATGCTGACCCTCTCTCTGTGGATACCGCGAACCCGGACGGATGGCGTCGTGGCGTCATCTTACCAGATCGGGCGATGATGGTAAACTGGGGTCGAAAGCGAGGTCGACCATCCCGCCATGCCCACCGAAGCGCTCTACCACGCGGACGCATACGCCGCTTCGACCGATGCCGTCGTCGTCGCGATCGACGTCACCGGCGACCGACCCTTCGCGGTGCTGGACCGGACGATCCTGTACCCCGAGGGCGGGGGCCAGCCAGCCGACCGCGGCTGGCTCGGCGACGTGGCGGTCGTCGATGTCCGACGCGTGGGCGACGACATCCGCCACTACCTCGACCCGGCCGGCGCCGCAGCCGTCGCCGGCTCGGGTTCGGCGGACCCAATGGCCCGGGCGGGCGACCCCGATGCCGCCCTAGCCGGGCAGCGCGCCGGAGCGGTCCACGTGCGGCTGGACTGGGAGCGGCGCTTCGACCACATGCAGCAGCACACCGCCCAGCATCTCGTGACGGCGCTGGCGGCCGACCGCTTCGGCTGGCCGACGACGGCCTTTCACCTCGGAGCCGACGTGTCGGACGTCGAGCTCGACGTGCCGGGCCTCGACAGCGGCGACCTCGACGCGCTCGAAGAGGCCGTGACGGCCGAGATCCGCGCGTCCCGCCCGGTCACCGCGCGTTGGGTCGATCCGGGCGCGCTGGACGGGCTCGCCGTTCGGACGCGGGGGCTGCCGGCGGGGCATGCCGGCGCCGTGCGGCTCGTCGAGATCGCCGGCATCGACCTCAACACCTGCGGCGGCACGCATGTCCGGTCGACGGCCGAGATCGAATCGGTCAAGCTGCTCGGAAGCGAGCCGATGCGCGGCGGCACGCGGCTCCACTTCGTCGCGGGTCGGCGGGTGCGGCGGCTCCTCGGCCGCCACGTGGCGCGCACCGCGGCCCTTCGGCACCTGCTCGGGGTGCCTGACGACGCGCTGCCCGCGGCGGTGGCGGACCGGCTCGCTCGAGCCGCGGCGCGCGAGCGCGAGGTCCAGGACCTCGTGGCTGCTTTGGCGGACATGACCGCACAGTCGCTGAAGCGAGATCCCGACCCGTTCCCCACGCTGCACCTGCCGGGGCGCGACATGCCGTTCCTCCAAGCCGTGGCGCGGGCGTACCGCGCGCGCGACGCACGGCGTTCGGCGCTCGTCACCGCAGCCGACCCACACGCGGGCGACGGCGGCCCCCATGCCGGGGCGTTCGTCTGGGTCATCGGTGACGACGCCGTCGGCGCGGGCGTCGACGAGGCCGCCGTCGGCGCCGAGCTCGCGGCCGTGTTGGGAGGCAAGGGGGGCGGCGCAGGCGCCTATCGCCAAGGCAAAGCCACGCGCCTCGACCGGCGTGCCGAAGCCGTGGCGATGCTGCGCGCCGCGTGTGTGGCCGAATCGCCCCCGCAATGAGGACCCGGATCAGCCCCTCGGGGGAGACGGGAGCGCTTCCCAGGGCACCCACGCCCGACTCGGACGGCCGCAGTCAGCACGTGGGGAGCGCCCTGGCACCACTGCCAGCACCGCGCGACCCACCGGTCCGGCCGACTACGATCGATCGTCGTCTTCCACGAGCATGGCGCTGAGCACCGTGCTGACGATGCTGATCACGATTCCCGCGACCAAGGCCGTGACAAACTGATCGGATGCCGTGCCGGCGATGTCGAGCGTGGCGGACAACCGGTCGGTCAGCATCAGCATCAGCGCGTTGATGACCAGCGTGAAGAGGCCGAGCGTGACGAGCGTGATCGGGAACGTCAGGAGCGCGACGAGCGGCCGCACGAAGGCGTTGACGACGCCGAAGACCACGGCGACGACGAGCAGCCCGGCGACGTCGCCGCCGATGGCGATCCCGTCGATCAGCCGCGTCGCCGCCCACAGCGCCGCGGCGTTGATCACGATGCGAAGGAGCAGCTTCACGATGTCACCACCTTGTCACAACATCACGAGGACGCCTGCGATCTCGGCGATCACGGCCTTGCGGTCGAGCGCCATCCGCGCACTGTCGACGAAGATCTCGACGCGGAACGAAACGTAGGCCCCTCGGCTCGACGGTTGCTCGGTGACCCGGTAGGCCGGATCGCCGGCGTCCCAGCCGCCCAACGTCGCGTGGAGGCGTTCTCGGAACGCATCGTCGTCACGGGCGATCACGACAATCGGGTAGTAGCCCGGGAAGACGTGCGCGGCCTCCATGGCCTCGACCAGCCGGGCTTCGTCGATCGGGGCCGCGTGCGGCGCGGCCGGCCGTGCTGGCGTGCGACCGACAGGCAGGTCGGAGAATGGGGGCCACATGGGAGCGTGCTCCTGCGTCTTCGGGTGCGGGCGAGCGGCCTCGAACGGAGGACACCGCACGTCAATGCTAGGCCAGCCGATCGCCGGGCGTCAAGCCCGCCGTGATGGTGCTAGTGTCTGCGCTCGACCTGGCGAGATGCCTGGACGGCGCTCAGCACGTGGCACACCCAGCCGAGCAGTCCGCCGGTTCCGATCCAGAAGCCGGGGGTCACGACGAGCCAGACGATGCCCCAGCCCCAGCGGCCAGCGTAGAACTGCCCGAAGCCCGGCACGAGCAGCGACAGCACGGCGGCGATGCCGGGGTCACGCGGGCGTGCGCTCCCGCCGTAGTTCGTGGACTTGTCCTCGTTCAACATCATCGGTATCGCTCCTCAGGCTCGACAATCACGGCGGTGGCCGCGCATCAGGCACGCGCGGCGGCCAAGCGTCACCGCCGTCGACCGGACCGGGGGTGCGCCAACTCCGTCGTCTTGCGCCACACCGTGGTCTACGGCTGCGGCACGCTCCGGGTTGCCAGCGGCCACGCCGAGGCGCTGGCCACAACCCGCCACGCGCTTCGCGCGTACATACAAGCGTCAGACGCCTGACCGGCACCCATCCACACCCACTCGGAGACTCGTGATGATCGAACCCCGCACCCGGCAGCTCTTGCGATCCCGCGGCGATCGGCGGATCGCCGGCGTCTGTGGCGGTCTCGGCCGCTACGTCGGCATCGACCCCACGTGGGTCCGCCTGGCATTCGCCGCGCTCTTCGTCACGACGGGCACTGGCCTCCTGTTCTACATCATCCTGTGGATCGTCATGCCGCTCGAGCCCGCGGACCTCGCGGCGACCGACGCGCATGCGCTCGCCGCGGACGCCGACCGGCCGGCGCTCGCTGCTTCCGAGGGCCAGTCCCCGGCGTTTTCGCGGGACGAGGTCGACGCGTGGAACCTCGCTCCGGCCGGGGTCCTGCCAAGCGACAGGCCGGGGGAGGCCTCCCAGGAGCCCGAGAAACCCGCCGGCGCCCAAGCGCCGTAGGGCGCGACCCGCGCCGCCACCCGTCGCGGACGGCCGGTGGCGGCAGCATCGACGTTCGGCGATCTTCGGCCGACGCGCAAGCCGGTCTCGACGGCCTTCCCGGACCTATCCCCGCACGGCCTCGGGCGCCACGTAGCGATAGCCCACGCCCCGTACCGTCCGGATACAGCGCCGGCCCATCGACACTTGATCCAGCCGCTGGCGGAGCCGGCTGACCAGCTTCTCGACACGCGTGTCGGAGATCGAACCGGGCGCGTCCACCCCCCACAGCCGTTCGAGGATCTCGGCCTTGGTGCACACGGCGCCCGCGTTGCGATGCAGCAGCACGAGCAAGTTGTACTCGAGCGCGGTCAGCCCAGCCACGGCGTGACCCGAGACGATCACCGTCCCGGTGTGGGAGTCGACCACCATGGCCGGGGCCGCGAAGGACGGGCGGTGGTAGGGTTTGCGCGTCCGCGCGCGGGTCATCGGCGCTGACGCCCGGACGCCGGACATCGGCGCGACGACCGCGCAACCGGCCTCGCCCCTTGCCTCGCCACCCACGGCCGACAGCGGCCGCATGGCCGGCCACGCGAGGCGCGCAGGCTGACTCAAGGCAAAGCCCGCGACGTCGATCGGGCCCGGGCGGGGTGCCAGCGTCGTGGTCAACGCCCGCGGCGCATGGCCCTCCACCCGGCGCCGGGTGGTCGGGACAGGCGCCGAGGGCCAGGTCGAGCGCGAATCGGCGTACGGCCGGAACCGGCCCTCGATCTCGACCGGTGCGAAGCTCGCAGACAGCGGCGACCCGCGCCACCCCACCACGTCGCGCTCGAGATCGCGCAATGGCGGCTCCGTGGCGACGACGAACACGATCTCGGCCGGCGCCCGACGGCAAAGCGTGGCGAGCTCGCTGAGGAACACTCGGCTCGCCGCCGCCTCGGCTGGCGTGCCGGTCTGGAACGCCCACTCGAACTCGTCGAGCAAGAGCACGGGGCGCACGCCGAGCTCGGCAGCCCCGTGCGCGAACGCCTCGACGTCCGGCAGCTCGATCTGGGGTCGACCGGTCAGGGTGCGCGCCAAGCCGTCGACCCGCGCCCCGGCCGCACGCGCCATCAGGTGGGTTGCCCGCCGCCAGAAGCGGTCGGCGTTGAACGGGGCGACCGCCTGCATGTCGACGTAGACCGGCAGGAACGGCGCCGTGAAGGCGGCCGGCAGCCGGCCGCGGGCGGTGCCGGCGAGGGCGCGGAGCAGCTCCGTCTTGCCGGCGCCGGTCGGGCCGTGAACCGCCACGTGCCCCCCGTGCCGAGCGGTGACGTGGCCGAGCACCAGCTCGAGCGGCCTGGACGGATCCACGACGGGCGGTACGGCGACGGGCGTGAACGCGGCGCGCGCCGCGGCGATGCCGAGGGGAGGCATCATGGGGAGTCTCCTCTGGTTTGCAAGGTCGATGGGTTACATGGATACGTGGAAGGGATGGGGCATTCCCGGGTCTTCTACGCGCTTGCCGCCCTGCAGGTTCACCGCCACCGGGTTCAGGGTCGTGACCGGCATCGCCCGGCGGGTGGCTCCGGCCGCTCGTGCGCGCGCAGCATGACACCGGCATGGGTTATGACACCGCGAACCGAAAAAGGTTACACGCCGGAGGCCAAGACCCGCTCAAGGTCGCGCGGGGCGGCCGGCGCAACCGGCGACGGCTGTCGCCGGCGCTGCGGGCCGCCGGCCACGGCTCATCCGCCGAGCACCGCCGCATGGCGGATGGTCCCGGCGCGCGGCGCCGAGGCCTCGAGCCGAATTGCGCCACCGGCGGGCGCGTACACCAACCATTCAGCCTTGCCACGGTTGTCGGTCGGCGAGCTGCCGAAGGTGACGCCGAGCTTGTTGGACCGACCCTCGAGGTGCCCGATCTCGACGGTCGGGGATCCGTTGCGCAGGCTGGCGCCGTCGGGCAACGCGATCTCGATGCGGACGGGTCGCGCCGCCTTGGCCGCGCGCGCCCGCTGGGTGCCGCTGGTCGACAGGAAGCCGCCGTTCTCGACCACGGCCCGCACGTAGAAGACGTCGCCGCCGAGCGCCGCCACCTCGACGGCCCGCCACGCGAGGCGCGGGGCCAAGGCGGCGAACCCGATGGCGAAGTCGGCCTGTGGGGCGATCTCGGCCTCGAGCAGGGCCGGCGGAGGGTTGCGCCAGGTGTACAGGTGGTTCCAGCCGCCGATCTCGACCGACCCGAGCTCGGGATGTTCGAACGGCTGCCAGGCCGCGAGGCCGTCGGGCGCGTGCGCGAGCACGAAGTCGAGGATCTGGTGATCGTCCTCGATGGGGTGCTTGCGCATCCAGTCGATGAACTTCTTGTCCTTGTTCTTGTGCTCGACGCCCGCGGCCGTCGGAAGATCCCACAGCTCCACCGTGAATGCGAGGATGCCGTTGTGCGAGTACATCCAGTCGTCGAACGCACCGCTGATCACCTCTTTGGGGTGGTAGCGAAAGTCGTGGTAGACCGAGACGTTCGGGTAGCCTGTCAGCTCGGTGCCGCGCTCGCCGATCGCCTGGTAGACCCACAGGTCACCGGTGTCCATGTCGGCGTCCGGCCGGTCGCTGAACGGGCGAAGGAGCGCACGGCTGTACGTGTGCAGCGTGAGCGCCCCGAAGATGTTCGGGTGCGCCGCCATGAAGTCCAGCACGGCACGGATCTCCGGCTCGGAGCCCGGGTGCCGGCCGGCGCCTGACTGCTCGCCTTCGGGGCGCCAGCCGCTCGGGAAGTTCCGGTTGAAGTCGAGCCCCTGGTGCGGCGGGGCGATCCGGATGATGTGGCCGTCGTAGTTCTCGACTCGGCCTTCGGGGAGCACGCGGTAGTAGGTCCCGCCCTCGTCGTGCGGTTGGCGCTTGACCATGAGCCGCGGGTCGCGATCGGAGACCTTCCAGTCGCCGGCAGGATCCTCGATCCGCATCTGCAAGATGCGCCCGTCGCCGTCGACGTCCTCGGCGTGCAGCCCGTCCTGGCGGTCGGGGTACGGGTACGGCCGTGTGCCGGACCGCACGAAGCGCGGCTTCTCGTGCAGCGCGAGCGCGGCCCCGTCGGGGTTGAGGCGCGGCGCGATGTAGACGACTTGCTCGTCGATGATTCGGGTGACGACGGGGTCCCGGCCGTAGCGCGTGACCAACGCGTGCAGCACGTACAGCGCCGCCATCGCCCCGGTGACCTCGGTGGCATGGATGTTCGCATCGATCCAGAAGGCGGGCTTCTCGAGGTCCGGCCCGGTGTCGCGGTTGGTCACGGTGACGAGCGGGATGTCGCGCCCCTCGAAGGATTGGCCGAGCGTGCCGAGGCTCACGATCCCGGCGTGTTCAGCGGCGAGGTGCGCGAGCCGGGCGTGCAGGTCGTGGTTGTCATAATACTGGTCGAAGCGGATGTCCATGTGGCGTGGTCCTGATGGGTGAAGACGGGATTCGGCGGATCGGAACGCCCTGCGCGGCAACGCGCCGCCAAGAGGCGCCGCGCGCGGCCGCAGGCGGGTCGGGCGTGGATTCTTGGCGGGTCCGGGTGCGTGTGGTAAGTTTGCCCGAACTGCCGCCCAAAGCCCCAATGCCCGTCAGGTGAGCCGACGCCATGCGCATGTCCAAGCTGTTCTTCCGCACGCTGCGGGAGGTTCCCGCCGACGCCGAGATCGCCAGCCATCAGCTCATGCTGCGGGCGACGCTGATCCATCCGATCGCGGCCGGGATCTTCGACTACCTGCCGCTCGGGCAGCGCATCAAGGCCAAGGTCGAGCGCATCTTCCGCGAGGAGATGGACGCGATCGACGGGCAGGAGGTCACGCTGCCGATGGTCCACCCGGCGGAGATGTGGCAGCGCACCGGGCGTTGGCAGGCCATCGGCAGCGACATGGCGCGGCTCAAGGACGCCGGCGGCCGCGACATGTGCCTGGGCATGACCCATGAGGAGATCATGGCCGACCTTGCGGCCCACGTGGTGCGGAGCTACCGGCAGCTTCCGTTCATGCTCTACCAGATCCAGACCAAGTTCCGCGACGAGCGCCGACCCCGCGGCGGGCTCATCCGGGTGCGCGAGTTCACGATGAAGGACGCGTACTCGTTCGACACGGACCTGGCCGGGCTCGACGCCTACTACCCCCGCGTCTACCAGGCCTACTTCAACATCTTCCATCGCTGCGGCCTCGAGGTGCTGGCGGTGGAGAGCGACACCGGCATGATGGGCGGGACGATGGCCCACGAGTTCATGGCGATCACGCCGGTGGGTGAGGACACGCTGCTGATCTGCGACGCGTGCCCCTACAAGGCGAACCGCCAGGTCGCGGTCTTCCGCAAGCCCGAGCCCATGCCCGCCGCGCCGGCACCGCTCGAGGCCGTGAGCACGCCCGATACCACGACCATCGAGGACTTGGCCGGCTACCTCGGCATCCCTGCGGCGGCCACCGCCAAGGCGGTGTTCATGGTCGCCACGGTCGAGGGCGGCGACGCGGCCGCGGGGCACGGGACGGACGGGGACGGCAAGCGCGACCTGCTGGTGTTCGCCGTGGTGCGGGGCGACATGGAGCTCAACGAGACCAAGCTCTCCAACGCCGTCAAGGCCCTGGCGCTGCGGCCGGCACAGGTCGAGGAAGTGCGGGCCATCGGCGCCGAGCCCGGCTATGGGTCGCCCGTGGGCATCCGGCGCGACGGCGTCGTGGTCGTCGTCGACGATCTCGTGGCCCGCAGCCCGAACCTGGTCGCCGGCGCCAACCGCGTCGGCTACCACCTGCGCAACGTGAACCATGGGCGCGACTACACGGCGGACCTCGTCGCCGACATCGCGGCCGCGGCCGGCGGCCACGGCTGCCCGCGCTGCGGCACGCCGCTGCGCGCGGTGCGCGGCGTCGAGGTCGGCAACATCTTCAAGCTCGGCACGAAGTACAGCGCCGCGATGGGGGCCGTGTTCGACGACGAGGATGGCCAGGCACGGCCCATCGTCATGGGGTCGTACGGGATCGGCACCGGCCGGCTGATGGCCAGCGTCATCGAGGCCCACCACGACGAGGCCGGGATGATCTGGCCGATCAGCATCGCCCCCTTCCACGTGGCCCTGCTCGCCCTGGCGAACGAGCGCTCGCCGGAGGTGGCGCCGGCTGCGGACGCGATCTACGGGCAGCTGGTCGACGCGGGGCTCGAGGTGTTGTACGACGACCGCGCTGAACGCCCGGGCGTCAAGTTCAACGACGCCGACCTGATCGGCTTGCCGGTGCGGGTGACGGTGGGCGGGCGCGGCTTGCAGAGCGGTGTCGTCGAGCTGCGGATCCGCCGCACCGGCGAGACCCGCGAGGTTCCGCTCGCCGACGTCGTGGCCGGCGTGTCCGCGGCGTGCGAAGGCGAGTGGGCCTGGATCCGCGGCCTGGTGCGCGAGATGCCGCTCGCGACCGATCGCTGACGGCCCGCCGTGGATGACCGGCACGTCGCGCCGCGCCCGGCGGACCCGCCCACGCCCACCCTGATCGTCCGCGACACTCGGGTCGGCGGGGTCCCGGCCGACATCGTGATCGCCGGCAACCGCATCGCCGCCATCGAGCCGCCGGACCCGGAGCGGGCGATCGACGCGGCCCGGACGCGCGTCGTCGACGGGCGGGGAACGGCGGCGCTGCCGGGCCTGATGAACGCCCACACGCACTCGGCGATGGCCATGATGCGCAGCTACGCCGACGACATGCCGCTGATGCCGTGGCTGCGCGAAAAGATCTGGCCGTTCGAGGCCCACCTCACCGAGGACGATGTCTACTGGGGCACGCGCCTGGCATGCGTGGAGATGATCCGGACCGGCACGACGTTCTTCAACGACATGTACTGGTTCTTCCACGGCACGGCGCGCGCGACGGTCGACAGCGGCATGCGCGCCGTGCTGTCGCCGGCCTTCATCGACCTCGGCGACCCGGAGCGGCTGCGCAGGGAAGCCGAGGCGACGTTGCGAACGCTCGACGAGGCGCGGGCCTATCCGGACCGCGTGGCGTTCGCCTTCGGGCCGCACGCGATCTACACCGTCAGTGAGGCGGGGCTCCGGTGGGTGGCCGAGCAGGCGGCGGCGCGCGGCTGCCTCGTCAACGTGCACACGGCCGAGACGGCGGGCGAGGTCGACGACTGCGTTCGGGCGCACGGGCTGCGGCCGGTGGCGTACCTCGATCGCGTCGGGGTCCTGAGCGAACGTTGCCTGGCGATCCACGCCGTGCACCTCGACGACGCCGACATCGCGCTGCTGGCCGCGCGGGGGGCGCACGTCGTCCACAACCCGGTGTCGAACCTCAAGCTGGCCTCCGGCGGGCCGATGCGCTACCGCGATCTCCGCGCGGCGGGCGTCAACGTGCTCGTCGGGACCGACGGCTGCGCCTCGAACAACAACCTCGACCTCTTCGAGGAGCTGAAGTTCGCGGCCCTCATGGCCAAGCACGCGACGGGCGATCCGACGACGCTGCCGGCGGACGAGGCGCTCGACCTGGTGACGACGCACGCCGCGCGCGCCTTCGGCATCGACGCGGGCGCGCTCGCGCCGGGCAAGCTGGCCGACCTGATCCTCATCGATCTCGGGCACGTCATGCTGTTCCCGGGCCACCACCTCGCCGCCGACCTCGTCTACAGCGCCCACGGGCGAGCGGTGCGGACGACGATCTGCGACGGCCGCGTGCTGATGGCGGACGGCGTGATCGACGACGAGGCCGAGATCCGCGCCGAGGTCGGTGCGCGGTTGGCGCGCTTGACGGGGCGTTGAGGGCCAGGCGTCAAGACACGGGATCGATCCCGGCCGCCCGCGGGCCCCGCCTGCCGCACACGTGCGAGACGCGGCAGGGGAGCCCGCGACCGTGGCCCGCCGGGCTCACGGCGCCGTCCGCAGCTCCACCCCGACCACGCCGCCGTCCGTCACCGTGGCCGCTGCCGCGACGGAGCGCCCCGCGACGTTCGCCGACACGACATAACGCGCCGCAGGCACATCCGCGAAGAGGAAGTTCTCTTCGAAGGCAGGGCTGGCGTTGACGTCGCGGGTGGGGTAGGTCGTCGACTGGCCGACCCACTGCTCGCGGCCCGACGCCTCGACCGCGTAGAGGCCGAGCGTGACGCCCGGGATCGGGCGGCCGGCGGCGTCGACGACGCGGCCGACGATGGTGCCATGGCCCCGCAACGGCGCGAGGAAGAGCTCGGCGTTGCGGGTGCTCGCGTAGTCGGTGGGGTCGTCGCCGGCGCGGACCTCGAGGTGGAGGTGCGGGCCGAGCGCCACGCCGGCGGCGCCGACGCGCGCGACCGTGTCGCCGCGGGCGACCGACCGGCCCGCCGCCACCGTCGTCTCGCTGACGTGGCCGTAGAGGCTGTACAGCGGCAGCCCGTCGACCGTCTCGCCGTGCCGGACCACGACGAGCCGCCCGTAGAAGTCCGGCTGCGGCCCCCAGAGGTCGGTGCCGACGTCCGGCCCGGCGAAGACCACCTCGCCGGCGCCGATCGCCAGCACCGGCGTTCCCATCGCGTTGCCGATGTCGATGCCGTGATGCAGGAGGTAGGCGCCGTCGGCCGTGGTGCCGTACGGGTAGAAGCGGCTGGCGCGCGTCTCGTTGGCCGGGCCGAAAGGCCGGCCGAACGTGAAGTAGGGTGCCGGCGCCTCGATCGGGGTGCCTTCGCCCGCCGCCGCGGCAAACGCCGGGGCCGGGGTCGCCGTCGGCGTGGCGGTCGGGATCGCCGCCGCGGTGGCCGTCGCGGCGCGGATCGCGACGGCCGTGCGCGTCGCGGCGCCGCGCGCGGCCGTCGTGGCGGTGATCCAGCCCGGCCCCCACGGCGACGATGCCTCCGGCGCCGGCGGCTGGTAGAATCCCATCGCGCCTGCGGCCGACAGGGCGACGATGATCGCCGCCAGCTGGCCGACGCCTGGGCCGTCCGGGTCCGGCGTCACGGGTGCGCGCGAGGCGACGAGGCGAAGGGGAGAGCCGGCATGGCCGAAGAGTATACGGGCGCGGGCGCCGATCGCACAGCGGGAGCCGATCGCACGGTTGCGCCGGCCGCGCTCAGGATCGACATCGTCACCGTGCTGCCGGACATGTTCGCCGGGCCGTTCGACCACAGCCTGATCCGGCGCGCGCGCGATGCGGGCATCGTCGACCTGCGCGTGCACGACCTGCGCCGATGGGCGCACGACCGGCACCGCACGACCGACGACTACGCCTTCGGCGGCGGCGGCGGCATGGTGATGAAGCCCGAGCCGCTGTTCGAGGCCGTCGAGGCCATCCTCGGCATCGAGCCCCTCCGGGCCGGCGACGCCCGCGTGCCCCCGTGCCCGGTCGTGATGATGACGCCGCAAGGGCGGCGGTTCGACCACGGCTTGGCGCGCGAGCTCGCCGGGCAGGAGCGGCTCGTGGTGCTCGCCGGCCACTACGAGGGGTTCGACGAGCGCGTCCGCATGCACCTTGCCACGCACGAGGTGTCGATCGGCGACTTCGTCGTGACGGGCGGCGAGATCCCGGCGATGCTGCTCGTCGACGCCGTGGCGCGTCTTCGCCCAGGCGTGGTGGGCCTGGCAACCGCGACCGACACCGACTCGTTCGCCGCGGGGCGGATCGAGCATCCGCACTACACGCGGCCGGCCGAGTTCCGCGGCTGGCGCGTGCCGGACGTGCTGCTGTCGGGCCACCACGGCGAAGTCGAGCGCTGGCGGCGCCGCGAGGGCCTGCGCCGGACGTGGGAGCGGCGGCCAGACCTCCTGGACGGGCTGGCGCTGACGGACGAGGAACGCACGTGGCTGGCGGCGTGGCGGGCAGACGCGCGGGGCGACGCGTAGGTCGTCGCGGGCCGGTCGCGCGGCCGCGCGCGGTGGCGGCCGCGTCGGGATCGCGCGCACGGCCCCCCGCGAACGGCGCTTGACACACGGCGCTTGCGGGGTCATACTGTGGCGCAGGATTACTTTGAGAAGGGCCATTCTCAAAAGTTATCCGGCGTTGACCTCTGTTACAGGTCTCCGTGTTGGTCTCTGATCTCGTCTGACACGCACCGTCACGGCGCGCGGAGAGGTCCGCCGCCGATCGTGCTCGCGCCGAGGGGAGTCAGCACCATGCCGCCGCGATCGGACGGCCGCGCTCGGGCCGCCGGGGATCCGAACGGCCTCGACCAGGACCGCGCGCACCGCGGCGACGGCCCGCCGCCGTCCGCCGGCGCCGCGCTCGTGCCCGCGCCCGAGGCACGTGCGGCGCTCCGCACGGCGGACGCCCTGGGGACAAGCCACCCGGTCGACGTGTACGTCGAGCGACTCCGCACCGCGGTGAGCCGTGAAACCACCGAGCGCAAGCTCGACATGGTCGCCCGCGTGCTGGCCGAGCTGTGGCCCGGATCCGTCGACCTCGACCACGTGCGCGGCGCCCGCTATGGCGTGCCGTGGCTGGCCTTGACGCCCGTGGCCTGCGAGCGGCTCCGCAGCGCGCTGGCGGACCGCTGGGCGCCGGCCACCGCCAACGCGGCCCTGGCGGCCATCCGCGGCGTCCTGCGCGCCGCATGGCTCGCCGGCGCCTTTGACGCCGACGGTCGCGATCGGCTGTTCGAAGGGCTGCGCGCGGTGCGCGGTGATCGTGCTTATGTAAAGCGCGATGCGCCGGCCTCCCCTGCCCCACCCGCGGACGCCGCGCCGTCCGCGCGCGCGGCGGGCAGCGCCGTACCCGCGCCCGGCCCTGCCGGCGGGCCGCTCGCCGCCGGCACACCGATGGCCGCCCAAGGACCGCACCGCGGTCGCGACGCCCCGATCGCCGCCCCGGCAGCCCTCTCGCCCGCCCGCCTCGCGGCGTGGATCGACGCGGAGTCCGAGGGCGAGCCCGGCCGTCACCTCGAGACGGGCGAGCTCGCGGCGCTGTGGTCGTGCGCCGGCGGCGACGAACACCCCGTGCGCGCTGCCCGCAACTTGGCCGTGTTGGCCCTGCTCTACGGTTGCGGGCTGCGGGCGGGCGAGGCCGTCGCGATCGACCTGTCGGACGTCGACACCGCGGACGAGCCCGGGGTGCGGATCTTCGGCAAGGGGCGCAAGCGCCGGGTCGTCCCGCTCCCGTTCGCGGCCGTCGCGCCCATCCAACGGTGGTTGGCGGTGCGCGGCCGGGCACCGGGGCCGCTGCTCCTGCCGGTGCTCAAGAACGACACGGTGCTCCACGCCCGCGCCGACGGCCGGCCGGCACGGCTCACGCCGCAGGCGCTGACGGGGGTGTGCCTCTTCCTGGCCGACCGGGCCGGGCTTCCGCCGTTCCGGGCCCACGACCTGCGCCGCACCTTCGCCGGTCAGCACCTCGACGCGGGAACCGACATCGCCACCGTCGCCCAGCTCATGGGGCACGCCAACGTCACGACGACGTCGCGCTACGACCGGCGGCCCGACCGCGCCCGGCGCGACGCCCAGGGCAAGCTGTGGATGCCCGAACCGCACGGCGCGCCGGCGTGATCCGTCACGGGCCGCAGCCTCCCGTCTGATACTGCGCGATGTTCCGCTGGTGCTCCTCGAACGTCTCGGCGAACACGTGTGAGCCGTCGCACGCCGCGTCGTTGGCGACGAAGTACTGCCACGGGCCGGGCTCGGGGTCGACCACGGCCTCGATCGAGGCCAGGCCCGGGCTGGCGATCGGCCCGGGTGGCAGGCCCGGGTTGCGGTAGGTGTTGTAGGCCGAGTCGACGTCGAGATCCACCGTGTACAGCGGCCGCTTCCACCAGCTGTTCGCCTCGGGCTGGAAGCCGAGCGCGTACTGCACGGTGGGGTCGGCGTTGAGGATGTACGGCGCGGCCGCCAGGCGGTTGAGGAACACGCGGGCGATCTTCGGGCGCTCGATCGCCAGCGCCGCCTCGCGCTCGACGATCGACGCCAGGGTCACGACCTCGTAGAGCGAGAGGCCCGACGCCTGGGCCCGCGATCGGATCTCGGGCGTGACCCGCGCCTCGAACGTCGTGAGCAGCACGCGAAGCACGCCCTCGGCGCCCGCTTCGGGGTCCACCTGGTAGGTGTCGGGGAACAGGTAGCCTTCCAGCCCCGCGCCGGCCGGCCGGTCCGCGACGGCGGGGTAGGCCGCTCCCAGCGCGCCCTCCCCCACCAGGCGCAGGAACTCGGCCCGCTCGACGAGGTGCAGGTTGGCCAGGAGCGTCGCGACCTCTTCGCTGCGCTTGCCCTCGGGGATCGTCACCGTCACCGACTCGCCCGCAGCCACCATCAACGCGGCCAGCACCTCCTCGGCACGCATGTCACGGCGCAGCGTGAAGGCGCCCGCCTGCACCTGCGTGTCGAGCCCCCGGACGCGTGCGAGCAACCGGAAGGCACCCGCGTCCCGGATCAGCCCTTCTGCCTCGAGGCGGGCGGCCACCGCGGCCAGCGCCTCGCCCGGCCGCACCTCGAAGGCGACGGGTGAGGCGTCCGCGCCGGGGGCCGCCAGGTCTGCCGCCTGCTGGTCGAGCCACCACGCCATCAGGCGCTCCGCGGGCGCATCCAGGGGTCCGGCCAGACCCCCGACGCCATCGCGCAGCAGCGACCCGCCGAGCCACGCGGCGAGTCCGCCCGCCGCCAGAACCACCACCGCCGCGGCGAAGATCGCGCCGCGCCCGCGCCGGCGGGGCATTTCGGCGACCGCGGACTGCTCGGCCAACCGCCGCAGGTGCTCTTCACTGGATGGGGACATCGTGCCTCCGGTAGCGTGCGCCGGCGCCGCGGGTCACGGCCGTGCCCGCAGCCATTCCTCGAGGATGATCGCGGCGGCCTCGGCGTCGACGGCCGCCTTGTCGCGCCGCGTGTCGATGCCGCGCGCCTTCAGCCGCTCGCGCGCGGCTTCGGAGGTGTACGACTCGTCCCAGCGGTCGATCGGCACCCCCATCTGCGCCAGCGGCGCCACGAGGCGGGTCACGAACGCGTCGGTCGCCTCGGCTTGCTCGCCGCGGTCGCCCGACGGCATCCGCGGGTCGCCGACCACGACGATCGCCGGCGCCCACGCCGCGACGAGGTCCAGCACCGCCGCAACGTCCGGTGCCGGCCGCCCGGCCCGCTGCGCGCCGGCGTCGGGGCCGGCGTCGTCTCTGTCGGGGTTGGCGGCGGCGGGGGTGCCGACGGCCGCCGCGGGATGCACGGTGCCCCCGGCCGGGCGCGCACCCGCGCTTCGAGATGGCGGGTTTATGTCAAACATAATGGTCCGCGCCCCGCGCCCGCGCTCCACGGTCGCCAGCGCCCGCACCGTGATCCGCAGCGGATCGCTGATGGCCACGCCGATGCGCCGGTCGCCGACGTCGAGCGCCATCACGCGGCCGCTCGTCATCCCCGCATGGCCTTGACTCGGCCGGGCACGGCGGCCAGCGCGCCGTCGAGCGCCCCGGCGTCGCGGCCGCCGGCCTCGGCAAGCCCTGGGCGGCCGCCGCCCCCGCCGCCGAGGTCCGCCGCCACCTGCTTGACGAGCTGGCCCGCGTGCAGCCCGAGCCCGACGGCATCGTCC
>QEVT01000251.1 GCA_003576755.1 bacterium | reverse complement strand
GGTGCCCGATGACGGCACCGCTGCGGAAGCGGCCGGCGACGCGGGCGTCGAGGACATCGGCGATCAGGCGTCGACGGGGGTCGCATCCGACGACCCGGCCGGCGCGCGCGTCGAGGTCGTCGACGCCGCCGCGGCCGTGGCGGCGCTGCGGCAGGTGCCGGGCATCACCCCGATCTACGCCCAGCTCCTGGTCGACGCCGGCGTCGACGGCCTCGACGCGCTGGCCCGGTCGTCGCCCGAGCACCTGGCCGCCGCGGCTTCGGTGCCCGGCGTCGTGACCGTGGATCCCGCGTCCGTCGCCCGTTGGATCGACCACGCCAAACGGCTCTCCAACCGTCCGGCATAGGGTTTCCCGACGTGGCCAACCGACTCGCGGCGAGCACGTCGCCGTACCTGCTCCAGCACGCCGACAACCCGGTGGATTGGCACGAGTGGGGCGACGCCGCGTTCGACCGCGCCCGGGCCGACGACAAGCCGGTGCTGCTGTCGATCGGCTACTCCGCCTGCCATTGGTGCCACGTGATGGCCCACGAGTCGTTCGAGAACCCGGCGGTGGCGGCGGTCATGAACCGCGACTTCGTCAACGTCAAGGTCGACCGTGAGGAACGCCCCGACGTCGACGCCGTGTACATGGATGCGGTCCAGGCCATGACCGGCCGCGGCGGCTGGCCGCTCACGGTGTTCCTCACGCCGGATGCCGAGCCGTTCTACGGCGGCACGTACTTCCCGCCGGTCGCGCGCCACGGCATGCCGGGCTTCCTCGACCTGCTGGGCGCGATCGCCGAGGCCTGGCGCACCCGCCGCGACGACGTGACGCGCGGGACGCGCCGGCTCGTCGAGGCCCTGCACCGGTCGGCGGCCCTCGCCCCGTCGGACGAGGTGCCGAGCGCCGCAGGCGTGGCCGACGCGGCGGTGCGCATCGCCGCCACGTTCGACGCGGTCGAGGGCGGATTCGGCGGCGCGCCCAAGTTCCCGCAAGCGCCGGTCCTCGGGTTTCTCCTGGGCCGCGCGGCGCGCACGCGCGACCGCGCGCTGCTCGACCGGGTGACGCTGACGCTCGGCGCGATGGCCCGCGGCGGCCTGCGCGACCACCTCGGCGGGGGGTTTCATCGCTACTGCGTCGACGAACGCTGGGCGGTTCCGCACTTCGAGAAGATGTTGTACGACAATGCTCAGCTCGCCCGGGTGTACGTCGAGGCCTGGCAGCTCACGGGGATCGCCTGGCTGCGCGAGGTGGCCGAAGAGACCCTGGACTACGTCCTTCGCGAGCTGGTCGACCCGAGCGGGGCGCTTCACGCCGCCCAGGATGCCGACACGCCGGCCGGCGAGGGCGCCTACTTCGCCTGGACCGCGCGCGAGGTCGAGGCGGTGCTCGACCCCGCCACGGCCGCGGCCACGAGGGCGTGGTACGGGATCACGGACGGCGGCAACTTCGAAGCCGGGACGACGGTGCTCGCCACACGGCGCCGGGTGGAGACCGTCGCGGCGGACCTCGGCATCCCGGAGGCCGAGCTGCGCGCGCGGGTGGCGACGGCCCGTGAGGCGCTGTGGCGCGTCCGTGCCAACCGCGTCGCCCCAACCACCGACACCAAGCTGCTCGTCGACTGGAACGGCCTGGCCATCGACGCGCTGGCGCGCGCCGGCACCGCGCTCGGCCGACCCGACTACCTGTCGGCGGCGGTGCGGGCCGCGGAGGCCGTGCTGCGCCTCGCCGGGCCCGCCGAAGACCTCGCCCACAGCTGGAAGGACGGCCGGCGCGGCGCGCCGGGCTTTGCCGAGGACCATGGGGCCTTCGCCGGCGCCTGCGTCACGCTTTACGAGGCGACATTCGACCCCCGGTGGCTCGGGCATGCCGCAGACGTCGCCGATGCCGCCGTCGCGCGGTTTGCCGACCCTGGCGGCGGGTTCTTCCAGATCGGGCCGCGCCACGCGCCGCTCATCGTCCGCCCGATGGCGTGGGTCGACGGCGCGATGCCGAGCGCCAACGCGCTCCTCGCCGATGCCCTCTGGCGGCTCGGCGCCCTGCTGGCCGACGACCGCTACACCGGGCTGGCGGACCAGGCGGTTCGGCGCGGCTGGCCGCTCGCCCAGCGCGCCCCGTCATCGCTCGGCGCGCTCCTCGCCGCGGCCGACGCCCGTGCCGCCGGGACGCGCGAGATCGCCGTCGTCGGACCGGCCAGCCGGGGGGCCGCGGACCTCCTGGACGCCGTGCGCGGCCGGTACCTCCCGGGGACCGTCGTGGCGGCGGCCGAGCGTGTGGACGCCGACGCCGCCCGCCGCGTGCCGCTGCTCAGGCACCGGGCCATGGCCGGCGGCCGCGCCACGGCGTACGTGTGCCGCCAGGGGGCGTGTCAACTTCCGGTCACCGATGCGAGCGCGCTGTCCGCTCAGCTCGGCGCACCGTGGACGGCCGCCGCGTCGGCCCGGCTCTGGCCTGACGACACGGCGACCGGGTGACCCGGGTCAGTCGTCGTCGAGATCGCCCTGCACGTCGAACGTGCGCAGGCGGACCCGGTTGTTGCCGTTGCGGGCCTGCACCTCCGACACCAGCTTGAGGGGATCGGCATCCGGCCGGAGCTGGACGGCGTACGACAGCTCGGTCATGAGCCCGGCCTGCACCGACTCGACGGCCAGGAGCGTGTGTCGCTCGAGCAACCGCTCGAACACCTCGTGGAACACGCGGGTGTGGTCGATGTCCTGCGTCACGCGGACGTACAGGATGTGGCTCGGGCGCTGGGGGGCGAACAGATCCAGCCGCGCGATGACGATCACGGCGGCGGACACCATGACGGCGGTGAGCACCGCCAGCGCGTACTCCCCGCTGCCGGTGGCCAGCCCCACGGCCATCGCCAGGAAGATGAACGCCAGGTCGCGCGCCGCCGCCACCGAGCGCCGGAAGCGGATGATCGAGAACGCGGCGAAGATGCCGAAGGCCCGGCTCGCGTCGCCGGCGATCCCCATGATCACCACCGTCACCAGCATGCCGAGCATGACCAGCATGTGGACATAATCCTGGGTGTACTTGTGGCCGCGGTGGGTGCGCTGGTACACCACCCCGACGGCGAGCATCAGCCCGAACGCGACCGCCAGGGCGGCGACGATGTCGGCGGGTGCCGCCCGCTCGGCGGCGGGCGACCCGCCGGGCTGGAAGATCTGGTTGAGCATGTCCATCGATGGCGTCCTTGTCAGGCGTCGATCGGGGAGGATGCCGCTGGCGCCGGATGCGGTGCGGCGACACGGCGGCGCCCTCCGGCGGCAGTGAGGGGTGCGCTCACCGCGCGGTACGGAAGTGCTCGAGCGCCACGGCCACGCGGCGCATGGCGATCGACGGCGCCGGACGGGGGGAGCGCTTGGCGCGGCTCTTGGGGCGGCGCGCCGCCATGGCCGGCGCCGGCGCGTGCCGCGGCCGTGTCGCCGCCGTGATCACCTCGGCGTACTTGCTGAACCCACGCGGCACGCAGCCGCAGGCGCCGACCGCCTCCGCGAGCCAGCGCGGCACGGCGACGTCGACCTTGATCTCGAGGACGTAGCGCTCCCGCCCGAAGAGCATCGCGTCGAAGGCGTCGTCCCCTGGCCTGGGGACGAGGTCGTCGAACCGGTACCGGACGCGGGTGTCGAGCGTGACGCGCAGGTCGGGCGCGTCGGCGCCCCCGCGGAAGGCCTGGCGATCGTAGCGCAGGACACAGCACGGCCGGAGCTCGCGCGCCGCCACCAGGTGGTGGATCTGGCGGACCACGTAGGCTTCGCCCGGCGGCAGCGCCGCGGCCGGCCAATGCCCCGCGGCCACGCGCAGCCCTTCGTCGATCGTCGCCGGGACGCGTTGCTTGATGGTCCGGCCGTCGAGCTTGTGCTTGATCTCCAGGAAGCTGGCGGGCGTCTCGGGGCCGTGCGGCGAACCGTAGGTGCGCAGGCGCAGCTTCTGCCGCGAGCCGACGCCGGTGAGCTGGTCCCAGTACAGGTCCCGGTTCGCGTTGTCGAAGTACAGGCTGACGATGGGGTAGCAGCCCTCGGCGTCGCCGTGGGCGTCCGGCGCCAGGCGCCCGGCCAGGCGCGCCAGGAGCTCGCGCCGCTGGCGGGCGTCGATGACAAACTTGACCTCTCTGCGGCTGAAGCGTGTCTCGATCACGATGGCACTCTCGATGGCGACAATCCCGTGCGGCCGGCGCCGCGATCGACCGGACCCCGCGGCGTGGCGCGCATGCTTGCGCGCCCGCGCGTGGAAGGCGGCCGGTCCAACCCGCCCGACACCGCATCCTACCGATGCGCCGAGCACCCTGCTGCTTGCAACACGCCCTTCGACGGCGGGCGGGGCGATCGGCGTTCGCGGCCCGGATTGTAGGTGATACGCTTGCTTAAGTCCCTTTAACACCACGAGGGGAGACATAATAGGTCAAAATCCGGTTTTGGCCCGAAATTCGGCCGGTCCGGCCGACGTCCGGCCCTCGCCTGGACGCGCGGGCGCCGGCGCGTACCATTGGAAGCACGATGGAACCCGTCGACGCCGAGCGGCTCTACCGCCATTGCCGCGATCCGGACCCGCGCACGCGCGAGGCGGCCTATGCCGAGCTCGGCCGACTGCTCCACCGGATCGCCTGGCGCCAGGCTGGCGACGACCCGCAGTGGCAGGCGCTGGCCGACGATTGCGCCCAAGAAGCGCTCGAGACGGTCTGGCGACACGTCGACGCCGATCGCGGCCCCGACCACCCGGACCGCTTCGTGGCGTGGGCCGTCGTGATCGTCGTCAACAAGGTGCGCGAGGCGATCCGCCGGCTGGATCCGCACCCCGAGGTGCGGCGGTCGAAGCGCGTCGCGCAATCGCTCCAGGTCAGCCTCGACGCCCCGGGGCAGGACGACCGCACGCCCGCCCAGACCCTGGCCGACGCCGCAGCGGACGTCGCGGGCATCGCCGAGACCGCCGACCTGTCGCGGCTCGTCGCCGAGATCGGCTTCACCGCCGCCGTGAGCGACCAGTCGCGGTTCGTCCTGATCAAGGGGTTCATCGAAGGGTGGGACGACGACGAGCTGGCCGAGGCGCTCGGCACGACGCGCTCGAACGTCCACGTGATCCGGAGCCGCGACCTGGCCAAGCTCCGGGCGGACCGGTCGTGGATGGAACGGCTCAAGGCGTGGTACGGGCCATGAGGGCACGCCCAACGACCCCCATCGCCGGCCGATGCCGATGGGGTGCAAGCATCCCGGCCGCGGATGCATCATCTAGTGCTTGGACACCGACCATGGACGAGCGGCAAGGATGATCGAAACCACGGGGCGCTGCGCCGCCGCACGCGCCGCGTTCGCGGCCGCCGTGCTCGCCGAGCGCGCCGACGCGGCGGCGGGCGCCGTGCCTGCGCCCGGGCCGACCGAGCAGGCCC
>QEVT01000250.1 GCA_003576755.1 bacterium | reverse complement strand
GCCGCGCCTGGCGCACGCTGGCGCGGCTGGCGCGCGAGCAGGGCGACGAAGCACGCGCCGCCGCCTGCGAGGCGGCCGCCGCGGCGATCGACTGAGCCCGCCGGCGGCTGGAACACGGCCGTCGAGCTGCTATACTGCGCGGCTCAGCGGCTGTAGCTCAGTTGGATAGAGTACTTGGCTACGAACCAAGGGGTCGTGGGTTCGAATCCTGCCAGCCGCGCCAGTCAGATCGACGGGTCAGCTTCGCCAGAGGCTGACCCGTTGTCCTTTTGTGGCCTGGCACGCGTGCACTGACGGGCCGCGCGTTTGCGCGACCGGTCGCGGCACCGCCTCGAGCGCCCGGACGTCCGTCCCGGCCGATGTCGGGCCTCTCCAGCGCCGAGCCAGGCACGCGACTCGCCCGGTCGGTGATGCCCGACGACACCGTCATCGCCGGGCTCGACACCCGGCCCCGCCTGGGCACAGCGGACAGTTCGCCGCCGAGCGCCTGATCGGCCGCGGCGTTGCCTTCGAGCCCCGTGCCCAGGCAGGGCCCTGCGGGCATGGGAGGTGCCCGCCCCCGTTTCACCGTCGGGGCGACACCGTCGCCTGCCGGAAGGCGGCCGGGCGGCAGGCGACCCGTGTCGATTAGCATGAGGCGCATGGGCAAACCCCTCGCCGGCAAGACTGTCCTGTTGACCGGGGCCTCCCGCGGGCTCGGCGTTCACATCGCGCGGGCTCTGGCCGATGCGGGCGCGGACTTGGTGCTGACTGCGCGCGATGCCGACAGGCTCGGCGCCGTGGCCAGCGACTGCGAGGGGCGTGGAGCGAAGACGCGGGTGGTCTCGACGTGCTGGTCAACAACGCCGGCATCGAGGTCGCGGTCGGGCTGCTGGATCAGACCGACGACGACGTGGCGCGACAGCTCGAAATCGACCTGGTCGCGCCCATCGACCTGGCGCGCCGGGTCCTGCCCGGGATGATCGAACGGCGGTACGGCGTCGTCGTGAACGTCTCGTCCATGTCCGGGAAGTCGCCGACGCCCTACAACTGCGTCTACACCGCCGCCAAGTTCGGCCTGAACGGATTCACGGCCTCCGTCGCCCTCGAACTCGAGGGCACCGGGGTGCACTTCGGCACGGTGTGCCCGAGCTTCGTCGCCGAGACCGGCATGTGGGCCGCCAGCGGCGCCAAGGCGCCGGCGATGCTCAAGGAGGTGCCTCCCGGCATGGTCGCGCGCGGCGTTCTCAGGGTGATCGAGGGCGAGCGCGAGGTGCTGGTCACCCCCAGCCCGGTGCGTCCGCTGCTCGCGGTGGCGCAGCTCTTTCCCCGCCTCGACGGCCGGGTGCTGAAGGCGATGGGGGTGCTGAAGGCCCTGCAAGAGCGAGCGCAGGCGGTCAAACGCAAGCGCGGGTACTGATCGGCGGGATCCGCGCCCGCCCGGCCTGCTTCGTGAGGGTCTGGCGACGTTCGATCGCTCCGTCGTCACATCGCCCAACGTGTCGGGTGCGTGAACCGGCAGTCTGCAGGCGCGCCGGTGCCACCGCGCCCGCGTGCCATCGGGACGATCTTTGCCAACGAACGACGTCGCCCCGACGCCAGGTCGCGACGAACGCCGGATCCACCCGCGACATCGGCGTTCCATGCCGTGAGTCGGCCGCCACCACTGCGGCTCGCAGGCCCGGGCCACCGTGTCGGCGAACTTGACAGCCCCGGCGTGCGATTCGCCGGAGGACGCTCTTGCTTGACTCGAATCAATGACTTGGAGTCGTGGCACGGAGATTGCTAACGGATCGACGGCTTCAATCCGGAGGAGTCATGATCAAGTCCGCTCGGAGTTTCGTGCTGCTCGCCGCCCTCGGCGTGGCCATCTCGTCGACGCCCGCCACGGCGGCCACGGTGTACTTCGGCGAGGACCTGCTCGCCGGCAGCGCGGCGAACATGCCGAACTCGACGGCGGCCCGCGCCAGTTTCCTCGCCAACCTGTCCAGCTACGGGGTCGAGGACCTCGAGTCGGTGACGACCGACGGCAACGGCGTCGGCACGACGAACACGCTGAGCTTCGGGGCCACCGGTGTGAACGGCGTGCTGAACTTCGACACGACGGTGCGCAGCGTGCCGTTCAACAACCGCTTCGCCGCCGACGGCAGCAACTACCTCGACACCTCGTTCACCCGGCGGATCACGTTCGACACCGCGGTGCAGGCGTTCGGCCTGTTCGTCATCGACGCCAACGAGGCGGACAACGATCCGGCGACCGTCACGGTGAACGGCCAGACACTGACGCAAGCGCAGATCGAGGCACGGCCGTTCGACAGCGTCGACGGCATCTTCCGCATCGTCACCGAGCGTTCTCCCGGCGTGTTCGAGGTGCTGTTCGACGGCGGCACCTTCCCGGCCGGCGACAGCGCCGCGATGTTCGTGGGCCTGATCGACGCCGCGAACCCCTTCGACAACATCATCCTGATCAACGGCACGAGCGGGCTCGACACGGCGTTCCAGGACGGGTTCGCCTACGACGGCCTGATCGTCGGCAGCGCAGTGCCGGAGCCCGGAACGCTGGCGCTGGTCGCGCTCGGGCTGGCGGGGTTCGGCGCGGCGGCGCGCAGGCGATCGCGGCCGACGGCATCGACACGGCGCTGAGCCTTTGGACCCCGGCGCGCAGCCTTTCGCGCAGGTCACCCGGGCGTCGCATCGCCACATCGACGGCGGCCGGCTGCGGCGGCCGGCGTGTCCCCGGCCCGGCCGGCGTGCACGAGTCGGCGCGGCTTCGCGTGCCGCAGGCCCTGCGCAGGTCCGGCGCACCGTCGGGCGTCGCCAGGTGTTCGCCGCGCGACGCACAGGATTCGTAGGCAAGCAAGGGACCCGGGCCGTGAGCCACCTCGACGACTACAACCGCCGCATGTCGCTGGGCGACGCGGCAGGCCCGCCGCGTTCGCTGGGCGACGTGGCGGCGCAGATGCAACGCGACGCCCGAGACCGCGCCGCGCCGCCCGCCGCCGGCGGCGGCTCGCTCGACGTGTCGTCGCGCAGCGCCGCGATGCTGGTCGGCATCGGTGTGCTGCTGGCCGTGGCGGGTGGGCTGGCCGTGGGCACGATGAAGGGTGGATGGGCGATCGGCGGCGGGATCGCGCTCGTCGTCGGCGCCGCACTCGTGCTGTTCTTCGGTCTCGGCCTGCTGCTCGTCGTGGCGCAGCGCATCGGCCCGTGGCGCCTGGTGCTGGCGGGCCTGGTCGGCGGCTTCGCCTGGTGGCTCGTGGGTCCGTGGCTCGGATCCCTCGGCGTGCCGGTGCCGGGCGGGGTGGTGGCGGCCGTGGCTGTCGTGGCGGTCCTCGTGGTGCGTCGCCGCAGGGCTGCGTGAGCGTGACGACGGGGCCGGTCGGTCCGACGAGTTCTCGATGAAGGCGCGTCACACCGCCCGCACGATGCGTTCGGCGCTGGCGGGGCTGGGCGCGGCGGTGGCCCTGACGGGGTCGCCTGCCGCCCAGGCGCTGGACGAGGCCGGTGCGAAGGCGGTCGTCGAGCGCTTCATCCAGTCCCAGAAGCCGGCGGATGCCGAACCGCAGGCGGCCCACCACGTCATCGCCGATGTCGACGCCGACGGTCGCTCCGACGTAGTGCTGCAATGGAACGAACTCGGGCCGACCTGGTGGCGGTCCAGGCTGACGCTGTTGCTCGATCGGGGTCGCACCTACCGGGCGCTGAGCACCGACCTCGAGGGCCAGGTGCAGGGCATCCGCGTCCAGGGCTCGACCATCGTCGTCGACACGTTGACCCTCGGGCCGAAGGACCCGCGCTGCTGCCCCAGCGTGAAGAAGCGGCTGACGTTGCGCTGGGTCGACGGCAAGCTCGTGACCGCACGCTGACTCCGGCGCGCTGCGGCGGGTCCCTCTCGGCATGGGCTTCGCCGTGCACGAGACGGCGCCGGCGGGATCGGGCACCGGGCGCGGCAGGCGCAGGCGTGTGCGCCCCGAACGCGCCGGGGCGCGCCGCCCTGGCGCAGCCCCGCCGCATGCGAAGATCACGCGCATGAGCGCGCCGATCCCGCCCTGGGACCCCTTGTCCGATCCGGTGCTCGCCGACCAGCGGGCGGCCTACGACCGCATGCGCGCCGCGTGCCCGGTGGCCGCATCGCCGCGCGGGGTCACGCTGTTCCGCCATGCCGACGTCGTCGCCGCCGCCGCCGACCCGACGACGTATTCGTCGCGCGTGTCGGCACACCGCGCGGTGCCCAATTCGCTCGACCCGCCCGAGCACACCGCGCTGCGCGCGGTCGTCGACCGCTTCTTCACCCCCGAGCGCATGGCCGCGCTGGAACCGCGCCTGCGCGCGATCGCCGGCGAGGTCGTCTCGGCGCTGCCGCGCGGCGCGGCGGTCGACGCGGTCACCCGCATCGGCTACCCGTTCGCGGTGCGCGCCCAGGCCGACTGGCTCGGCTGGCAGGGCATCGAGGACCGCCTGCTCGCGTGGATGGCCGACAACCACGCGGCCACGCGTTCGGCCGACCGCGCCCGCACGGCCGCGGTGGCCGCCGCGTTCGACGACCTCGTGCTCGCGCAGGTGCGGCGCCGGCGCGTGGCCGGCCGCACGGCCGGCGACGACCCGACGAGCGAACTGCTTGCGGTCGAGGTCGGCGGCCGGACGCTGCCCGACGCCGACATCGTGTCGATCCTGCGCAACTGGACCGCCGGCGACCTCGGGTCGATGGCGGCGGCGCTCGGCGTGGTCGTGCACTTCCTCGCCACCCACCCGCAGGTGCAGGCCGACCTGCGCGCGCGTCCCGCGGGGCTGCGCGCGGCGATCGACGAGATGCTGCGCATCGACGACCCGTTCCTCGTCAACCGGCGCGTCACCACGGTGGCCACGCGCGTGGCCGGGTTCGACCTCGCGCCGGGCACGCGCGTGTACCTGAACTGGACCTCGGCGAACCGCGACGAGGCGGTGTTCGGCGACCCCGACGCCTACCGGCCCGAAGCCAACGCGCCGCACAACCTGGTGTACGGCCACGGCATCCACGCCTGCCCGGGCCGGCCGCTGGCCACGCTGGAGCTGGTCGTCGCCACCGAGGCGCTGCTGGGGGCCACCTCGGGCATCGAAGCGGCCGACACGCCGGTGCGCGAGTCGTACCCGCTCGGCGGCTGGCGGCACGTGCCGGTGCGCCTGCGCTGAAGGCCCGCGCGGCGGCAGGTCAAGGGCGGTGCGACTCGTCGTCGGGCACGCTGCACGCGGCCTGCGCGATCTGCGCCTGCAGGTGGGCCGCCCCGGTGCGCCAGGGCTGCGAGTCGCCGGTGCCGGTGTCGAGCACCACGCCGCCCTGCGGACAGCCCCGCACGACCACCGTCGCGCGCCCGGTGCGGCCGCGGATGTACTCCACGTCGGCATGCACTTCGGCGCCGACGTGGCGCACGCTGCCGGCCATCACCATCGCGTCGTTCTCGCCGTCGCTGAGCAGCCGGCCGGGCGCGGGTGGCAGCGGCTCGATCGGCGCGGGCGGCTCGGGCTGCGGCACGAGCGTGGCCAGCACCGCGCCGCCGACGACGCCGACCACGGTCGACACCAGCAGCGCCGGCACCAGGTACTCGCGCACGCGCAGCCGACGCCGGCGGTGTCGGCGGTGCGTGCGGCGTGTGCCGGGCTCGACGATGGCCCGCTCCTCCCTGTGTCCCCGGGCGCGATGGTGCCACGACGCGGGCGCTGCGGCCATCGGCGGCCGGCGCTGGGGTAGAGTGCCCGCGCCCCAGCCCATGCCGCGCGCCGGTGGGCGCGCGCTCCGCGATGCGATGAACCCCGACGAGATCCTGGACCTGAGCGCCGTCGAGCAGCGACGGCTGATCGGCCGCCGCGCGCTGTCGCCGGTGGAGCTGATGCACGCGTGCATCGCGCGCATCGAGGCGCTGAACCCGGGCGTCAACGCGGTCTGCGCCACCGACTTCGACCGCGCGCTGGCCGCGGCGCGCGACGCCGAGGCCGCGGTGACACGCGGCGACGCGCTGGCGCCGCTGCACGGCCTGCCGCTGGGCGTGAAGGACCTGCTCGACACCGCCGGCCTGCTGACCACCTGCGGCAACGTCGCGATGCGCGGCTACGTGCCGGCGCGGGACCACGGCCTGGTCGCGCGGCTGCGCGCGGCCGGCGCGATCGTCGCCTGCAAGACCAACACGCCCGACCTCGGCGCCGGCGCCAACACGCGCAACGCGGTGTGGGGCGCCACCGGCAA
>QEVT01000249.1 GCA_003576755.1 bacterium | reverse complement strand
CCGCGCCCCGTCCCCGCTCCCACCGATCCGGTTCCCCTTCGCCCCTCCCCGCACCAGCACCCCCACCGCGAACCCCTTGATCACCAGGCCCTCGACGACCGTGTCGGCGGCGCCGTCGATCTCGATGCCGGCCATGTCCGTCTGACCGCCCGGACCCTGAAGCGTGACGCCGGGCCGGCATGCCCCGCCGCCGCCGGCGGCCACGCCCTCGATCCGGACCGCGCCATGCCGCAGCGGCGGCAGCGGGCGGCCGGCCGGCACGTTGATGACCATGCTCTGGGCGAACCGGATGACGCGCCCGCCGGCCGGCGATCCGTTGACCTCCTCGATGGCCGCACGCAGCGTGCAGTTGCCGGCGTTGTCGAGGCAGACCCCATCGCCGACGCGCACGTCCCCGCCGTCGCCGGCGTGGTTCACCATCACCGCGGTCGGGGTGGCGGTGGCCGGCGTCGCCGGTGTCGTCGGGCTCCCGCCCGGCAACGTGGGCGTGGCGTCGGGCGTGTCCGTTCCGGTGGCCGTCCCGGTGGCATCGGCCGTCGCCGTCGCCCCGCCCGGCGTCCCGGTCGCCGTGGCCGACGCGGTGGCAGGAGCGGTGCCCGTGCTGGTCGGCGTCGCGGACGGCGTCGGCGTGGCCACCGACGTCGTGGTGGCGCTGGCGGACGCGCTGGCCACGGCCGTCGGGAGGTCGGTCGGCGTGGGCTCGAGGGTGGCGACCGTGTCGGTGGCAGTGGCAGTGGCGGTGGCCGTCGGGGTCGCCGTGGGCGACGCGGTGCCCGGGGGGGTTGGCGTCGACGCCGAAGCCGTCAGCGTGGCGGCGACGGACGTGGCAAGGTCGGGGGTCGTGGTCGGCGTGGCCGTCGGCGACGCGGTCGCGGTCGTGGAAGGCGTCGGCGACACCGTCGGCGTCGGCGCGATGGCGGTCAGCGTGCCGGCCACGACGGTGCCGACGAGGTCGGGGGTCTCCGTCGGCGTGCGGCTGGCCGTGGGCGTCGGGGTGCGGGTGTCGGTGGGGTCGGTGGTCGGGGTGATCGTCCTCGATGCGGTCGGGGTGATCGTCGGCGTGCGGCTGGGCGTGGCGGTGGGCACGAGCGCCGTCAGCGTGGCGGCCACCACGGTCGCCAGGCTCGGCGTCTCGGACGGCGTCGGCGTCGCGGTGCCGGTCGGCGCCAGCGCCGTCAGCGTCAGCGCGACGCCGGTGGCGAACGCGTTGGGCGTGGGGCTCGCCACGGCGGTCGCCGATGGCGTCGGCGTGCTTGTCGCCGTCGCGGTGTCGACCACGGTCGGCGTGCGCGAAGCGGTCGGCGTCGCGGTAACCGTCGGCGCGAGCGCCGTCAGCGTGCCGGCGACCACGGTGGCGAGTTCCTCGGTCGGCGTGGGCGTGTCCGACGCCGGCGGCGTCGGGCTGGCCGTGGCCGTCGGCGCCAGCGCCGTCAACGTGGCCGCGACGTTGGTGCCGAACACGTTGGGGGTGACCGACGGCGTCGGCGTATGCGCCGGCGTGCCCGATGGCGTCGCCGTCGCGGTCGCGGTGGGCGTGCGCGTCGGCGTCGGCGTGCGGGTCGGCGTCGGCGCCAGGGCGGTGAGGGTGGCCGCCACCGCCGTGCTGAGCACATCCGGCGTGGTTGTCGGCGTGGCCGTCGGCGTGGCCGTCGCGGTCGGGGCCAACGCTGTCAGCGTCGCCGCCACCCGGGTCGCGACCGCGTCCGGCGTCGGCGTGTCCGTCGGCGTCGAGGTCGGCGTCGGCGTGTCGGTCGGGGTCGGCGTCGGCGTGCTCGTCGGCGTGTGGGTCGGCGTGTGGGTAGGCGTCGGCGTGTGGGTCGGCGTCGACGTGGCTGTCGGCGTATGCGTGTTCGACGGCGTCGGGGTCGGCGTCCGCGTCGGCGCCAGCGCGGTCAAGGTGGCGGCGATCGCCGTCTGAACGGCGTTCGGCGTGGGCGTGCGCGACGCCGTCGGCGTGGCCGTCGCCGTCGGGGCGCCGGCCGTCAGCGTGGCGGCCACGGCGGTCCCCACGGTGTCGACCGTCGGTGTCCGCGACGGCGTGAGCGTCAGGGTCGGCGTCGGGGTGGAGGTGAGCGTCGGCGCCAGCGCCGTCAACGTCGCCGCGACGGCCGTGGCGAGCACGTCGGGCGTGGGGCTCGTGCTTGGCGTGGGAGTGGGGGTCGGGGTGTCGGTCGGGGTGTCCGACGGCGTCGGGGTGATCGTCGGGACGAGCGCCGTCAACGTGGCCGCCACCCCGGTGCCGATGGCGTCCGGTGTGTCTGTCGGCGTCGGGGTCTGGGTCGGTGTGGGCACATCGGTCGCCGTGTCGGTGGCCGTCGGCGTGGCGGTCGGCGTGTCCGTCGGCGTTGGCGTGGCGGTCGGCTTCTCCGTCGGCGTGGCGGTCGGCGTCGGGGCATCCGTCGGCGTGTCCGTCGGCGTCGGCGTGGCGGTCGGCGTCGGGGTGTCTGTCGGCGTCGGGGTATCCGTCGGTGTCGGGGTTGGCGTCGGGGTATCGGTCGACATCGGCGTGTCGGTCGGCGTCGGCGTCTCCGTCGGTGTCGGCGTCTCCGTCGGCGTGTCCGTTGGCGTCGGGGTCTCCGTCGGCGTCGGCGTGGCGGTGGGCGTGTCGGTGGGCGTCGGCGTATCGGTCGGCGTATGGGTGGGCGTCGGCGTATCGGATGGTGTCGGGGTGGCCGAGGGCGTCGGCGTGTCGGACGCGGTGGGCGTCGGCGACGGCGTCCACGTGATCGGCGGCTCGCAGTCGGTGCTGAGCGTCGGGTCGTTCGCCAGCCCCGGCGTGATGCAGTCCTGCCCGAAGTCGTGGCCGTTGTTCCCGGTGTCCTGCCCATCCGGCACCCGCGAGATGCCGACGTACTCCAGCGCCGCGGGGTCGCCCGGCGACTCCCCGGCCGACTCGGTACATGTGCGGCCGGTCGGCGGGCCGCCGGGAACGTGGCCGTCGTAGCTGACCGAGTCGACCAGCATGTCGTCGAACGCATCCTCGCTCGGGTTCTTGAGGATGGCGATGGCGGCGAAGCTCGTCACCCCGTCCTGCGGGTCGAGCCAGAGGTCTGCCGACGGGTTGACGGGATGGTCGCAGTTGCGCACGTCGCCGGACGTGCTGCAGACGACGAAGTACCCGCCCGGCGCCAATGTGACCGGCGGCAGCTCGACGCGCCGGTACTCGGCGCCGGAAGGGCCGATGCCGACGACGTCGTACTGCCCGAGGTCGCGTGCGATGCTGCCGACGTTCTTGATCTCGACGAACTCGGCCGTGTCGGGGTCCTCGGTCTGCGCGTTGTCGATCTCGTTGACGACCAGCGACGGGATGGGCGTCGGGGCCGGGCAGCCGCTGCTGGTCGACAGGTTGGCCCGCCCCGGCGAGATGCAGCGACGGGCGAAGTTGTTGGCATTGTGATCGGTATCGCTGCCGTCGGGCGATCGCGACAGGCCGACGTTCAAGAAGCTCGACAGGTTGCTGTCCGCCAGCGTGATGCCCGCGGTCTCGGTCCACGTGCCTCCCGTGGGCGGTCCGCCGACCGTGTTGCCGGCGTAGCTCGCCGAGTCGACGAGCACGTCCTCGTCGGGGTTCCCGTCGGGCGACCAGACGAGCGCGATCGCGTTGATCGACCCGCCGGTGCGGAAGTCGCGCCAGATGCCGGCCGCCTGGTTGACGGCGAAGTCGCAGTTGGGAACGAGCCCAAGGGTTCCGCAGACGACGAAGTACTCGCCGGGCGACACGACCACGTCGGGCAGCACCACGCGCCGGTAGATCGTGCCGGCGCCGGTGAGGCCGAGCAGGTTGTAGCCGTCGAGGCGGATCGGGGACGCGCCGACATGCTTCAGCTCCACGAACTCGGCGGTGTCGGTCGGGCTGGTCTGGATGTAGTCGATCTCGTTGACCACCAGCGAGGTGCTGACGACCAGCGCATCGGCCTCGGCAAGGCGCCACGCGTGCGCCCGCGGCCCACCGGCCTCGGCGGAGGCACGTGAGGCGCACGGCAAGACGAACAACAAGGCCAAGGCAGCAAATCGCCCCAGCACACCCGCGGCACGCGACAGGTTCATTGCGGCAAACGGTTCCTGAAAAACAGTGGTCGGCTTATCGTGTTGTCGGTCTATCGAATGATCTGGCCAGCAGCATGTCGCGGGTCTGTCGGTGCGCGTGGGGTGCACCCGAAAGATATGGCGTGTCGACGATCCCCCCGGTACAGCGGACCGGCCCCTCACGAACGAGGCCAGCCGTGCCGACAGGCTGCCCTTACCGGCAAGTTATGACGGTGCAATCCACAGAATCGTCACGGTCAATCACCCGGCGGCGCGACGCGCGATCGGCGCCGGGGCGCGGGGCGCGGGCCGATGCGAGGGTCAGCGCCGCACCTGGGTGTACGGGAGGTAGAGCCGGCGGGTCGGCACGGCCGTAGGGCTGACCTCGCCGGTCGGGGTCGGCGTGACCGTCGGCCCGCCGGGCGTCACCGTGGCCGACGGCGTGAGGGTCGGGCCGCGCGTCGGCGTGCGCGACGGCGTCGGGGTGGCCGTCGGCGGCGGCCGGGTGCCCCCGGTGGGCGTGGCAGTCGGCGAGGCCCCTGGCGAAGCCGTCGACCGCGGCGTGGCGGTCGGGGTGGCCGCGATGCCGGTGTCGAGCGTGACGTCGATCGATGCCGTCGCCGTGTTGCAGAACCCGTCGGCGACGGTGATCACGAGCTTGGCCGGACCGGACGTCAGCCCGCCCAGCCCGCGCGCCCCCTCGGGCACCCGCACGTCGCCGGTGTCGGGGTCGTAGGCCACCGACACCGCCGCACCCCGGAGCGTCGCCTGCACGCCGGTCTGCCCCTTGACGCCGGCGAGGGCGTCGCGCGCGTGGCCGAGGACCGCCGGCAGGGCCGTCAACACCGCGCCGGCGGCCAGCGTGGGCGTCAGCACGGGCGTGGCGACGTCGAAGCCGACCGTGTAGAGGGCGACCGGAGACGCGTCCGCACCGGCGGCCCCGTCGCCCCGTGCCGGCCGGCCGGCGAGCGCCGCCGGCAGCCGGATGCTCGTGGCGGCCTTGAAGCTCAGCGAGCCGGGCGGCGGGGGGTTGATCGTGGTGCCGGGCACGGGCAGCCAGGCACCCTCGTCGACGCTCCACGCGGCCACGACCGCGCCGCTGACCGCGTTCGGGCACCGGCTCGCCGCCCCGCCCGTGTTGTACGCCTCGGCCGGCGCGGTGATCTCGAGTGCGCCGGCCGAGGTTCCGTCGAAGCCTGCCAGGTGATAGATCCCGCCGCCCCTGGCCAGGGCGAGCGGCCAGGCCCGGGCGCCGTCGGCACGGCCCTCCGAGGGCGCCAGGGCCGCGGCACCGATGCCCGCCGGCGCCTGTTGCCGAGCCGTCGGGAGCCACCGCCCGACGGCCGCGCGCCACCCCGGTCCCCACGGCCTCCACGCCCCGGCGGCCGGCAGC
>QEVT01000248.1 GCA_003576755.1 bacterium | reverse complement strand
GCCGCGCTGGCCGCGGGCGACGTCACCGGCGACGGTGCGGCCGAGGTCGTGGTCGGCAGCGTGTGGGGCGGCGTCGCCGTCCTCGACGGCGCCACCGGGGCCGTGCGCCGCGACGTCCGGGACCCGTCGCTCAGCGGCGCGATCCGCGGGCTGGTCGTCGGCGACCTCGACGACGCGCCGGGCCCCGAGATCGGCTGGCCGTTCCAGCCGGCGGACGCGGCCGTCGGGCGTCTCGTGATGCTGGCCGACGGCGCGGCCCTGCCCACCGATCTCACCGCCCGCCACGCCGGCCCCTACCGGCCGGCCGTGCTGCGGCCGTCCGCCGCCGCGCCGCCCGTGGTCCTGGCATTCCCGCAGGGCGATGCCCCGGCCGACGATGCCGGCTGGGCGCGCTGGCTGGCGCTCGACGGCCCGGTCGGCGCCGAGCGACGCCCGCTCGACCTGCCGCTGGCGATCGCGCCCGGCGACGTCCCCGCCGACGGCCGGCCCGACGCCGGCGCGCCGCTGTCGGTCGAGCTCGATGCCGACCCCTGGCCCGAGCTGGCGATCGGCTGGGGCGACGACCTCGTCGTGCTCGACCACGACGGCGGCCTGCGGGTGCGCCGCGCCCTCGCCGCCGACGGGCTCGAAGCACCGCGGCCGGTCGGCCTCGGCGACACCGATGGCGACGGGGCGGTCGAGCTCGTCGTCGCCGCCCGCGGCGCGGTGGCCGGGCTCGACCCGGCGGACCTCGCGCCGCGGTGGCGGATCGGCCTCGCCGCCGGCGCCGGCGGCGGGGTCGAGGTGGCGGTCGGCGACCTCGACGGCGATGCGGCGGCCGAGGTCGCCGTGGCCGTGTTCGGCAAGGACGTCGAGGTGTGGGGTGGCCGGGGCCCGACCCGCCGCGCGGTGCTGGCGGCGACGGCGTGGTCGGCCGATGCCTTGGTCGTGGCCTCCCCCCGGCCCGGCGACCTGCCGGCGCTCGGCGTGGTGCTCGATGGGCGCCTGACGTGGTTCGACGCCGACGGCACGCCCGGGGCAGCGGTCGACCTGCGGCCGTGGGACGAGACCGGCCGGCTGGCGCTCGTGCCCCGGCCCGGTGCGCCGCCGTGGTTGGTGGTGTCGGGGGGCGGCGGCCTGCACGTGTACGCGCGGTACGCCGAGGCCGGCGACGATCGGCCGGCGGCCTCGCTCGACCTCGGCGCGCCGGTCCGGTGGCTGGCGGTTGCCGACATCGGCGGCGCTGCCGACGGCGCCCCCGCGCTGCTCGCGGGTCTCGACGACGGGGTGCAGGCGTTTCGCATCCACCCGTGAGCGGCGGTGGGGCGACCGGCGCACCCAGGCCCCCCCTCCGGCCTCCCCCTGACCCGCCTTGCGCGCCATCGGGAATCGCGATACCATCCCGGGCACGGACGTCGCCGAGTCCGACCGCACGTTTCACGACGCCCCATGCCGCGCCGTTTGGGGTTGGGACCGCTGCGAGCGCCACCTCGCCTCCTCGGGGCGGCGCTCGCAGCGATCCCCCGCCCACGCCGCATGCAGGGCGCCCGAGGAGGTGAATGGCCGTGGCATCCGAATCGCAAGATGGCGGAGCCAGCCCCCGCCTGCCCTGGCAGCAGGCGCTCTTGGACGATGTCTTCCTCTTGTTCATGGCCGGCTTGGTGGTGCCCACGCTGATCTATATCGTGTGGGGGCTGCTCGAGCTGTCCAACGTGCCGCTGTTGAAGCCGTGAGCCACCGCCAACGCCGCGCAGCACTTCCAAGGAGAGACAACGCATGATCGAACGCAGCAGCACGCTGGTCGCCCCACCCGCGCGCTGGTGGACGCCGCTCGGCCGGGACGAGCGGATGTGGCTCACCGTCACCGCCGTGTGGGCGCTGGCCATGTTCGTCATGATGCAGCTCGTCTGGCCGGCCATCGGCGAGCAGCAGGTGACGTTCCAGAGCTACCGGGTGGACCCGCTGGAGTTCAACCGGCTGACCGAGGCGTTCATCCAGGCGCATCAGGTCGACGCGATCGACGGCGTGCCGGTGGTGGCGCCGCCGCCGGGCGGCGACGTCTACCTCATGGGCCAGCGGTTCCAGTTCAAGCCGATCCTCCGGCTCGAGCAGGGCCAGACGTACAGGTTCCTGGTGTCGTCGCTCGACGTGCAGCACGGGCTCTCGCTGCAGCCCGACAACTTCAACTTCCAGGTGCTCCCCGGCTACGTCAGCGCCATCTCGCTCACGCCGCGCGAGTCCGGCGTCTACCACATCCTGTGCAACGAGTACTGCGGCCCCGGCCACCACCGCATGGTCGGGCGGATCGACGTCGGCGCTGCGGGACAGGCGCTGTCGAGCGAGGGGGTGCGGCCATGACCGCGCTCATCGACGGCTGGCGGACGTGCCAGGTCACCGGCCTGCGCGTCGACCGCTCGGCCGAACGGCTCATCATGTTCAACGCCGTGACGGCGGTGCTGTACCTGGCCACCGGCGGCACGTTCGCGCTGCTCATCGCCCTCACGCGCTGGCAGGCCGTGCACCTCATCGGCGACCCCGAGTGGTTCTACCGCATCGTCGGGGCCCACGGTGCCGCCATGCTGATCTTCTGGATCGTCTTCTTCGAGGTCGCCGGCCTGCTCTTCGGCGGGACGGTGCTGCTCAACGCCCGCCTCCTGGCCCCGCGCCTGGCATGGGTCGAGTACGGCATGATGCTCGCCGGGTCGCTCGGCGTCATGATCACCATGCTCAGCGGGCAGGCGACCGTGATGTTCACGGCCTACCCGCCGCTCGAGGCCAGCCCGTGGTTCTTCGGGTCGCTCCTGGTGTTCGCCGTCGGCGCGCTCCTGGCGGTGTGCCACTTCATCGCCAACGTGGTGGGCGCCCGGTGGCGCGGCGAGGTCGGCACGCTGCCGCTCTTCAGCTTCGCGCTCCTGGTCGCGGCGATCCTGGCGGTCTTCACGCTGGTGTCGGGCGCGGCCGCGCTCGTGCCGGCCTGGCTGCGCAGCCTCGGCGTGATCGAGCACGTCGACCCGGCCGCCTACCGGCTGCTGTTCTGGGGCTTCGGGCACGGCGCGCAGCAGGTCAACCTGGCCGCCATGATCGGCATCTGGTACGCGCTGGCCAGCCTGACGGTCGGGGCGCGGCCGATCAACGAGGGGCTCAGCCGGTTCGCGTTCGTGCTGTACGTCCTGTTCATCCAGCTCGGGTCGATGCACCACATCCTCGTCGACCCCGGCCTCGGCGACTGGGCGCGCGGCATGAACGCCAGCTACTTCATGTATGCGGCGGTGCTGGGCAGCATGATCCACGCCTTCACCATCCCGGCCAGCATCGAGGTCGCCCAGCGCGAGAAGGGCCTCACGGCGGGGCTGTTCGGGTGGCTGCGGCGGGCGCCGTGGGGGGCGCCGGGCTTCGCGGCGCTCGTCGTCAGCTTCGTGATGTTCGGCGTGCTCGGCGGCATCAGCGGCGTGATCATGGGCGGCATCCAGATCAACATGATCGCCCACAACACGCTGATCGTGCCGGCGCACTTCCACATGACGGTCGTGGCCGGCACGACGCTCGCGTTCATGGGCATCAGCTACTACGTGGTGCCGCTGATCTTCCGGCGCGACCTGTTCCTGCCGCGCGTGGCGCGTTGGCAGCCGTACGTGTTCGGGCTGGGGATGCTGGTGTTCGGCGCCGGCATGGGCGCGGCCGGCCACCTCGGCGTGCCGCGGCGGCACTTCGACATCACGTTCCCGGGGCTCGCGTTGGCCGAGGGCGCGCTGGCGGACCCGCTGATCCAGACCAGCCTGATGGTGATGGCCATCGGCGCGCTCATCGCCATCACCGGCGGCGCGATGTACGTCGTCGTGGCGGCCGGCACGGTGTTCCTCGGCCGACGGTCCGACGTGCCGGCGGTCGGGCTCGTCGACCCCATCGCCGTCGCCCCGCCGGCGCCGGCGGCGCCGCACGACGCGCGGCGCTTCGAGGCGCCGGGCACGGTGGCGCTGGCCACGGTGTGGCTGGCGCTCTTCGTCTACCTCTACGCCGTCTCGTGGTACAACCTCAGCCGCGTGACGTGGATCATCCGCTGACGGCCGGCGGCTGACCGCTCCCGCGGGCCGGCGCAACGCGCTCGCCGGCCCGCGGGGGCGGGTCCGCGCGTCCACCGGCGCCGCCGCGGACCGCGACGGATCCGCCTTCCGCGGTGCCCGCCGCCGCGCGCGCCGCGATCGCGACCATCGCCGCGAAGTACAGCGCCCCGCCGAGCCACATGATCCAGCCGGCGAGGTGCTGGTCGGCCAGGGGGTCGAGCCCCCACGGCGGACGGGCGGCGCGGTACGGCGCGTAGACGACGTCGCGCGACAGCGCCAGGAGGGCGCCCAGGATGTCGCCGACGGCGGCCGTGGCGAAGCACACGGCGATCGCGGCGTGCGGGCTCGCCCGGTGACGGCGGGGGATCGGGTCGACGATCACCCACCAGAACCACAGGGCCGTGCCGAGGAAGGTCGCGTGCTCGGCGACGTGCAGCCGCGCGTCGGTCAGCGCCGCGGCGTAGGCCGGGGGCCAGTGCCAGGCCGCGAGCGCCCCGGCCGAGAGCCCGAAGACCGCCAGCGGGTGGCTGAGGACGTCGAGCGCGGTGCGGATCGACCTGCGGCCGACCGTCGCGCGCAGCGTCGCGGCGACGACGGCGGGCGGCAGGCCCCGCACGGCGGCGTGCAGCGGGCGCCCCAGCACGATCAGCGGTGCGGCGACCTGGGTCAGCGCGAGGTGCTGCAGCATGTGCACGGCGAGGCTGTCGTCGTTGAACGCGTCGAGCGGCCCGAGGAGGGCCACGGCGGCGGCCGCGATCCCGGCGTAGAAGGCGGCCACGTGCGCGCGGGCCGCCGGGGGGCGCCCCCGGGCGCGGGCGGCCCGCAGGCAGGCGGCGTAGCCGATCGCGGCGGCCGCCAGGCCGAGCGTGGCCAGCGGCTCGAGGGTCCAGGCGGCGAGGAAGGGTCCGGGGGCCCCGGCATGCAGCGGGCGCATGCCGGGATGGTATCACAGCCCCGGCCAGGCCACCCCGTGGCGCAGGACCTTGCCCTTGCGCAGGTCCTTGAGCCAGCGCTTGCGGCGCCGCCCGCCCTTCCAGCGGCGCGGGGCCGCCGCGAACACGGCCAGCATGAAGAGCCCGGCGGCGCCCCAGCCCATGCGCCGGACGACCGCGTAGGCGACGAGCACGCCGGCCACGACGGCGAACACGGCGGCGTAGGCGGCGACGGCGAGCGCGGCCCGGACGGCGACCCAGACCAGCTCGGCCGCCTTGGCGCCGGTCCGGGCGGGGCGCCCGGAGCGCAAGGGGCGAGCCGCGGCCGAGGCGACGCCGTGCGCCCTCTGCCAGGCCCATCCCCGAAGCCGGGCCCGGTCGAAGCCGGAGGCAGGGGTGGGGTCGGGATCGCGCTCGGCCGCGGCGGGGCGCGACCGGGCGCGCGGATCGGCGTGCGGCGACGGCCGG
>QEVT01000247.1 GCA_003576755.1 bacterium | reverse complement strand
CGGGCTGCGACCGGGCGGCGGCGCGCCGGGCCCTCGCAGCCGCGCTGGCGGCGCGGGGCGTGCCGCTGGCCACGCTCACGCTGCGCGACGACCCGCCGCCCGGCCGCTTCCCGTGGCGCGCCCACCAGCGCGAGCTGACGCTGTAGGCGCCCGCGGCATCCGGTTGGGCGGCCGCGACGCCCGGTTGAACGGCCACGACGTCCGACGACCCGTCGGCCCCGATGTCCCGCCCATGCCACCAGGGGCGCCCGCGCGCGCCGAGAGGAGACCACCCATGCCCACCCCCACTGCCCTCGCGATCGTCGTCGCGCACTACGCGCTGGCCATGCTGCTCAGCGTGGCCTACTTCCGGCGCTACCGGATGCCCCAGCCGCCGCTCGGGGTGATGAACCTGTCGGACGTCGCCCTGGCCCTGGTGTGCATCGTCGTCGTGCCCTACCTGCACGTCTTGGCGCCGAGCTGGGCGAGCACGGGGTTCCTGGCGCTGGTGATGGGCGGCCTGTTCGCGCTGCTGCTCGAGCCCATGATCCCCCGACGGCGCTGGCGCTGGCTCCTTGCGCTGGCGGGCGTCGCGCTGGGGATCGCCGCGCCGTCCCTCCGGCCGGGCGACAGCCATGTCTTCACCGCGGTCAACAACGCCCTCATCGTGCTCGCCGTGGTGTCCATCGCCAACGTGTGGGTGCAGAGCGGCGCGAGCGCCCGCACGCTCGTCGTCATGGCGATCGCCGTCACGGTCTACGACTTCGTGTTCACCGGCCGCCTGCCGCTCACCGCCGATCTGTTCGCCCGGCTCGACCACCGGCCCTTCGAGCCGCTCATCGGCTGGCGCGACGGCCCGGTCTGGCCGGCGATGGGGCTCGGCGACACGCTGATGGCGTCGGCCTTCGTCCTCGGGCTGTACAAGGCCTGGGGGCGCGGCGCGGCCGCCGCCGGCCTGGGCGCCATGCTGCTGGTGCTGCCGGTGCTGTTCCTGCGCCCGTTCTTCGGGACGCTCTTCGTCACGGACGCCTATCCCGCCATGGTCGTCATCGGCCCGGTGCAGTGGGCGGTCTACGCGGCGTGCCGCCGGCGGCACGGGCCGGAGCGGACGTTGGGCGCGTGCCGGGGCCGGGCCGCGCGTCCGACCGTCTCCGGGTCCGGCAGCGTCGAGCAGAGGACCGCGACAGCGCCCCATTGGCCGGGCGAGGGCGGGCCGACCCCACCCTCGCCCGGCCGCGGATCCGTCGATCAGTCCTTCACGACCACGTCGAACGCCATCACCGCCCCCGCCTCGAAGCGGATGCCGTGCAGCTCGTAGCCGCTGGGCGTGCCGTCGGCCCAGCGCAAGAGCGGGGCGCTGTCCGCGGGCAGCGGGTCGCCCACGATGGGCGGGCACGACAGCGTGCCGACGTCGGCGATCGACTGGCCGCTCGACGTCCCCCACAGCGTCTGCTCGTACTCGGTGTCGCACTGGCGCTGGTCGTCGTCGTCGAGCCAGCACGTCGTCACGTGCGCGCCGTCCGGCTGGACCAGCCGCAGCCCCGCGCGCACGAAGTTGGCCACGTGCTCCTCCCAGATCGACGGCGCGACGCACGTCGGCGGCGTGTACGTGTCGCAGTCCGACGGCGGCCACGCGCCCGTGACGCAGCCCGCGCCCGGCTCGATGACGTGGTAGATCGCCAGGCCCTGGTCCACGATGTTGTAGTCGTAGCGCGGGTCGTTGGGCACGTCCGAGTCGAAGCGCGACTCGAGCACGAAGTACTCCTTGTGCGCCGAGTCCCGCCGCGGCAGGATCATCACCCGCGCGCTCTCGCGCACGTCCTCCAGGAGGTAGCTGCCCGACGCCACGACCGTCTCGGGCGTCACCCAGCCCAGGTGCAGCTTGTGCGCGCCGTCCATGTGCGGCGTGCTGGTGCCCGAGGCGGCCATCAGCGACACCATCTGCGGCACCGTCTCGACGACCCGCCGCTGGCAGTCGACGTCGTCGGCGTCCGCGCCGTCGATGTCGCACGGCTGGCCGAGCTGGTCGCCCGCGACGAAGCGGTCGGTGGCGCCGTACGCGTCGTCCAGCCAGAAGAGCAGGTGCCCGAGCTCGTGGTTGAGCACGTTCAGCGACGCGACGGCCGTGTCCTCGCTGTCGCCGGTCGACGGCGTGTACCACTGCAGCACGTGCTTGAGGCGCGTGCCGTCCGGGCCGCCGTCCTGGCTGTAGAACGACGCCGGCGACTGGCAGTAGGGCTTGAACGACGCGTCCGCCGCGCTGCCGCCGCCGTTGGACTGCGGCGTGACCACCACGATGGCCAGCTCGTCCGAGGTGACGACGCCGTCGAGGTCGCGGTCGTAGGCGGCGAAGTCGAAGTCGTCGTCCGCGGCGGCGAGCACCTCGGCCTGGCGCTCGGCGTGGCCGGAGACGTAGTCGTCCTGGACGAGCCCGCCCTCGCCGTCGCAGGCGTGGCCTTCCCAGTAGTGCGCCGCCTCGTGCGACAGCGGGTACGGCCCGAGCACCCCCGGCCCCGCGCGGACGATCTCGACGCGGCCGCCCGACACGACGTCGTAGTAGTGCTTCGCCGAGCGCGTGGCGCCGAAGGCCAGCGCGTCGATGCCGTCCATGAACGACCCGTCGGCCACCGGGTGGTCCTCGCGCTCGACGTCCGCGACGATGACGATCATGGGCCGCGTTCCGCCGCCGGGCTCGATGACGGCTTCGTGGAGCGTGGAACCCGCGCCGAAGTTGGCGCCGATCGCGAGGTCCGGCCCGACCCACGGCTGGCGCAGCACCGTCATCGTGGCGTCCACGACCTCGGCGTACGACTTCTCGTACGGCGACGCGCGCACGGCCAGGCCGACCTTGGCCGGCGTTTCGCTCGGCGGCAGCCCCTTCAGCGCAAACGTGTAGCTGCGGGCGCCGGCGTCCCACACCTCGGCCGAACTGCACGCGTCGTCGAGGCAGTGCATGACGGGGTGGTGGACCATGACCTCGACGCCCTCCTGCACCACGCCGTCCACCACCGGCGCGACGTACGCCGGGTCGCGGCCGGTGACGTGGCCGCTGAACGTCACGGCGACCTCGGCGTACCCCTCGGGGATGTCGAGCTTGGTCTCGAGGCCGGGGATGGGCACGTACGCGCCGTCGTTGCCGGCCTGGGCGGCGCCGGTCTGGTGCGGCACGGCGAAGGCCGTCGTGTCGGTCGCGGCCGGGCCGGTCAGCACCGCCATGGTCCACCCGCGCGCCGTCGCCATGGCGAGGCCGTCGGTGAGGCTGGCGCGCCACTCCCAGCGCACGTCGTGGGCGCCGGCGGCGAGGTTCGGGGCCGTGAACGTCGCGGCGCGCCCTTCTTCGTGCATCGAGCGCACGGCGAGGGCGATCTCGGGCGGCTCGACGGCCACCGCGCCGTTGTCGACCACGGGGCGCAGCAGGATGAAGTCGCCCTGCGTCATCTCGAGGCTGGCGGCGAAGGTCAGCGCCACCGAGCCGTCGGCGGGCATGTGGAACGTGCCTTCGGCCGACTGGACGGGGCTCCAGGCGGCGTTGCCGACGGGCACGGGGGTCGTGCCGGTCGACGTCCGGGTGAGCAGGCGGTGGCCGTGCACGGCGGGGGCGTCGACCACGGTCAACAGCGAGGCGTCGCGGATGCGCGCGCGCACGGCCGGCGAGCGCCACTCGACGTGCACGGTGTGGATGCCGGGCGACAGACGATCGCGGAAGACGAACGTCCGCGCGTGGTACTCGTTGTCGTAGAGCGTTCCGTCGGCGATGACGATCTCGCCCGGCGCGGCGGTGCGGCCGTCGACGATGACGCGGGCGTACACGGGCGCGGGCGCGCCGTCGAGCTTGTCGACCTGGACCAGCGCCGAGAAGGTGAAGGCGCCGATGGCGGTGGCGTTCTCGTCGGCCCCCGGCGCGACCTCGGGCACGACGAACTTGCCGGCCGTGCGCGGGATGGCGACGAAGTCGGTGCCGGGCTCGATCAGCGTCATCTGATCGGTGGTGTAGCCCTCTAGGCACGCGGCCAGGTTCGGCGAGTCGTAGGCGCGCCCCTCTTCCCGGCAGCCGATCCGGTCTTCGGCGCGCACGGCGAACAGCTCGGCGGCCGGGCCCGGGGTGGCGGGCGTGGGCGACGGCGTCAGGGTGGGCCCGGTGTACGGCGTGGCCGTGGCGCGGGCCGGGACGCGGGTGGCGCGGGCCTGGGCGCGCGCGGGGGGCTCGCCGGTGCCGATGGGCAACAGCGCCGCGGCGGCCACGACCACGGCGGCGAGCACCACCGGCAGGCGGGCCGGCCGCGGCCGGCGGTGGCCGCACGGCGTGCGGCCTTGGCGGAACGACAGAAGGCGGTTCATGATTAAGGGCTCCATCGATGGGATGACTCCGGGGCGCGCAAGACCGCGCCGGGCCGCCGCCACGGTGGACGTGACGGCACGGCACAGGGTACGGGATGGCGGTGATGGGGGCCTGAAATGGGGCTGAAATGGGGGCGCGAGGACGGCGCTGGCGCGGCGGGCGGGCCGCCGGCGCTCCTCCCGCGCCTGGCGCGCGCCCTCGCCGCCCGCCACGACGTGCTCGACGCGGCGCACACGGCAGCCGTCCGCGTGTTCGCCGGCTTCTACGAAGGCGAGCCCGACCTGACGGCGGACGTCTACGCCGACACGCTCGTCCTCCACAACTACGCCGAGCCGCCGGCGCGCGGCGAGGCCGCGGTGCAGGCGGCCACCGCGTTCTACGCCGCGCAGCTCCCGTGGCTGCGCTGCGTCGTCGTGAAGCCGCGCCATGCGCCCGACCCCGCGGCGCGGCGCGGGGCCGTGGTGCGCGGCGGCCCCCCCGCGTGCGAGGTCCGCGAAGCCGGCATCCGCTACAGCGTCGACCTCCTGGCCATGCGCGACGCGGGCTTCTACCTCGACACGCGGGCGCTGCGCGCCTGGGCGCGGGCGCGGCTGGCCGGCCAGACCGTCCTGAACACGTTCGCCTACACCGGCAGCCTGGGCGTGGCGGCGCTGGCCGGGGGGGCGGCGCGGGTGGTGCAGCTCGACGCCAGCCGCGCGGTCCTCAACGTGGCCAAGACGTCGTACACGCTGAACGGCCTGCCGATCCGCAAGGCCGACTTCGTGGCGGCGGACTTCTGGGTGGCCACGAGCCGGCTGCGCCGTGCCGGCGCGGTGTTCGACTGCGTGTTCCTCGACCCGCCGTTCTTCGCCGCGGCCACGACCGGCACCGTCGACCTCGATCGCAACGTCGCGGGGCTCGTCAACAAGGTGCGCCCGCTGGTGGCGGACGGCGGCCACCTGGTGGTGGTGAACAACGCCCTGTTCGTCTCGGGGCGCGACCACCTCGCGACGCTGGAAGCGCTGGGCGCCTCCGGCCACCTGGCGCTCGAGGCCGTGCTGCCCGTCCCGCCCGACGTCACGGGCACCCCCGAGACCCGGGTGGCCGCGCCGCCGGTCGACCCGGCGCCGTTCAACCACCCCACCAAGATCGCGGTG
>QEVT01000246.1 GCA_003576755.1 bacterium | reverse complement strand
TGACGTGGCTCGACATCCGGGCGGTGCGCGCCAGGCTCGACGCGCTGGCCGGCGGCGATCCGGCGGCGGGCGCGGCGGCCTCCGACCCGTAGCCCGAGCGGCGTGCCGTCGAGCCGCACGCGGCATCGGGTCATCGGCGCGTGCGCCTCGGCGCAACATTTCGGCCCCTCCGCCTAACCTGACCACCGGCCGCGGTGTTCACCCCCGCAGGGATATCATGCCGCCCGGCCGTCGGCCGGGCATCGCACCGCGGCGGTCCGGCATCACGTCTGTCGCGGCCGATCGTGCGACCAAGCACCTGAGGAGGAACACGATGCGCCTGAGATGGTTGATCCCGCTTGCCGCTCCTGCGGCCCTGGCCGTGGGCACCGCGGCCGTCTACCTCGCCCTGAGCGGAGGGCCCACCGCCGCGGCGCCCGTCGCGCAGACCCCCGGCGTCAGCAGCTGCGTGGCGAGCCTCGAGAAGTCGATCTCGCCGTCGACGATCCCGCTGGGGGATTCGGTGACGGCGTCGCTGGTGGTCAGCGCCACGTGCGCGGCCAAGCGCTTGCCGGTCGACCTCATCATCCTGGCCGACGAGTCGCTGTCGATGACCAAGGCCCGCGGCGGCGGCGCCAACCCCGGCGGCGAGCCGACCGCCACGCCGCGCAATCCCGACGAGACGCCGGTCCCCGGGACGCCCGGCGCGGGCGGCGTCGACCCCTCGCGGGACGAGCCGGCGTTCTGCAGCGCCCAGGACGGCAACAACAACATCGCGTCGCCGTCGCCGACGCCCCGGCGCCGCCCGCGCCGCACGCCGACGCCCGGGGCCATCGACGACCCCGAGGAGATCCCGCTCGAGGAAGCCGGCGAGGAAGACCTGATCAGCGACGTGAAGGGCTGGGTGCGCGACTTCGTCGGGCAGCCCGAGATCCAGCGCGACATGGCCAGCGACCGGCTGCGGGTCGGCTTCGTGTCGTTCGCCCAGAGCGCGCGCATCAAGCAGTCGCTGTCGAACGACAGCTCCGACATCATCTCGGCCGTCGGGCGCATGAGGGGCACCGACCTCACCAAGATCGACGTCGGCATGCGCGAGGCGGGGCGCTCGCTCAACGGTTCGGGCAGCCGCTCCAACCTCGGCGACGCCGGGCGCATGACGATCATCGTGATCCTGTCGGACTTCCAGTTCTGCGCCAAGGACCTGCGCGCCGGGGCCGGCCTCAGCAAGGAGACGAAGGTCATCACCATCGGGCTCGGCCGCAAGCTCAACCGGCGCAACATGAACGACCTGGCCAGCGAGAAGGCGTTCGCGCTCGACAAGAACGACGTCAAGGAGATGATCCACCTCTACGACGACGTCATCGCGCCTCCGATCCCCATCACCATGCAGCAGATGACGGTGCGCGACGAGCTCTACGGCAACATGCAGCTCATCCCGGGCTCGGCGATGCCGCCGACGGTGACCGTCACCGGCCAGCTCCTGGAGTGGCAGATCTCGGCGCTGGCCCAGACGCTGTCGTACCAGGTGCAGCCGCAGGACTCGGGGCTGTGGCCGATCAGCCAAGGCGCCGAGTTTGCGTGGGTCGACTCCGAGGGGCTCGCCGGCAAGGCGGACTTCCCGAACGTCGAGGTCGACGTGCTGCCGCAGACCGCCACGCCGACGCCGGTGCCGACCGACACGCCGACGCCGACCAACACGCCGACGTCCACCCCGACGCCGACGCACACGCCGACGCACACGCCGACGGCCACGCCGACCCCCAAGCCGGCGCCGGCTTACCTGCCGATCCTCTTCCGCAACTGGCCGGAGGAGGTCAAGCCGACGCCGATCCCGTGCGTGCCCGAAGAGCAGACCATCGACGTCGCGCTCGTGATCGACACGTCCAACAGCATGCGCGATCCCACCCAGGCCGGCGGCAAGATCAAGCTCGACGCGGCCATCGAGGCCGCGCTCGAGATCGTCGACCTGCTCAAGGCGACGGACCAGGCCACCGTGGTCGGCTTCAACGCGACCAGCCGTGTGGCCAGCCCGTTGACCGGCGACAAGGCCCAGCTCCGCGCCGCGCTGCAAGGCCTGCCGAGCTTCCAGGCGACGGGGACCGAGATCGACGCCGGCCTCTCGGCGGCGCTCGGCGAGCTCGACAGCCCGCGCCACCGCGCCGGGAACAAGCGATCGATCATCCTGGTGACGGACGGGGCGCAGACGGGCGGCGACACGCAGGCGGTGCTGGCCGCCGCCAACGCGGCCAAGGCGGTCGGCGTCACCATCGTGTCGGTCGGCCTCGGCGCCGACGTCGACGTGGCGCTCCTGACCCAGGTGGCCACCGCGCCGTCGCTGTACTTCCCGGCCCCGAACGCCGAGGACCTGGTGCGGATCTACCGCGAGGTCGCCCGCCTGATCCCGTGCCCGTAGCCGCGCGGCCGTTCGTCCTGCTTCCTCGGGTGTAACGGACCCCTGGTGAGCAGCCGGACCCCGGCCGCTCGTCGCTTGGTGTAGAATGAACGCATGACGACCGCCTGCCAAGCCCGCACGCGTGCATGACCGGGGGACGGTGATGCCGGCCGGATCCGACGCGGGCGCCGCCGATCTCCTGGAGGTGCACGAGGCGCGGCGCCGCGTCCTCGATGCGATCCGCCCGGTCGGCCCCGCGGTGTGCGTCGGGCTCCGCGAGGCGCTGGGGCGGGTGCTCGCCGTGCCCGTCGTGGCCGGCGTGTCGGTCCCCCCGCACCGATGCTCGTCGATGGACGGCTACGCCGTGCGCTCGGCCGATCTCCCGGCGGACGGCCTCGAGGTCGAGCTGATCGTCGCCGGCCGTTCGGCCGCCGGCGCGCCGCATGCCGGCGTCGTCGCCCCCGGCGCGTGCGTGCGCATCCTGACCGGCGCCGTGGTGCCGGAGGGTGCCGACGCCGTCGTGATCCAGGAGGAGGTGCGCCCCGCCGGACCCGACCGGATCCGCGCACGCGGCCCGGCGGCGCCCGGCGCCTACGTGCGGCTGCCCGGCAGCGACGTCGCTGCCGGCGACACGGTGGCCGAGCCCGGCCACCGCCTCGGGCCCGCGCACCTCGGCCTCTTGGCCTCCATCGGCATCGGCGAGGTGAAGGTCCATCGCCGCCCGCGGGTCGCGTGCTTCTCCACCGGCGACGAGCTGCGGGGCATCGGCGAGCCGCTGGCGCCGGGGCAGATCCACGACAGCAACCGCTACACCCTGCACGGCCTCGTGACCCGCGCCGGCGCCGAGGTCCTCGACCTCGGCGTCGTGCCGGACCGCGTGGATGCCGTCCGGGCGGCCGTGGCGCATGCCGCCGCGCACGCCGATGCCGTGGTCACCACCGGCGGCGTGTCGGTGGGCGACACCGACCACGTCAAGGCGGTGGTCGAAGACCTCGGGCGGGTCGACTTCTGGCGCATCGCGATGAAGCCGGGCAAGCCCCTGGCCGTGGGCCGGGTCGGCGAGGCGATGTTCTTCGGGCTGCCGGGCAACCCGGTGTCGGCCGCCGTCACGGCTTCGGTGTTCGTCGTGCCGGCGCTGCGGCGCCTCGGCGGCGAGCGGTCCGTCGACCCGGTCGTCACGCGGGCGCGGCTGACGGCGCCGGTTCGCAAGCAGCCGGGTCGGCTGGAGTACCAGCGCGGCGTGCTGTCGGCGGCCGCGGACGGCGCGCTCACCGTGACGCCGATGACCGGGCAGGACTCGCACCTCTTGGCCGCCTTGGCGCGGGCGGACTGCCTCATCGTGCTCCCGCTCGACTGCGGCGACGTCGCGGCCGGCGCGTGGGTGGCCGTGCAGCCTTTCTGCGGCTTGTGGGGCTAGAGGGCCGCGCTCCGGTGACCTCGCCCCCATCGGTGCCCCCGGCGCGCGAGCGCACCGGCCGGGTGATCCGCGCGCAGAGCGGCTTCTACACTGTCGAGACGGATGCCGGCCCGGTGGTCGCCGTGCTGCGGGGGCTCCTGAAGCGCGAGCGCCGGCAGGAGGGGCTGGTGGCGCTCGGCGACGACGTCCGGGTACAGCTCCTGGACCTCCCGGCCGGCGAGACCGGCCCCGTCGAGGCGTCCATCGTCGAGATCCTGCCCCGTCGCTCCGCGCTGGTGCGCCGCGCGCCGGGCCCCAAGGGCGCGTGGGCCCAGGACGTGGTGGTGGCCAACATCGACCAGATGGTGGCCGTGTTCGCGGCGCGGCAGCCGACGCCGCACCTCCGCATGCTCGACCGGTTCCTGGCCATCGCCGAGATCGACGAGCTCGACAGCGTGATCGTGCTCAACAAGGTTGACCTCGGCGCGCCCCCGGACGTCGACGCGGCGCTCGACGTGTACGCGCGGATCGGCTATCCCGTGATCCGGGCGTCCGTGCGCAGCGGCGAGGGCGTCGATGCGCTGCGGGCGGCGCTGGTCGGGCGGATCAGCGCCGTCGTCGGGCCCAGCGGCGTCGGGAAGTCGAGCCTGCTCAACGCCGTCGAGCCCGGGCTGGCGCTCCAGACCGGCGAGGTCAGCGAGAGCGTCGACAAGGGCCGGCACACGACCCGCGTCGGCGAGCTCCACCCGCTGGCGGGCGGCGGCAAGGTGGCGGACACGCCGGGCCTGCGCGAGCTCGGGATGTGGGACGTCGACCCCGGCGAGCTCGAGTGGGCGTTCGTGGAGTTCCGGCCGTTCCTCAACACGTGTCGCTTCTACGACTGCACCCACGTCCACGAGCCCGGCTGCGCGGTGCGGGCGGCGGTCGAGACCGGCGCCGTGTCGGCAGCGCGCCACGAGAGCTACGTCGCGCTGCTCCAGGACGCGCCGCGGCGGCGGCCATGACGGCCTCCCCAGCCGCGCCGGCCGCCTCGCCCGGGCCGCGGGCCCGCCCCTTCCGCATCGTCCTCACCGGCGGCCCGGGCGGCGGCAAGACGACGGCCGCCGATCTGTACCGGCGCGAGATCGGCGAGGCCGTGGTGATCGTGCGGGAGTCGGCGACGCTGCTCTTCAGCGGTGGGTTCCCGCGCGAGGACACGCCGTTCGCCCGCCGGGCGATCCAGCAGGCGATCTACCACGTCCAGCGCAACCTCGAGGACGTGCAGACCGCCCGCTTCCCCGACCGGATCCTCTTGTGCGACCGCGGCACGGTCGACGGCGCCGCCTACTGGCCGGGCCCTTCCGACGGGTTCTTCGCGGCGGTCGGCTCGACGCACGCGGCCGAGCTGGCGCGCTATGACGCCGTGCTGTTCTTCGAGAGCGCCGCCGTCGGCGGCATCGGCTTCGAGAACGGCAACCCGGCGCGCGTCGAGAGCATCGCCGAGGCCGCACGGCTCGACCGGGTGCTCCGGACCCTGTGGGAGCCCCACCCGCGGTTCTTCTTCGTGCCGCACAACCCGTCGTTCATCAAGAAGACGCTGTTCGGGCTGGCGTCGATCGAGAACATCGTCGCGCAGCTGTCGACGCCGCGGTGACGGCGGCGCGCCGTCAGCGCGGCACGCGCAGGCCGTCCGGGCGCGCCGCCGCGCGCTGGCGCTGTGCCAAGAGCCGCTC
>QEVT01000245.1 GCA_003576755.1 bacterium | reverse complement strand
GCAGGCAAACGTGCAGGTGTTTGAGCCGGGTGTTGACAAGCCCCGTGACCTGGCCGAGTTGATCGAAGCTCACGGCGGGGGGCGGGTGGACATCCCGATCGAAATCGGTACCAGCCAACACCTGCCCTGTCGCCTGATTGCCGTCCGTGGGCGAGCAAATAGTCGCCCCCTAACCGTCCGACCCCATATATTCGCCCCCTACCCGTCCGATCCCACCGACAACCCTCGATTCGTACCGATCACCCGGCATCCGCATCGCCGTCGTCGTGCGCATCGCCGTCGGAGTCCGCATCGCCGTCGGCGCCGCCGGCATCGCCGGCCGACGAATCGCCGTCGCCCGCCAACGACGGGACGTCGCTGGACGCCCCCACGAACACGACCGCCGTGCCGGGCGGACCGAACGCCATGGCGTAGACCTTGTAGAAGTCGGCGAAATGGCTGACGCGCATCGACCGCAGCCCGTCGCGCGAGCCGAACAAGTCCGTGCCGTAGCCGTCGTAGGCGATGCCGAACGCGAAGAACGCCCGGTCGGGATCGTGCGGGCTGACGAAGACGCGCGTGCCGCCGGTAAGCCGTGCCGGCACGTTGCCGACCAGGTCCCCGTTCGCCACCCGCCGCACCCAGGTGCGCCCGCCGTCGGCGGACCGCCAGATGCCGCGCAAGCTCTGGCCGCGCCCGACCTGGTTGACGACCGCGAAGGCCACGTCGGGATCGGACGGCGCAAACGTGAGCGAGGCGGGCACGACGGCCTGCGTCGGCTCCGCGGGGTCGCCGACCGGCCCGAACAGGCCGTCGTTGCCGGGGGCCCAGGTCCGACCCGCGTCGTCGGTGACGAACACGCCGTGGGTCGCGCTGCCCACCAGCCAACGCTGGGGGCGCGCGGGAGCGTAGGCGGCCGAGACGATGCTGGTGCTGCCGCCGAGCGGCACCGGCAGCGCCGTCCACCGCGCGTCGACGCCGGTGCGGCTGTGGATCGCCGGGCCGCGCCCCACGAACGTCCAGCGCCACGGATCGGACGGGTCGATGGCCAGCTCGACCACGTCGTCGGGGAGGTCCTGCTTCGTCCATGTCGTCCCGCCGTCCGCCGAGTACGCCAGCCGGGGGGCGGCGATGGTCGTCAGGACGAGGACGTCCGGGTCCGACGGGGCTTGCACCAGGCGGTCCCATTCGCCGTCGGGCACGCCCGCCACCGCGGCAAACGTGCAGCCGGCATCGCGCGAGCGGAACAACCGGCCTTGATGCACCTCGAGGATGACGTCCGGATCGCGGGGATCGACGTCGAGGTCCCAGGTGTAGGCGATGCGCTCCAGACGCCGGGCATTGGGGGCCAGCGTGGCGCCGTCGTCGAGCGAGAAGCGGAACCCGCCCGCATCGCCGGTCGTCCGCTCGCACCTGGGCACGCCAGGGCCGGCGGTCGGCGTCGGCGAGGCCGTGGCCGTCGGCGACGGGGCGGTGGTGTGCGTCGGCGTGGCCGCCGCGGTCGGGGGCGGGGGCAGGTCGTCCACCGCGGCGTGCCTCAGGGCGATCGGCAGCACGGCGACGGTGCCGCCGTGGGTGCGATCTGACCGGGTCCGGCCGGCCTCGGCCACCGGCCAGGGCCCGCCGGCAGGTGCGGGTCGAAGCCCGTCGAGGAACGGCGGCGCCACGCGCAGCGTGGACGCGGCCGTCACGGCGAAGGCAACCAAGGGTCGAAGTCTCATCGCTACCCTCCGCGCCGGGGCGCCGCCGAGCCGTCGCGTCTCGAATCGCGGTCGGTGACGTCGGAACGCACGCTCGACGGGGATTCCGGTCGACCAAAGGGTAGTCACATCCGCCGAGTCGGGTCAAGTCATGGCGGACGCGGTCGAGGTCAGCCTGGGCCCGCGGCGCCGGTGCTCGAGTCCCCCTCGCCCTGCGCACCCGCCACCGCCGCCTCGACCTCGGCCGTGAGGTCCAGCCCGCCGACGATCTCCGCGCCGCGGGCATCGCGCACGACGCCGTCGGCGATGGAAAGGCGCCGCTCGCCGACGGCGCGCAGCGTCTCGAGCATCAGCGGCATCTCGCGGGCGAGGCCGACGGCGCGGATGGCCTTGAACAACGGGTGCGTCGCCTCGCGCTTGAGCGCGCGCTGCAGCCCGACCAGCGCGGCGCGATCCTCGAGACACGCCGGGAGCGTCGCCCACTGCGGGTCCAGGCCCGGCCCGCGCAAGGGGTAGCGGCAGTACGCCACCACCGGCCCTTCGTCGACCGCGGGCGTCACGAGGTGCAGCATGACGCCGGACTCGACCGCATCCAGCACCACGAGGTCCCACACCACGTCGAACCACATCTTGCCGAGCGGCCCCGTCGGCAGCGACGGGTGCAGGTTCACGCCGCGGCGCTCCGCGCACTGGCGCCGTCCCCAGATCCACATGTCGCCGAGCAGCAGGTCGAGCGCCGTCGGCGGCAGCCGGTCGCGGTAGCTGGCGTAGAAGGCGTCGCGCCAGGCCCACAGCGGCGCCGGGTTCCCGGCCTCGGCCGCCGCGCGCGCCGCCTTGCGCGCGTCGGTGCGGAACCGGACGGCCGACGCACGGATCACCGGGAAGTCGAAGGCGGCCTCGACGTGCGCCACCGAGGCGTCGGTGTCCGGCGACTCGCCCGCCTCGCGGTCGACGAACAGGAACGCGATCGCCGTGCCGGGGATGGCCCCCGACGCCACGGCGCGGGCGACCGTGGTCACGAGCTGGCGCGAGCCGAGGCTGGTCAGCGTCGAGCACAGGCCGACGCGGGCGACGGGGAGGCCGGAAGCGCCCTGGGCGTCGCGGAATCCGCGATTCCCGGCGGCGCCGGGCGCGGGGGAGGGGTCGGGCGTCGCGGGAGCGTCGGTCGGGGAGTCGGTCATCGCCGCGATTCTACCATCGGCCGGCTGGCCGGTCACCCGGGGCAGGCGTATCATGCCGACCGATGTCGACCCGGGACCGTCGCCGGCCGGGCGCACGGGCGCCGGCCATCGGCCTGACCCTCGCCGCGGCCCTCCTCGCCTCCCTGGCGCTGGCCGGGCGCCACGCCGCCCGCCGCGACCCGCTGCACCGGGCGTGGTCCGCGGCGCAGGCGGCGGGGACGTACCACGTGCGGGGCACGACCCGCGCGGCGACGGCGGAGGGCACGGCGGCGTATGCCGTGGCCGGGTCCGGGACCGCGCGCGGCGCCCTGACGCTGACGGTGCGGTCGGGCGCGGTGGACGACGGGTCCGGCACCGCGGGCCGCCCGTCCCCGCCCGACGCAGCGGGTGCGGCGATCACGTACGCGATCGCCTGGCCGCGGGTCACGCCGCTCTCGCCGCTCGCGGGCGAGCCGGCAGCGCCGATGGAGCCGCACGCGGTGGCGCTGGTCTTCCCGGCCGGCGACCCACTGGCGCTCCTCGCCGCCGGCCATGGCGCGCGCGCCGGGCCGGCCGAGCCCGTCGGCGGGCGCGACTGCGCGCGCGTGGACTTCCTGGTCGCCGCCCCGGCCTACGCGGCGTGGTGGCTCGCCCGCCGCGATCGGCTGCCCGTCAACGCCGACGCCGGCGGACTCCACAAGTTCACGGCCGAGGCCACGGTCTGGCTCGCGGCGGACACCGGTTTGCCGTGCCGGATCGCGGCGCGCGTCGACCTGCCGCGCCTGGCGGGCGAGCGGCCGGGCACGGGCGAGGTGGACTGGTCGTACGAGGGGTGGGGGGCGGGAGGGCGGTGACCCGGCCGCCCGCGCTCACGCCCGGTGCCAGCGCAGGGGCTTGGCCCCGGCCTCGCGCACGACGGCGCCGCGGGCCTCGAGGTCGAGCTGAACGGACTTGACCCACCAGCCCGACTTGGCGCCGTCGGGCCACAACGCCTGCGGCAGGTGCGGCAACACGGCGGCCATCATCTCGGCCTGGGTGAGCCCCGGCGCCGCCGCCGGCAGCACGTTCAGCAGCACCTCGCGCATCGCGTGGTACTTCTCGGCGTCGAGCCGGACCTCGTGGCCCGGCACGTTGACGTTACGCACGGCGATCTTGGGTTTCTGCGTCATGGGAGTCCCCTTCGGATGCGCGCCGGCCGGGCTGCGGCATCGGGCATCACACGACGGCATTGTAGCATCCCCGGGTCCACGCCCCGGCCAGGACGTCGCCGGCAGTCACCGTGATCGCGGCCGGCGATCAGCCTGGTCGTCGCTGCCGATCACCGTGATCGCGGCCGGCGATCAGCCTGATCGTCGCTGCCGATCACCGTGATCGCGGCCGGCGATCAGCCTGATCGTCGCTGCCGATCACGGTGATCGCCGCGAGCGACCCGCTGCGCTAGACTTATGCCACCTCTGCCCGTCCCCGTAGGAGGATCAACCGCATGCACCTGCTACCACACCGACGCACCGATCGCGCGATCGGCCTGCTCGTGGCCGCCGGCATCGGCTGGCTGGGCTTCGTCGCCGGCCGACAGCCCACCCTCGCCCAGGCCCAGGACGCCGCCCCGCCTGCGGCGGCCGAGGCTGCCCCCGCACCGGCGGGGATCGAAACAGCCGCCGATCACCACCCGGTCCATCCGTGCTACCCGTTCCCGTGCGTGAGCCCGTGCTACCCGCACCCGTGCGTGGTCTTCCCGTACCCCATCCGGTGCTACGACCCGAACTTCCCGCCGCTCCCGCCCCCCGGCCCTCCCGTGCCGCCGCCGGGCGCCACCGCCGCCGCGTCGCCGCCGCCGCCCGGCGGCACCGCCGTTCCGCCGACGCCGTACCCGGTGCCGACCCCGACCCCCGGCGGCATGGCCGCCACGCTGCAGTACCGCGTGTGCCCGCAGGTGACGAAGCGCATCCCGCAGCACATCCAGGACCTGGCCACCACCGAGCCGTGGCGCTACTACGGGTTCGGCGAGCTGCGCAACCCGAGCGTCCCGTATCACCCGCTCTTCAACACGTACCGCACGTGGCTGTCGCTGCGCGACACCGGCCAGCCCTACAGCGCGTGCAACCTGCCGCTGTGGAAGTCGGGCTGCCCATAAGGTGCCCCGGCCCCAGGGCCGCTTCCCGCTCACGGACCTTCCGCCGGCCGTGCTTCCCCATGGGGGCGCGGCCGGCATGCCGCACCCAGCCCGATCGGAGGAGTCCCCGATGCCCGCCTGGAACCCGTTCCCGATGCTCAAGACCATCCGCGAGGTCGACCTCGGCGAGATCCAGGCCCACGCCGAGCAGCGCTTCACGCTGCTGATCGCCGGCGACCCTGCGCTCGCCGAGCGGCTCGCCGATGCGCTCTCGGCCGCCCCCGGAAAAGTCGGACGGCACCCGTGGATCGAGCTCCTGCCCGCGGGCGACGGCACGCCGCCGGGTACCGAGGCCGGCGTCCGGATCGCGCTCGTGGCCACCCCGACGGCCGAGCTGGACGCCGCCGCGGCGCGCGCCCTCGACGGCCTGCACGCCGCCGGCATCCCGGCCGTCGCCGTCGTCATGGCCGACGGCGCCGACGGGTGGCACGGCGCCGAGCTGCGCCGGGGGCGCGAGGCCGCCCGGGCCGTCCTGCCGGCCGCGCC
>QEVT01000244.1 GCA_003576755.1 bacterium | reverse complement strand
CGCGGCCGCGCCGCCCCATCGCGGGGCGCCCCCGCCCCACGACGGGCTCCGCGGCCTCACGTATTGTCTCTGCCCGGCGCCGCAGGCCGACGAGACGGCGATGCGCGTGCTGGCGTCCCTGGTCGACGGCGTCGGGGCGATCGCGTACTTCATCGACCCGCTCGAGCACGACGCGCTCGTCGCGGGCACGCACGTGCTGCCGGCCGTGCTCGGCGCCGCCGTGCTGCGCGTTCTCGACCGCAGCCCGTCCGCCGTGGACCTCAGGCGCCTGATCGGTGTCGACCTGCAGGCCATGCTCGAGGCGGCGGCCGACGCCGACGCCCGGGCCGACGTGGCGGCGGCGCTGACGGGCTTCGCCCCGCTCGGGCAATGGCTGGACCGTGTCGTCGACGAGATCGGCGCGTTGCGCGCCGCCTTGACGACCGCCGGGGATGCCCACGGCACCCGCGCGCCGCGCGAGGCCGCGGCAGACTGGCTGGCGGCCGCCGACCGGACACGGGCATCGTGGCGGGCCGCCCCGGTCGATCCCCGCGGCCGGCCCCCCGTGGCGTTCGACGCGGTCGAGCACGTCAACCCCCTGACCCAGCTGCTCTTCGGCCGGCGGAAGCGGCCGCGGTAGCGATGGGTCGACCGCCTTGACCCCGAGTTTGCACGCGGGGTATGATTGAAAGAAGGCCCGTATCCGCGCCGGAGGGCATCGCCGCGTGGGAGAAGAGGTCGCACACCGACTCCTGCATTGCCCGACCGGGTTCCAGATACCACGGAAAGGTGAGCCATGCAGGGTCGATTCGCGTTCTTCAACGGTCAGATCGTCCCCATCGAGGATGCCAAGATCAGCGTGCGGACCCATGCGCTGAACTACGGCACCGGTTGCTTCGAGGGGATCCGCGGCTACTGGAACCCGGACGAGCGCCAGATGCTGGTGTTCAAGCTCCGCGAGCACTACGAGCGCTTCCTTCAGAACTGCCGGATCATTTGCATCGACCTCCCCTATTCGGCGGACGACCTGGTCGAGATCACCCTGGACCTCTTGAGGCACGAGGGCTACGAGACCGACGCCTACATCCGGCCGCTGGCCTACAAGGCGGACGAGGTCATCGGGGTCCGGTTGCACAACCTCACCGACGGGTTGGCGATCTTCGCCACGCCCTTCGGCCGGTACGTCGAGGCCGAGGAGGGCGCGCGGGTGATGGTGTCGTCGTGGCGGCGGATCGACGACAACATGATTCCCGCGCGCGGCAAGATCACCGGGGCCTACATCAACAGCGCCTTCGCCAAGACCGAGGCGCTGCGCAATGGCTTCGACGAGGCCATCGTGCTCAACGCCAACGGCCACGTGTCGGAGGGCAGCGCCGAGAACATCTTCGTCGTGCGCCACGGGGTGGTGTCGACGCCGCCGGTGACCGACAATATCCTGGAGGGCATCACGCGCGAGGTCGTCATCGAGCTGTGCCGCGACGTCTTGCACACGACGGTCGAGGAGCGCTCGATCGACCGCTCCGAGCTCTATGTGGCGGACGAGATCTTCTTCACCGGCACGGGCGTCCAGATCGCGGCCATCGTCGAGGTCGATGAGCGTCGGATCGGGACGGGCGCCATGGGGCCGGTGGTGCGGCAGCTGCGCGACCTGTACTTCGACGTCGTGCGCGGCCGGGTGGCGCGCTACCGCCACTGGTGCACGCCGGTGTACGCCACCACCATGCCGGCGGCGGCGGCTCTGGCCGAGGCCGCCGCGGTGACCCCGTGAGACGCCGGCCGGCGGCGGGCTCGCCTTGACGCGTGCGCGTCTGGGCGGCCCGGCGGTCGCCTTGGTGCTGATGGGCCTCTTGGCCGCGTTGTTCGCGCCCACCGCGGCGTGGCTTGCCCGCACGTGGCAGGTGCATCCTTACTATGGCCATGGCTGGCTCGTTCCGGGCGTCGCGGCCGCGTTTGCCTGGCGCGCCCGCGCGCGCTTCGCGCAGGGCGAGCCGGCCGACGCCGGCCTGGCGCTCGTGGCGGCCGGCGTGGCGGCACACCTCGCCGCAGCGCGCTGGCAGCTCTACCCGGTGTCCGCCAGCGCGCTGGTCGTCGTGCTGGCCGGGCTGGCCTGGGCGCTCGGCGGCCGGCCGGCCCTGCGCGCGGCGGCGTTCCCGGCGACCTTGCTCTTGTTGGCCGTGCCGTGGCCGTTCGTCGAGCACACCGCGCCGTTCCTGGCGGCCGGCGTGGCGCGGGCGTCGGCCGCCGCGGCGGGTGGCCTCGGTGCAGCCGTGGTCCAGCACGGCGCCGAGCTGTCGGTGACCGATGGCGCGTTCACCGTCGGGGCACCGTGCAGCGGGCTGCAGTCGGCGGTGGCGCTGATCACGCTGGCGGCGGTGCTGGCCGGCGTGCTGGACGGGCCGTGGCGGCGGCGCATGGCGCTGGTGCTCCTGGCGCTGCCGCTGGCGCTGGCGGCGAACTGGCTGCGACTGACGGGGCTCCTGTGGATCGCTGACGCCCACGGGTCGGCGCAGGGCCTGGCGTGGTTCCATGGCCCGCCGGCGCTGCTCCTCTATGCCGCCGCGGCCGCCGGGCTGGTCGCTGCCGGACGGTGGTTGGGCTGCGACGTCCGCGGGGCGTCGTACGGCGATGCCTGAGCCGATGCCCGGCGCGACGGCGACGGGCGCCCCGGTGCCGTCGCGGCCCGACCCTTCCGCTCCGCGCCCGTCGGGGCGGGGGCGTGCGCGCCGCCGTCGGCTGGCGTGGAGCATGGCCCTCCTGGGGCTGGGCGTGGCGGCGATGGCCTGGCTGGCGCCGCCGGCGGCACCTCCGCCGCCCAGCGAGGGCGCCGCGATCGTGTTTACCGACGTCGCCGGATGGTATCGGCGAACCCCCGACGAGGCAGCGGTGATGACGCCGTTCGATCTCACCCTCGACGGCCTCCCGGCAGGGCTGCCGATGCAGCTCGGCGACTGGACCGGCCGGACGCGCCGGCACGACCCGGCGGTGGACCGTTGGTTCCGGCAGCCGGACGTGGTCATCGAGCGCACCTACACCCGACCCGACGGCGAGCTGGTGTGGGTGTCGGCCTTTGGCAGCCGCGGCGACAAGAGCTTCCACCTGTTCGAGCACACCCCCGACACGTGCTACCCTCTCGGCGGCTGGGAGATCGAGTCGCTCGACATCTTGCGCATGCCGCTGGGCCCTCGGCCGCTGGCGGTCAACCGGGGCACGGCCCGCGGCAGCCGCGGCCAGCTGGCGTTCATGTACTGGTACGTGTGGGACTCGCCGGTGCGCGACGCGGCGCGCGGGGTGCTGTCGATCCGGGTGTCCGCGCCGGTCCGGCGGGATGCCGAGACCACGCTGGCGATGCTGGCCGAGGACTTCGTGCCCCGGATCTTCCCGCGCACGCTGCCGTGGAGCCGGTTCTGATGCGCCGCGCGCCCGCTGCCGCTGGAGCTGCGGATGGTGTTTAGGCCTGCGCCGTCGCGCGGCGGGTGGATCGGCGTCGCCCTCGTCGTGGCGGCCGTGGCCGTCGAGGCCATGCTGGCCGCCGCGGCGTGGTCGGACGGTCCCGGGCCGCGCGCGGCGATGCTCGGCATCCTGGCCGCCGTGCTGCTGCCAGCGAGTGTGTTCGTGGCCTACTGGGCCTGGGGGTTTTTCAGCCTTCGCTACACGCTCACCCGCGACGGGCTCACCATCGCCTGGGCGGCCAGCCGCCAGATCGTCCCAATGGAGGCCATCACCCACATCCTCGCCGGCCGGCCGTACGCCGCGCCATTGCGGGGGTTCCGTTGGCCGGGGCACGAGGTCGGGCGGACCATCATCCGCGACGACAACGACCATCCGCAGACCACGCTGGTGTACGCCACGACCGAGCCGGCTGGTCAGATCGTGATCGTCACGCCGTCGCTGGCGTACGCCATCTCGCCGGCCGACCCGGTGGCGTTCATCGACGACTTCAAGATGCGCCGGCGGCTCGGGCCGGTGCAGGTCCTCCAGCAGCACACCGAACAGGCGCGTTGGGCGCGGTCCACGCTGTGGCGTGATCCGACGGGGTTGGCGCTGCTGGCGGCAGGATTCTTGCTGAACGTGCTGGCCTGGGCGTGGTTGACGTGGAAGTACCCGGGCCTCCCGGCCGAGGTCAACGTTCAGTTTCGCTACGACCCGGTGCTGCGATCGTCGGTGCCCGAGGTGTTGCAGCCGTTGGCGACGGTGTGGCGCCTGCCACAGATCGGGCTGGCCGGGCTCGTGGCCAACGGGGCCCTGGCAGCGCTGGTGCATGGACGGGCGCGCATGGCGGCGCTGCTGTTGTTGCTCGGCGCCGTGTTGGTGCAGGTCGGGCTGACGGTGGTGCTCTCGCGCCTGGGCGCGGGCTGAGGCGGGGCGGGTCGCAGTTCGGAAGGCAATCAGACTGGAGGGCGACATGACGACGCGCGTGGATCGAATCGGAGTGGACGCCGGCGCGCCCGCGGACGCGGCCGCGCTGGCCGCCACCGTCCGGGAGACCGGGGCCGCCATGGTGCGGGTGCGCTTCGCGCTCGCGGGTTGGGCGGAGCCCGACGAGGCGTTCATCGCGGCCGCGCGGTCGGCCGTCGCCGCGATTCGGGCGGCCGGGCTGCAGGTCCTGGGCGTGATCGACAGCGACCTCACGGTGGCGCCGCAGGGCATGGGTGCGTTTGCCGACGGGCCGCAAGGCGCGCTGGCCGTGGCCTGGGCGAACGAGATGGGCGAGCACGCGGCACGCCTGGCGTCCGGGCTGGCCGACCTTGTGGAGGCATGGGAGATCCTGCCGGAGCCGAACCGGGGGGCCGCGCCGCGCATCGCGCCGGCGCGGTGGGCGGCGCTGGTGGCGGACATCGCCGCACGGGTGCGGCAGGCCGCGCCCGGTGCAGCGATCGTGTCGGGCGGCCTCGTCAGCGACGACGCCGACGACGCCGTGGACTACCTGAGCGCGGCGATGCGCGCGGCCGCCGACGGTCGGCTGTGGCCGGCGGGAGCGCCGCCGATCGATGCCCTCGGCATCCGACTGGGTGTCCTGGCGGACGGTGGCACGTCGGGCGACCACGTGGCCGCCATCGTCGCCGAGCGCGCGCGGCGCCTGTGGCGGGTGATGGAGCAGTTCGAGGGGACCGCGGCGGCCGAGGCGCGCGGCGTGTATGTCACCGGCATCGGATGGGACGCGGACCGGGTCGGAGAGGATGTCCAGGCGCGCAACGTCTGGGCCGCGCTCAACGCGTTGACCAGCGACCCGACGGTCCACATGGTCATCTGGGACGGGATCATCGATGCCGCAGGGTCGGCCGGCGGCGCCGTGGGCTTGTTCCGTGGGACGAGCACGGCCCCGTCGGACCGGCGGTGGGCGTGGAACGCGTTCACCGACTTCGCGGCCTACGCCCGCCAGATCACGCCGGCCGCGGGCGTGGAAGGGCTGCTCGCCGGCCTCGACACGGCGCCGGCGCCCGCGGCGGTGGCCGGGCCGGAGGCAGCGGCCGCCGCGGCGGGCGAGCCGGACACGGTGAAGCCGGCGGCGTGGGCGCTACCGCTCAGCGCGTGGGTGA
>QEVT01000243.1 GCA_003576755.1 bacterium | reverse complement strand
GGGGACCGCGGCCGAGCGCGCGTCGCCGGCCAGCGCGAGCCCCAGGAGACCCACGGCGCACACCGCGCCGGCCGAGGCCGCGAAGGGGCCGGTCATCGGCCGCTCGGCAGCCGGGCGGCGCGTCGTGGCGGCGCGATCGGCGGCCCGCTCACGCCAGCGGTGAGAGAAGAGGGACGTCATGGCAGCACTCCACGGCGAGTCGAATCCGGCGTGCACGCGCAAACGACGCGGGTGAGGCGGCCGATCTCACCGTCTTGGCCGCGGGGCGCGGGAGGGGGACCGCGACGACGCCCCGGCGGTGCAGAGGTGGCTGGGCGGCACACGCCCCGAGAGGATACCCCGGCAGCGCGGGGCGCGCAACTCAGTTGCCCGGCGGCGGCACCGTCGGCGGCAGCGGCGGGGTCTCGCTCGGGTTGAAGCCGTGCGTCAGCGTCCCGAAGCACACGTGCTGGTCGCAGACGGTGGGCGGGCCCGCCAGCTGGGAGTACCAGCTCCCGATGCCCTCGAGCACGCCGTGGACCTTGTAGTAGCGGTAGGCGACGAACAGCGCCGAGTCGTGGCCCCAGGTCGTGCTCGAGTCCACGATGATCGCCTTGATCGCCCGCTCCACCGAGCCGCGGCCGGGGTAGAGGTGCGTCGTGCGTGAGGTGCCGTCGGGGTCGGTGAACGTGTAGCTGGCCAGGTCGCTGTTGTCGACGTTGTCGTAGCACGACCGGTCGCCGCGGCGCAGCATGAGCTCGCATTGCTGGATCAGGTTGCCGAGGTGGATTTGCGGGTAGTTCTGGTACTGCCCGTTGTAGGCCGGCACGTTGCAGAACTCCTCGCGGCGGGAGTCCTCGGGGATGATGCCGTTCTGGGTGATCTGCGACTTGACCGGCGTGAAGTCCGGGCTCTGCTGGATGCCGGACAGGAAGTCGCACGAGTTGTTGCCCTGGTAGTCCACCCGGTACCCGTTCATGCGGCTCAGCGTCAGCGACTTGGCGTGCGCCCAGGCCTGGGCCGGCGAGAGGTTGAGGCTGTTGCCGCCGTCGATCTGCGGCGGCTGGCGGTGCACCAGCGTCACGTTGGGCCGGTCCCACAGGTAGTCGGCGATGTAGGCCGTGGCGTTGGTGGCCGCCGCGCCGCGGTTCGAGCCCGACCGCGACGCCTCGTACGACACCACGTAGTACGGGTTCTTGACCAGCCAGTTCTGGAACAGGTCCTTGCAGTTGCCCGAGCCCTCGGTGGTGTTGCCGTAGACCGTCGTCGTCGGGCCGGTGCACGTCCGGTTCTCCCAGTAGTCCTCGATGAGGTCCGCCGCGGCGATCAGCTCCGGCGTGCCCCAGCTGAAGTTGAGCTGGCACTGGAAGCTCGTGTCCACCGTCTCGACGCTGCTCATGAGGTTGTCGAGGACGTCGACCACGTCCGCGGCGTAGTTCGGGTTGCTGGTGAGGTGGTACGCCAGGGCCTTGGCGTAGAGGATCGGGATGCCGCCCTGGTCGTCGAGCCACAGCGGGTCGTCGGCCGTAGAGTTGCACGTCGTGAAGGCGTCGAGCGTGTAGCTCCAGCTCTGGTTGGCCACGGCGATCACCGCGTCGACCGCGTCCTCGTACGGCGCGATGCCCTGGTTCGCCTTGTTCTTGATGGCGAACAGCTCCTGCGGCGTCGTCAGGTAGCCGCGCGAGCGCGTCGGGATCGGCGTGGCGGTCGGCGGCGGCGAGCCCGCCTCGATGACGAGCTGCGGCTGGTCCTGCGCTGCCTCGCGCGAGTACATGTAGCCGCTGTTGGTCGACGTGTTCTTGAGCCCGAAGCTGAAGGTGCCCTCGCCGGTCACGGCGCCGGTGACGTCGAACTCCATCCACGTGTTGTTGGCGACGTTGCCGCGCGTTGCGAGCGGATCGCCGGTCAGCGGCGGTGCGTTGTTCCACGTCAGGCCGGTCTCGGTCCACGGGGCGCTGCCGTCGGCGTACAGGTTGGATGCGGCGTACACCGAGCCCGCGCTGTCGGAGCCGTCGTAGTAGAACACCCGCAGCGTGGCGCGGTGCACCTCGCCGTCGAGGTTGGCCACGTCGAACTTGAAGTAGCTGTGGTACTCGTCGACCCGCACCCGCACGAAGGTCGTCGTGCCGTAGTTGGCGTCGGGGGCGGTCGAGCGCACGCGCGTGTCGGCCACCGGCGTCAGCGCGAGGACCTGCGGCGTCGCTGTCGGCGTCGGCGTGCTCGTAGGCGTGCGGGTCGGCCGGTCGGTCGGCGTGGGGGTGATGGTCGACGTCGGCTCGTCGGTGGGCGACGGCGTGTCGGTGGCCGTGGGGATGTCGGTGGCCGTCGCTTCCGGCGTCGGGGTGTCGGACGGCGTGGGCGACACGAGCGGCGTGTTGGACGCGGTGGGCGTCGGGGTCGGGGTGTCGGTGGGCGTCGGCGTGTTGGACGGGGTCGGGGTCGACGTCGCCGTAGCGGTCGGTGTCGGCGTGCTCGTCGGCGTCAGCGTCGGCGTCGGGGTATTGGTCGCGGTCGGCGTCGGCGTGTTGGACGGTGTGAACGTCGGCGTCGGCGTGTCGGTGGGCGTCGGCGTGTTGGACGGGGTCGAGGTCGACGTCGCCGTCGCGGTCGGCGTCGGCGTGCTGGACGGCGTGAAGGTCGGTGTCGGGGTGCGCGTCGGCGACGCGACCTCGAGCACGAGCACCGGCCGGTTGGTCGTGGCCTCGCGCGAGTAGAGGATGAGGCTGTTGGTCGACGTCGTCTGGATGCCGAAGCTGAACGTGCCGTTGCCGGTGACGCCCGCGGTCACGTCGTAGCTTGCCCACGTGCCCGAGGCCACGCTGCCGAGGGTGACGAGCGGCGAGCCCGTCATCGCCGGGGCGTTGTTCCATGTCAGGTTGGCCTCGGTCCACGGCGTGCTCGTGCCCTCGAGCGTGTTGGCGATGCCGTACATCGACCCGCCGCTGTCGCTGCCGTCCACCGCGTACATCCGGATGGTCGCACGCGCGACGGGGTCGGTGACGCCCGACACCGTGAACTTGAGGTACGTCTTGTACGCCGGGTCGCCGCCCCGCACGCGCACCGAGTTCTCGCCGCCGTAGGTGGAGTTCGGCGCGCTGCTCTTGGCGTACGTGTCCTGGTCGATCGCGAAGCTGACGGTGACCGGCGTCGGCGAGGGAGTGGGTGTGTTCGACGGGAGCGGCGTGGGCGTCGGGGTGTCGGGCGGCGTCGGGGTCGGGGTGTTCGTGCGCGTCGGCGTGGGGGTGCGCGACGGCGTGGGGGTCCGCGTCGCCGTCGCGGGCGGCCCGGTCGGGCTCGGCGTCGCGGTGGGAGGCGCAGCCGTCGCCGTCGGCGGTGCGGTGGCGGTCGGCGGGTTCGTCGGAAGCGGCGTGTGCGTCGGGGTGGCGGACGGCACCGGGGTATGGGTGGCCCCGGCCGTCGGCGAGGCCGTGGCCGTGGGCCCGGTGGTCGGGGTGGCCGACGCTGTCACCGTGCCCGAGGCGGTCTGGATCACGAGCTCGGGCTTGTTGGCGGTGGCCTGCCGCGAGCGGTAGATCGCGCTGTCGTGCGAGGTCGACAACAGCCCGAAGCTATAGGTGCCGTTGCCGGTCACCGCGGCCGTGACGTCGAACGTGGCCCAGGTGTTGAGCGTCACCGCGCCCTCGGTGTCGAGCGGGCTGCCGGTGATGCTCGGGGCGTTGTTCCAGACGATGTTGGCCTCGGTCCACGGCGTGCCCGACCCGGCCAGCGTGTTGGAGACGGCGTAGACCTCGCCCCCCGACGGGCTGGGATCGGTGACGTACAGCCGGAGGGTGGCGCTCTGGACCGACCCGCTGAGGCCGGTGACGGCGAACTTGAGGTAGCTGCGGTAAAACGGCGAGCTCGTCCCGCGGAGCTGGAGCGTCGTGGCCGTGCCGTAGTTGGTGTTCGGGCTCGAGTCCTTGACGTGCGCGTCGTCGGACGGGCCGAAGGTGTACGAGGGTTGGGCCAGCGCCCGGCCGGTGCCCAGGCCCGAGAGGGCCGACACCATCGTGGTCAGGATCACGGCTCTGGTCAGGCGGCGCATGGGCGGGTCCTCGAATCCAAATGGTCTTTTCGTCCCGACGTGGACGGGATGAAGCCGCCCCGTACGGGCGGCTCGCGGCATCGACGACCGTCGGCGCGGCGGGAGGGCGCGCGCTGATCTGAGGAGGGAACGGAAGCCAAACCTCAAACAAGCCACGGCGCGAACCTGCTGCCGCGATCTCAAGCTCTTACCTGGACGAAAGAATTACCCTTCAGGATATCCCGAATGCCGGTGGTTGTCAAGCACTTTTAACAGTTCGATCACCTCGGGGCGTGACACGTCGCAGAGCCGCGCCGCGGCGCAGCGGGGGCGGTGCGACCGGCGCCCGGACCCGCGGTCAAGGCGCGTTGCCCAGCCGCGGCAGGTACACCGGGCCGGCGATCGCCGCTTCGACGCGCAGCGCCAGCGCCACGATCTGCGTGACCTGGCTCGGGTTGAAGTTGTCGTCGCTGACCAGGATCAGCAGCCACCGGCCGTCCGGCAGCGGCGGGCCGAAGGCCATGCCCTCGATGTTGTCGGGCCGCGCGCCGAGCGACGCGATGTCGGCGACGAACCGCTTGGCCATGGGCGTGTAGGGGACGGGCTCGCCGACCTCCGGGTCCAGCGCCGCGCGGCCCGACACGTCGGTCGCGCCGGTCAGGCCGGTCTCGAACAAGCGCACGGTGTTGCCGACGCCGGCGGCGTACGAGCGTTCGAGCGCGAGCAGCGTGCCGACCTCGTCCAGAGCCGCCACGTCGACGAAGCCGTTGTCGGCCGAGCCGCCGGCGGGGACGGGCGCGGCGGGGATGGGCGACACGGGGTACACCCGCTCGCCGGCCGGCTGGCCGGTGGCGCGGTCCCACATGAGGAGGCGCGAGGGGCTGCCGGCGGACAGCGTGGCGAGGGGCCCGTCCTGCACCAGCGCGTTCTCGGTGCCGCTGAAGAGCGTCGCGCCGTCGCGCGACACGGCCAGCGGCTCGAAGACGAGGTTGTTGCGGGCGCCGCGGCGGCCGTCGCCCGACGGCACGACGTGCGCCGGCAGCGGGAGCGCGCCGCGCTGTCGGCCGTCGAGCCCGAACTCGCCGACGAACGGCGCCACCAGCGGCGTGGCGGCGATGTCGCCCTCGCTCGAGATGAACAGGCGGTCGCCGGGCGCCAGCGCGATCCCCTCGGGGTCGATGGCGCCGTTCGCGAAGGGCTGCCCGGCCGTGTCGGTCAGCGTGACCACGCCGGTGAACGCGACCACGACGCGCTCGACGCGCGTCTCGGACACGTCGATGCCGAGACGGTAGAACCGCGCCGGCGCCCGGCTGCTCCGGTCGTCGGACACGGCGTAGTACACGCCGCGCGCCGCGTCGTACGTGATGCCCGACAGGCCGCCGAGCGGCGTGCCGAGCATGGTGCGGCCGGCGGGGATGCGCACTTCCCCGATGAGGTCGACCGCGGCGACGCGGAGCCGGGGCGCGGTGGCGGCGTGCACGGCGGGCGACGCGGCAGACCGGGGCACGGCGCCGGGGATCGC
>QEVT01000242.1 GCA_003576755.1 bacterium | reverse complement strand
CGCCGCACGGCGCCTCCGGAACCGGCGGCGCCCCGTACCGCCCCCCGCTCCGTGTCCGTCATAGACGGCATGACCATGTTCGCCCCGGCCGCGGTGGCGCGTGTCGGCCGTCGCCCGGCGGGCCTGCGGCCGTCTAACGCCCGTTCGACCGACGGGGTTATACTTGACGGACCGCGCCGCCCCGCCACCCAGGACCTTTGAACCACAGAAGGGAAGCCCACCCATGCCACCCACCGCCCGCCTCGCGACCTTTGCCGCGGCCGCCATCGGCCTCGGCGTGACGCTGCTCGGCCCCGTCACCGCGGAGCGGGGCGCCGCCATGTCCGCGCGGCCGGCCCCGGCGCCCGTCGCCGGCCCCGGGCGCGCGCCGGCCGCGCCGGTCGACCAGGTGCCCGCGTGCACCGCGAACCTCGACAAGACCGCCGCCCCGCGCGAGGTCAAGCTCGGCCAGGTCGTCACCGTGACGCTCAAGGTCGACGGCACCTGCCCCTCGAAGGACCAGCCCGCCGACGTCATCCTGGCCATCGACCACTCCAGCTCCATGGGCACCGACAACAAGCTCCAGGCGGCCCAGAGCGCCGCGGTGGCGTTCGTCAACCATATGGACCCGGCCCTGGTGCGCATCGGCCTGGTGTCGGTGACCGGCGTCGCCACGCGCATCCAAGACCTCACCACCGACAAGGCCGCCCTCGTCGCCGCCATCAACGGCCTCGGCCTCGAGCGCGGCACCAACATCGTCGACGGGCTCGACGTGTCACGGCGGGCGCTGTCGGGGGCCAACGTGCGCCCCGGCGCCAACAAGGTGATCATCTTCCTCACCGACGGCCGCCACCGCGTCAACAACCCGCCGATCGGCGACCTCGACGCCGTCATCGCCGCCGTGCGCACAGCCGGCATCGACGTCTACAGCATCGCGCTCGGCAACGACGCCGACACCGCCGTGCTGCGCCGCATGGCCACCGGCGCCGCGCACTTCTTCCACAGCCCGACCACGGCCGAGCTCGAGGGCATCTACCTCCAGATCGCGGGCCGCATCCAGGCCCAGGTGCTGTACAAGACCACCGTCCTCACCGACGTCGTCCCGGCCAACATGGACTACGTCGCCGGCTCGGCCGCGCCTGTCGCGCCGACCGTCAGCCCCGACGGACGCACCCTCACGTGGCGGATCGACAACGCCAAGGCGCCGGGCTACACCCTGACCTATCAGCTCCGGCCGCGGCAGGCCGGCACCTGGCCGACCAACGTCCGCGCCGACCTCGTGTTCGAGGACGGGTTCGGCAACCGCGGCCAGAAGACGTTCCCGGTTCCGACCGTCAAGGTGACCGAGGAGGTTCCCGTCCCGCAGCCCGGCGGCTGCGTGTGCCGCGACGCGCTGCGCGGCGTGCCCGAGGCGGTGATCGCCGACGCGCTCGCCCGGCCCGACCGCTACCACGGCTGGCGCTACCTGCTCGACCCGAACAAGCCGCCCAGCCCGGCCAATCCCCCGCGCGAGTGCCTGTCGATCATGAACCGCAACATCCCGTACCACCCGCTCTGGAACACGGTCGAGTGGCACGTGGGCTGCCCGTGACGGCAGGCGGCGGCGACAGCGTCGTCGAGGTCGACCTCGAAGGGATGGCCCACGGCGGCGCGGCGTTCGGCCGCGCCGCCGACGGCCGCGTCGTGTTCGTCGGCGGCGGGCTCCCGGGCGAGTCGGCCGCCGTCGTCCTGACCGACGTCCACGAGCGCTTCGCCCACGGGATCTTGAGCGCGCTGCCCGACCCGCCCTCGCCCGACCGGCTTGCCGGCGCCGCGCCGTGCCCCCATTTCGGCGCCTGGCCCGCGCGCGGGCGGTCGCCCGCCGGCGCGTGCGGCGGCTGCCAATGGCAGCACGTGCGCTACGACGCCCAGCTGCGGTTCAAGGCCGACGTCCTGCGCGACACGCTGCGCCGCATCGGCGGCATCGCCGACCCGCCCGTGCGGCCCACGCTGGGCATGCCCGACCCGTGGCGCTACCGCAACCAGATCCGCGTGCGGAGCGGGCCGACGGGGCTGGGCTTCGTGGCCGCCGACGACCACACCGTCGTCGCGATCGACGCGTGCCCCATCGCCCACCCGGCCGTCGACGCCTTGCGGGCCGCCCTCGACGCCGATCTGCCGCCCGGCACGGAGGTCACGCTGCGGGCCGGGCTGGCCACCGGCGACCGGATGATCGTGTTCCACGCGCCGGAGGACGCCGTCGACTGGATCGAGGTCGAGATCGACGCGTCGGTGGTCCTGGCCCGACCCGACGGGCGGGTCGACGTCGCCGCGGGCCGGCCGTTCCTCGTCGAGGCCGTCGAGGACCACATCTTCGTCATCCCTCCGACGGCGTTCTTCCAGGTCAACACCGCCATGGCCGCCGTCCTCGTCGAGCAGGTCCGGCAGGCCTGCCCGGCGCACGGCGGCACGCTGATCGACCTGTACAGCGGGGTCGGCCTGTTCGCCGTGCGCCTGGCCGAGCGCTTCCGCGAGGTGTTCGCGGTCGAGGACAACCCCGCGAGCGTGGCGGCCGCGGTCGACAACGCCGCCGGGCTCGACCACGTGACGCTCCTCGAGGCCGACGCCGCCGAGGGCCTGGCGCACCTCGCGCTCGGCGCCGACGTGGTCGTGGCCGACCCGCCGCGCGCCGGCCTGTCGGCCGACGTCGTGCGGTTGCTCAAGCAGCACCCGCCGGATACAATCATTTATGTCAGCTGCGAGCCGTCGACGCTGGCGCGCGACGTGCGGCAGCTGGTGTCGGGAGGCTGGTCGCTGGTCGGCTGCCAGCCCGTAGACATGTTCCCGCAGACGTACCACGTCGAGAGCGTCAGCGTGCTGCGGCGAGCGTAGCAGAGCGGCCCGGGAGGTGCCGAGACCATGACAAGCGAGTTGCCGAAGGCCGGCGCCGCGCGCCGCGCACGCCGAGGCCCCACGGTCGACGACGCCGTGCGGCAGGCCGCCCCCCGCCCGCGGATGAACCCGGATCTGGCCAGCGCGATGGACGCCGATCCCGAGAGCCGCATGCAAGCCATCGTGTTCGCGCAGGACGGGCTCGACGACCTCCTGGCGCACCTGCCGCCCGAGGTGCACGTCGAGCACACCTACAGCCTCATCGGCAGCGTGTGCGTCAGCGGCAGCGTCGCCGACCTGCGGCGGCTCGCGGACATGCCCACCGTCAAGTCCATCGAGCCCGTGCGCACCGTGACCCACTGGTAGTCATGAACGCCGCCAAGCTGCACGGCGCGCTGGCCGCCACGGTGTCCGCAAAGTCGATGGGCGTCGTCGGCGCGCTGCCGATCATCGTCAAGACCCGGCCTGGCCCGGTGGCGCGCGGCGAGATGGCAATCCTCGCCACGGTCGATGCCTGCCAGCAGTACGGTCTCGTCAACGCCCGGGCGGTGATGGCCACGCCGGAGGTGATCGCGCAGCTCACACAGGACCCCACGGTCGACATGATCTGGCCGGACCTGCCGGTGCACGCCTGGCTGGACGACGCCGTGCCGCTGGTGCACGCGCCGCGGGTGTGGGAGTCGGGCTTCACCGGGCAAGGCGTGCGCGTGGCGGTGCTCGACACCGGCATCGATCCCGCGCATCCCGACTTCTCCGGGCGCATCGCCGCCTACCGCGACTTCGTGGACCCGGCCGCGAGCGGACCCGCCCGCGACCCCAACGGCCACGGCACGCATGTGGCCGGCATCATCGCCGGCAGCGGCGGCGCCAGCGACGGCCGCTGGCGCGGCGTCGCGCCCGATGCCGACCTCGTCATCGCCCGCGTGCTCGACGCGACCGGCAACGGTCAGACCAGCATCGTCATGGCAGGGCTGGAGTGGGCCGTGCAGCAGGGCGCACAGATCATCAACATCAGCCTCGGGGGCCCCCCCTTCCCATCCGACGGCACCGACGCGCTCTCGACGCTGTGCAACGCGGCCGTCGACCACGGCGTGGTCGTGTGCGTGGCCGCCGGCAACACGGGCCCCAACGGGCACACCATCGGCGCGCCGAGCGCGGCCGAGAAGGCGATCACCGTCGGCGCCACCGACGGCGACCCGTCATCGTCGGTCGACCGGGTCGCGTTCTTCTCGTCCCGCGGCCCGACGGCCGACGGGCGTGCCAAGCCCGACGTGTGCTTCCCGGGTGTCGGCATCGTGGCCCCCCGTGCGGCCGGCACCGATCTCGGCGAGGCGGTCAACGCGCGCTACGCCAGCTTGAGCGGCACCAGCCAGGCCACGCCGATGGCCGCCGGCGCGGCCGCGCTCCTGCTGCAGTCCAACCCGCGCCTGACCCCCGCGGACATCAAGCTGCGCCTGACGCGCGGCGCCCACGGGCTGCCGGGGTTCGACGCCCTCGCCCAAGGGACGGGGCGGGGGGATGCGTACACGGCGTTCACGGGCTCGCAAGGCGCGCCCTTGACCGAGCCGCCGCCGGACGCCGCCGAGCCCGCCCCGGCCCCGGTGCCGGTGCCGCAGCCGGCCGGGTGTCTGGCGGCCCTCGCCACGGTGTTCTTCGTGCATTGAACCCGGCCGCGGCGCCGGCCGGCCCGCGGGCCGGCCGACGCCGCGGCCCCGCTTGACCGACGCCGCCGGAATCGGCCGGCCGTCCCCCGAGCGTGGGCTCCGCGCCGGCCCCCCGTCATGCACGGGTCTTTACCGCTGCCGCACGACCGGTTATAGTTGGGGGCGCACCATCCGCCGCCCCGGTGCCGTCGGCCGTTCCTGCCCAGATCGCCGCCGCGCCCGCCATCTCGCCCCCACCCCACAGGAGGCCTTCTCATGTCGCGATCAGCCCGCGCTTTGCGGTCGTGCGTTCGATTTGCGCTCTCCGGCCGCGGCCGGCGCCTTGCGCTGACGGCCTTGGTGGCCGCCCTGGCCGGTCCGGGCCTCGGGCGCCCCGCGTCCGCCGACCTCGACGCGGCCGAGATCCACCCGTTCGAGCTCGAGGTCGTCACGTTGGTCAACGCCGAGCGCGGCGCGCTCGGCCGTGCGCCCTTGAGCCCCGACGCCCGGCTGTGGCAGTCCACCGAAGGCCACGCGCTGTGGATGTCGGCCACCGGCGTGTTCTCGCACGCGGGCAGCGGAGGTTCGACGCCCGGCCAGCGCGCCCAGGCGGCCGGCTACCCCTTCGTCGCCCTCGGCGAGACCCTCGCCCAAGGCCAGCCGACGCCCGAAGAGGTGATCCGCGGCCGGCCGTGCGACCAGTTCTGCAGCACGGCGTGTGACGGGAGCAACCACTGCGACGGCTTCAAGCAGTCCCCGTCGCACTGGAACATCCTGATGAGCACGACCTACCGCGACATCGGGGTCGGCTACGTCAAGGGCGACACGACCCGCATGCACTGGTGGGCGGCCACCGTCGCCACCAGCACCAGCCCCACCGTTCCGCTCGGCGCCACGCCGCCGACGCCCGCGGCCACGGCGACGCGCACCCCGACCCGACCCGCGTCCGCGACGCCGAGCCGCACCCCGACCCGGCCCGCGTCCGCGACGCCGAGCCGGACCCCCAGCCCGCCGCCGTCCGCCACGGTCGCGCGCACGGCGAC
>QEVT01000241.1 GCA_003576755.1 bacterium | reverse complement strand
GGTCGCGCATGAGGCGCACGAGGGCCGCCTGGACGGCGGCGCGCACCGCCTCCGGCGAGCGGCCCTGGTCGCGCGCGATGCGGGCGATGCTGGCACGTTGGTCGGCGGCGGGGTCGGCGCCGGCGGCCTCGAAGAGCGGCTCGGGCGGCACGCGGTACGCCCGCGCGATGTGCGGCAGCGTCATCCAGCCGCGGATCGCGCCGGCATCGGTCATGCCGGGGTGAAGCCCCGACCGGTGCAGGCCGAGGATGCCCCGCACCGCCCGCGCGCCGAAGATCACGGCGACGACGAGGCCGACGGCGATGAGGGCCTTGCCGAGACGCACGACGTGCCGGTGATCGAGCGGGCGGCGGTGGCGCATGGGCGGTGCAGCCGGGCGGGGCTCGGAAGCCGCGTGCCCGGGCGCCGCCAGGCGGGCCCGGGCCGCGGCCTTGCGCCTGCTACGCCGGAGCGTGCCAGCCGGCGTCGGCCCAGAGCTGGCCGCTGACGGCCGGGTTGGACGCCAGGAAGCAGATGGCGTCGGCGATCTCGGCCGGCCGGATGAGCCGGCGCAAGAGCGTGTTGGGCAGGATGTGCCGCGCGATCAGGTCGTCGCCCAGGCCGCGGACCATCGGCGTGTCGGTGTAGCCGGGGTGGATCACGGCGCAGCGGACGCCGTGGAAGATGGCCTCGTGGTCGAGCGTCGCCGCCACGCCGGCCAGTCCGGCCTTGCTGGCCGCGTACGAGATCTGCCCCTTGTTGCCTTGCGCCGACACCGAGCCGATGAACACGACCGAGCCCTGGATGTCCTCTTCCGGCTCCCAGCGGCCCAGGCCGCGGCGCTTGCGGTCGGCCGCGATGCGCGCCATCATCTCCAACGCCCAGTACGTCGGCGCGACGAGGTTGACGCCCAGCACCTCGTCGAACGTGTTCTGCGGGTAGATCTCGGCGTGGCCGGTGATCTTGTCGACCTTGACCGCCAGCGCGTCGCGGATGATGCCGGCGGCCGGCACGCAGATGCGCGGCACGCCCATCGACGCCTCGAGGTGGTCGAACACCGCCCGCCGGAAGTCGGCGGCGGTGACGTCGCCGACGAACGGCCGGGCGACCGGCCGGCCGACCGCGGCATCGATGGCCTCCGCCACCGCGCATGCGCGCTCGCTGCGGTCGACGACCGCCACGCCGGCGGCGCCGCGGCGCGCAAGCTCGAGTCCGACGGCCTCGCCGATCCCGCTCGCACCGCCGGTGACGACGGCGACCTTGTCCCGAATGTCCATGTGCTGTTGGTTCTCCCCCGTTTGCGATCTCGCGGCGCACAACGCTATCGACCACGGCGCCGGCGGTCAAGATATCGCGCGCGGTCGCCGGCCGCGCGGCCGGGCTTGACCCTCCACGGGCGATCCCCTAATGTATCCCGCACACCCCGACGCCCCGGAGATCGACGCCATGCTGGACATCAACCTCTTCCGCGAGTCCCCCGAGGTCGTCCGCGACGCGCTCGCGCGCCGCGGCGAGGACCCGGCGGTCGTCGACGCCGTCGTCGCGCTCGACGAGCGCCGGCGCGCCGCGCTCACCGAGGTCGAGGCGCTCCGCGCGCGGCGCAACGCCGAGTCCAAGGCCATCGGCCAGGTGCGCGACGCGGTCGAGCGCCAGTCGCGCATCGAGGCGATGCGCGGGGTCAACGCCCGCATCGACGCGGTCGACGCCGACCTGGCCAGCATCGAGGCCGAGCTCCAGGCGCGGCTCCAGCAGGTGCCGAACCTCCCGCGCGCCGACGTCCCGGTCGGCGCGAGCGAGCACGACAACGTGGTGGTCCGCCACGTCGGCGACCTGCCGGCGTTCGACTTCGAGCCCCGGCCGCACTGGGACCTCGGGCCCGCGCTCGGCCTCATCGACTTCGACCGCGGCACGCGCCTCAGCGGCAGCCGGTTCTACGTGCTGCACGGCCCGGGCGCCCGCCTCCAGCGTGCGCTGATCCAATGGATGCTCGACACCCACGCCGCAGGCGGGTACGCCGAGGTCTACACCCCGTTCATCGTGCGCGAGCAGTGCATGTGGAACGCCGGCCAGCTCCCGAAGTTCATCGACAACCTCTACCACGACGCCGAGGACGACGTGTGGCTCGTGCCGACCGCCGAGGTGCCGCTGACCAACCTCCACGCCGACGAGATCCTGGCGGACGACCAGCTCCCGCTCCATTATGTCGCCTACACGCCGTGCTTCCGGCGCGAGAAGATGAGCGCCGGCCGCGACGTGCGCGGCATCAAGCGCGGCCACCAGTTCGACAAGGTCGAGATGTACAAGTTCACGCGGCCCGAGGACTCGCCCGCGGCGCTCGACGCCATGCTGGCGGACGGCGAGGCGCTCCTGCAGGCGCTCGGCCTGCCGTACCGTGTGGTGCAGCTCTGCACGGCGGACCTGGGCTTCGGCTCGACGATCACCTACGACCTCGAGGTGTGGGCGGCCGGCTGCGGCGAGTGGCTCGAGGTCAGCAGCATCAGCGACTTCGGCAGCTTCCAGGCGCGGCGGGCCGGCATCCGCTTCCGGCGGAGCCGAGGCGCGCCGACGGAGTTCGTCCACACGCTGAACGGTTCGGGCCTGGGCCTGCCGCGCACGCTGATCGCCGTGATCGAGAACAACCAGCGCGCGGATGGGACCGTGGCGATCCCCGAGGTGCTGCAGGCGCGCATGGGGGCGAGCGAGATCCGGGGGTAGGACGCGATGGCCCCCGCCGAAGTCGACGCCCGCGGCGACGCCTGGTGGAGCCGCCCAGCCGCCGACCTGATGGCCGAGCTCGGCACGGGGCCGACGGGCCTGGCGGCCGCGGAGGCCCGCCAGCGGCTTCGGCGCGACGGGCCGAACGCCCCGCGCGTGCGGGCGCGGATCACCACGCTCGGCCTGGCGATCAACCAGGTCAAGAGCCCGCTCGTGCTGGTCCTCGTCGGCGCAGCCGCGGTCTCGGCGGCCGTGCAGGAGTGGGTCGACGCGCTCATCATCGCGTGCATCGTCGCCGCCAGCACGGTCCTCGGCTTCTGGCAGGAGCACGCGGCGTCGAACGCCGTGGCCGAGCTGCGGGCGCGGCTGCGCCTGACCGCCCGGGTGCGGCGCGGCGGCGACACGGCCACCGTGCCGGTCGAGGACATCGTCGTCGGCGACGTCGTCGAGCTCTCCGCCGGGAGCATCGTCCCGGCCGACGGGGTGGTGGTGGACGCGCGCGACCTCCACGTCAACCAGGCGATCCTGACGGGCGAGACGTTCCCGGTGGCCAAGGCCGCCGGCATCGCCGCGGCCGACGCCCCGCTCGCGGGTCGGACCAACGCGCTGTTCGCCGGGACGAACGTCCGCAGCGGCACGGCGACGCTGCTGGTGGTGCGCACGGGCCGCGGCACCGCCTACGGCGAGATCGCCGAGCGCCTGGCCGCCCAGGCGCCGGAGACGCAGTTCGAGCGCGGGATCCGGCAGTTCGGCTACCTCCTGACCCACGTGATGTTCTGGATGGTGCTGGCGGTCTTCGCCCTCAACGTCATCGACCGCAAGCCCCCGGTCGACGCGCTGCTCTTCGCGATCGCGCTCGCCGTCGGCATGACGCCCGAGCTCTTGCCGGCCATCATCAGCGTCAACCTCGCCAAGGGGGCGCGGGCCATGGCCGGGCGCGGCGTCATCGTGCGCCGGCTGAACGCCATCGAGGACTTCGGCAGCATGGACGTCCTGTGCACCGACAAGACCGGCACGCTCACCGAGGGCGTCGTGCGGCTCGACGGCGCGCTGGACGCCGAGGGCCGTCCGTCCGCCGCCGTGCTGCGCGCCGGCTGGCTGAACGCGCGCTTTCAGACGGGCCTGGCCAACCCGCTCGACGAGGCGATCCTGACGGCCGCCGGCCCGGCCGAGGGCGGCACGGCCGGCGCGACGGCCCGTGGGGTCGAGAAGCTCGACGAGATCCCGTACGACTTCGTGCGCAAGCGGCTCAGCGTGGTGGTCCGCGACGGGGATGCGGCGCCGTCGATGGTGACGAAGGGCGCGTTGGAGCCGCTGCTGGCCGCCTGCGCGTCCGTCGGCGACGGACGGCATCCGCCGCAGGCGCTCGACGCCGAGGCCCGCGCCGCGATCCTCGCGCGCTTCCGCGCGTGGAGCGCCCAGGGGTACCGCGTGCTCGGCGTGGCCACCCGGCCGGTCGACCCGGCCGGGCGAAGGCTCGGCCGCGACGACGAGACCGACCTGGAGTTCCGGGGCTTCCTGCGGTTCTTCGACCCGCCGAAGCCCGATGCCGGCGCGACGGTCGCGGCCCTGGCGCGCCTGGGCGTCACGCTCAAGATCGTCACCGGCGACCACCACGCCGTCGCCGAGCACGTCGCACGCGAGGTGGGTCTGCCGGTGGCCGGGGTGCTGACCGGCGCGCAGGTCACGGCGCTGAGCGACGAGGCGCTGGTCCACCTCGCCGACCGGACCAGCCTCTTCGCCGAGGTCGACCCCAACCAGAAGGAACGCATCATCCTGGCGCTCCGCAAGTCCGGCCACGTCGTGGGCTACATGGGCGACGGCATCAACGACGCGCCGGCGCTGCACGCGGCGGATGCCGGGATCTCGGTCGACGGCGCGGTCGACGTGGCGCGCGAGGCGGCGGACTTCGTGCTCCTCTCGCGCGACCTCGGCGTGCTGCGCGACGGCATCGCGCAAGGCCGGCGGACGTTCGCCAACTCGATCAAGTACGTCTTCACGACGACGAGCGCCAACTTCGGCAACATGTTCAGCATGGCGGCCGCGTCGGCGTTCCTGCCGTTCCTGCCGCTCCTGGCGACCCAGGTCCTGCTCAACAACTTCCTGTCGGACTTCCCGGCGCTGACGATCGCCGGCGACAACGTCGACCCCGAGATGGTGGCGGCGCCGCGCCGGTGGGACCTCGCGTTCATCCAACGCTTCATGGTGCTGTTCGGGCTGGTCAGCGCGGCGTTCGACTTCGTGACGTTCGGCGTGCTGCTGTGGGTCTTCCGGGCCGGTCCGGCGACCTTCCGCACCGGGTGGTTCCTCGAGTCGCTCCTGACCGAGCTGGCGATCGCGCTGGTCGTCCGCACCCGGCGGCCGTTCCTGCGCAGCCGGCCGAGCCGCTGGCTGGTGGCATCGACGGCCGTGGTCGCGCTGGCCGCCGTGGCGCTGCCCTATGTCCCGGCGGCCGGCCGCGCGTTCGGCTTCGTGCCGCTGCCGCCGGCGCTGCTGGCGACGGTGATCGGCATCACGGGGCTCTACGTCGCGGTGTCGGAGGCGACCAAGCACGCGTTCTACCGGTGGGCCGTGGCGCCGAAGGGTTGAGGCCGGCGCCACAGGTCGATCCGAACGGGGCAGGGGGGTCGCCGGCGATCCGGACCCGATGCTAGAATGGGTCGCGTCACGTTCCCGGTCGGCCGTGCGTCCCAAGAGAAGGGGACGGGGCCGCCGTCGCGGCCCGACCCGCCCACCCTGCGGCTTGCCGACACGAGGGTCACGCGCCGCGAACCACGATCCAGGAGCGCACCATGTCTCGCCCCGGCCGCCTCTTCCGCACGACGTTCTCTTTCGCTCTCGCCTGCATGGCCCTCGCCGCCACCGTCGCCGTCATCGGCCGGCTGAGCGCGCCCGCCGCGGCCGACGGCCCCGCG
>QEVT01000240.1 GCA_003576755.1 bacterium | reverse complement strand
CGGCCACGGCGGCGAAGCGCTCGGGCGGCCAGCGCTTGCCGAGCAGCGTCATGCCGGGGTTGACGCCGCCGCCGGGGTGGATGGCGACGCGCGTGCCGACGGGCCCGCCGGCGGCGCCGGCCAGCAGCGCCGCGGCCCGCGCGTGATCGCCCGCCGACGGCACGAAGACCGGCCGCGGACGGTCCGGGACCGGGACGCCGGCGGCGCGCGCCAGGTCGAGGTAGAGCAGCAGCTCGTGCCGATCCGGGGGGACGGGCACGCGGACGGTGTGCCACCGCCCGCGGCCGCCGCTGTCGAGCCCCACGCGCACGCCGATGCCCGCCAGCCGCGCGATGACGGCCGTGATCGGCGAGCGGTCGGGGACGAAGGCGACGCCGTAGCGCCGGCGGCGCAGCCGCCACGCCAGGCGCGGCCCGGCGAGCGCCGGGCGCTCCCCGCGCAGGCACCCCGACGCGTCGACCACGTCGGCCACGTCGGGGTTGCCGGCCAGCGCCGGCCGGCTGTACCGGCCGACCGCGAAGTCGAGCCGCGTGGCCGGCCACGCGGCCTTGAGCGCGGCGGCCAGCGCCGTCGCCATGAGGACGTCGCCGAGGCAACACGGCTTGAGGATGACGGCGCGGGCGGGGGCCGGCCCGGCCGCGGGCAGGCCGGATCGAACGGTCAACGCGGGTCGGTTCCGGCCCGCGTTGGCCGTCGCGGAGGCGGGGCGCCCGTGCGCGGGCCGCCGGCCGATCGCCGCGCGGTCCCGCCGGCCGGCCCGGCCGGCGCCGGCCGGTACGGCGGCGCCTGGATCTCGAAGATCGTGCAGACGCGCCGGTCGAGCATCCGGCTGCGCAGCCGCGGCGGGATGTCGCCCAGCGGGGTGGCGGTGGTGATGACGGTCGGGAGCCCCGAGGTGTAGCGGTGGTTGAGCAGCTGGTAGAGCTTCTCCTGCGCCCATGGCGTGGCGCTCTCGGTCCCGAGGTCGTCGAGGATCAAGAGGCGGCTCGAGCGGATGTCCTCGAAGCGCTTGTCGTAGCGCACGCGGCTGGTCGGGCTGAACGTCGCGCGCAGGTGGTCGAGGAGGTCGGGCACCACGACGAACACCGGGTTCTCGCCCTCGCCCATGCGGTGGTTGGCGATGGCGGCGGCCAGGTGCGTCTTGCCGCAGAAGTGGTCGCCGAGCAGCACCAGCCAGCCGTGGGGCGCCTCGGCGAAGCTGCGCGCCACGCGGGCCGCCCGCGCCAGGTTCTCGGCCGCGGCCGGCTCGACCGCGCCGGCGCGGACGTCCCAGGTCTGGAACGTCATGTGGCCGTAGAGGTGCAGCGTCGACAGCTCGGTCCCGTCGGCCTGGCCCGTGCCGCCCCGGTAGTCGAGCGCCGAGATCGTGATCGGCCGGACCAGCCCGTAGTGCCCCAGCCGCGAGCGCAGGCGCTCGTCGAGCACGTCGAGGTCGTGGTTGGTGGTGATGACCGTCGGCAGCTTGGCGTTGTAGCGGTGGTTGAGGAGCTGGAAGAGCTTCTCGGCCGCCCACGCCGTCGGCGCCTCGGTCCCGAGGTCGTCGAGCACCAGGAGCGGCGCGTTGCGCACGGCCTCGAAGCGCGCGTCGAAGCCGTCCTGGGGCACGTCGGACGCATACGCCGCCCGGAGGTGGTCCAGGAGGTCCGGCACGGCGATGAAGACCGCCGGGGCCCCCTGGCCGAGCCGGGCGTTGACGATCGCCGCCGCCAGGTGGGTCTTGCCGCAGCCGTAGCCGCCCTGCAGCACCAGCCAGCCCGCCGGTTGCGCCGCGAAGTGCGACGCCGCGTCGAACGCGATCTGCAGGCTGCGCAGCGCCTCGGGCGTGTTGCCCGGCGCGTCGAGGCGGAAGGTGGAGAAGGTCATGTGGCCCAGCGCGGCGATGTTCGACGCATCGCGCACGCCGGCCAGCCGGCGCGCCTCGAGCTCGTCGGCCAGGCAGTCGCACGGGAAGGCCTTGCCGAAGTCGGGGTGGCCCACCGCCACGTCGCGGCGGAGCCAGCCCAGCCCGCCGCACCGCGGGCAGTCCGGACGGCCGTCGCCGCCGTGGGCCCCGCCGTCGCCGCCGTCCGATCCCCGCCGATCGGCGGGGCCGTCGCCGCCGCCCGGCCCGCGGCCGGGCCGCCCGTCAGCGCTCGACGAACGCGGCGTACGGCCCTTCGCTATCGCGTTTTCGAACGGCCGGATCACGTCGCCGATCGGTCGCATGTCGTTTCCGTCCCTCTTCTCGGCCCTCGACCGCCCACCGGTCGAGGATCGCCCGCACGTAGCTCCAGCGGCGCGCGTTGTGGGCCACGGCCTCGCGCATCGCGTCCTCGATCCACTCCCACGGGTACACCGCCTCGGCCTCCCGCAGGTCCTCGACCACGAGCGGCGTCAGCAGCCCGATGTTCTGCTCGTACAGCGCGAAGATCGTCGGGCGCGGGGCCGCCGGGAGCGTGTCCGGCGCCGGCGCGCCCGGCAGGAGGGCCGGCTCGTCCGCCAGCCGGGCCTGAAACGCGCGGCCGTGGCGGTCGTTGAGCATGAGCCACCGCTCCGGCCGGTCGGGGCCGGCAAGGCGCGCGTCGAGCAGCAGCCCCATCTCCACCAGCCGCAGGGCCGCGCCTTCGATGCCGGCCGCGATCCCGTCGGCGTCGACCCCGAGGGCCAGGACGCCGCGGCGCAGCGTGGCGTCGGCCGCCAGCACGTCGAGCCGCATCGCCGGCGCCGAGCGGGGCGGGCGGCGGTGGATGCGCCAGGCCAGGTGCAGGAACACCTTGATGGCGACCGGGTCGCCCAGCGCCGGCAGGTCGTGGCTGAAGAACACGTCCGGCACCGGCGTGCATCGCGCGCGGTCGGGGAAGCCGCGGCTCACCACGTCGGCTCGCGTTCCGCCTGCGGGCTCGACGGCGCGAGGTCGCGGAAGCGGGTCTCGTGCGGCACGAACACCAGCTCGACCGTGCCCGTCGGGCCGTGGCGGTGCTTGGCCACGATGATCTCGGCGATGTTCTTCTTCTCGGTGTCCTCGTTGTAGACCGCGTCGCGGTAGAGGAAGACCACCATGTCGGAATCCTGCTCGATCGAGCCGGACTCGCGCAGGTCCGACAGCTGCGGGCGCCGGTCGGCGCGGCTCTCGACCGCGCGCGAAAGCTGGCTGGCGGCGATGACGGCGACGCGCACCTCGCGCGCCAGCCCCTTCAGGTGGCGCGAGATCAGGCTGATCTCCTGCACCCGGTTCTCGCTCTGACGGCCGCCGTGCATGAGCTGGAGGTAGTCGACGATGACGAGGTCGACGCCGCGCTCGCTGTGCAGGCGGCGCACCTTGTTGCGCAGCTCGAACGGCGTGATGCCCGGCGTGTCGTCGATGTACAGCGGCAGCGGCGCCAGGCGGCCGATGGCGCGCATCACCAGCTCGGTCTCGTCGTAGCTGATGTCGCCCATGCGCAGCTTGTGCGAGCTGATGCCGGTCTCGCTGGCGATCAGGCGCTGCACGAGCTGCTCGGCGCTCATCTCGAGGCTGAAGAGGGCCACGGTGCGTCCGGTGTGGGCGACGTTCATCGCCACCGACAACAGCCAGCTCGTCTTGCCCATGCCGGGCCGGCCGGCGACCACGCAGAGGTCCGATGGCTGCAGGCCGCCGAGCAGGCGGTCGAGGTCGGCGAACCCGCTGCGCACGCCGAGCATGGTCTCGCGGTTGGCCTGGATCTCCTCGATGCGCTCGAAGTAGGCGTCGAGGAGGTCGTTGAGCGGCTGGAGGTCCCGCCGGCGCCGGTCGCCGACCACCTGGAACATCGCCGACTCGGCCTGGTCGATCGTCTCCTCGATGGTGTCGGACGCGTCGTCGTAGGCGATGCGGGCGATCTGCCCGGCCGCGTCGATGAGGCGGCGCCGCAGCGCGGCGCGCTCGACGAGCCCGGCGTAGTGCTCGACGTGCGTGGCCACCGGCGTCCGCTCGAGCACGGCGGTCAGGTACGCCGAGCCGCCGACCTCCTCGAGCTGCCCGGCGCGCTCGAGCTCCGACCGCAGCGTCAGGGTGTCGATGATCTCGCGGCGGCCGTAGAGGTCGAGCATCGCCGCGTAGATGCGGGCGTGGGCCGGCCGGAAGAAGTCGTCGGGGCGCAGGCTGGACGCCACGCGCACGATGGCGGTCGGCTCGATCAGGATCGAGCCGAGCACCGCCTGCTCGGCGTCGACGTTGGCGGGGGCCAGTGTGTCGGGAACGGCCATCGAGGCTCCTCGCGTCCCGGCGATGGGCGAGGGATCTCGTCCGCGGCCAGACGTTGGCGGGTGTGGGTCAGTCTTCGTCGAGGTCGCCGAGGTCGAGCGACTCGATGAAGTCGCGGAAGACCTCGAGGCTGTCGTCGCCGGCGTCGGCCACGACGGCCTGGGCGTCGCCTTCCTCGCGGACGTCGGCGGCGGGGAGCTGCCCCGCCACGTCCATCACCGACTCGGCGACGAAGATCGGGACGCCGACCCGCACGGCCAGGGCGATGGCGTCGCTGGGCCGGGCGTCGATGGTCACGTCGCGCCCGTCGGCGTCGACCACGAGCTGGGCGTAGAACGTCTCGTCGCGCATGTCGTTGATGCACACGTGCCGCACGTGGGCCCCGAGGTCGTGGATGACCATGCCGAGCAGGTCGTGGGTCATCGGGCGGGGCACGTCGGGCCGCTGCAGGCCCATGTTGATGGCATCGGCCTCGAACGGGCCGATCCAGATCGGCAGGAAGCGTGGGCTGTCGTTCTCGCGCAGCACCACCAGCCGCTGCTGCGTCACCAAGCTTACCCGGATGCTCTCGACCATCACTTCGATCATGGCGCGCGACCCCCTTTGGATCGGTCGGACCGACCCGAAGTCGAGGACGATTATAGCATCGTCGCGCCGGGAACTGGCCCCGCCACCCCCGCCCGTCTATAATCGGTGCCTGCCATGACCCCGCCCGACATCGCGATCCCCGAACGCATCGCCACCCTCCTCTGGCTCGCCTTTGCCGGGTGCGGCGCCGCCACGGCGCTGGTGCTCCTCAGCTTGGCCGTGTGGACGGCGCGCGACGCCGCGGCACGGTCGCGCGAGCGCTGGGCGCGCTGGGGCGCGGTCTTGCTCGTGCTCGCGTTCAACGTCTTCGGGCTGCTGATCTACCTTCTCCTGCGCCCGCGCGACACCCTGGCCGATCGGCGCGAGCGCGAGATGATCGAGGAGATCCTGGCCCGCGAGCTCAACGCCGCCGCCCTGGCGCGCGCGCAGGCCGGACGGCCTGCGCTGCGACCCCTCGGCACGGCCCGCCCGCCGGAGTAGGCGCGGCTCGCCGGCGGCGCGACACGTCGTAGAAACGGCGCCGGCGCACCACGGGTATGTGGCCTGGAAGCCCGCGCTCCCAGGCGCGGGATCTCCGTCGGCTTGACATGTCACGCCCTCCGGTCTTGCCGCTTGCCTCGTCCGCTCAATGGCCACCCCCCGGCGTCGCCGTCGGCGGCGTCACCGTGCCGGTCGGCGTCGGCGTGCCCGTCGCCGTCGGCGTGCCCGTCGGCGGCGGCGCGGTCGGGCTCGGCATCGGCGACAGGGTGGGCGTCGTCGCCGGCGGCAGGAGCGGCGACGACGTCGGGGTCGGCGCCGACCTGGTGGGCGCGGGGGGCAG
>QEVT01000239.1 GCA_003576755.1 bacterium | reverse complement strand
GCAGGCGCAGGCGCACTTCGGTGCCGCCGGCCTCGCCGGGGGCGATCGAGCAGCCGCCGCCGCAGTCGGCGGCGCGTCGCGCACGCCGACCGCCAGCACCGCCCCGCCCGGGTCGGCCACGCCGTGGGCGATCGCGTGGTCGACGTCCTTCTTCGGCTACGCCATGTCGGTCCGGTACCCGTCGGACGCGTGGCTGCTGTTCGTCTTCGGGCCGTTCGTCGGCAGGGCGCTCGTCACGGCCATCGTGGAGGGCCGCCCCGGCCTGGCGACCTTCTTCGGGCGCATGGCCCGCTGGCGCGTCGGGCTGCGGTGGTACGCCGTGGCCGTGCTGCTGCCGCCGGTGCTGAGGCTCGCGGCGCTCGGGCTGGTCTGGCGGTCCGGGCCGGAGCTGGGGCGGCGGCCGGGGGGATAGGGCGCCGGCGACGGCGGATCGACCGTAGCGGTCGAAGAAGGCGCGCCGCCAAGCTCCCAGGCGTCTCTACACAGAGGTCGAGCCTGTGCTGGAGACGATCGAGCGGGAAGTCGATACGGCCGTCCCGAGCGATCCCGATGGGCACCAGGGACTGCTCGTTGCAGGTCCACACCGTCACATTCACCCGCCATGGCTCGTCTTGGCAGCGTCGCCGTCGCCGAGGTTGGCGATCCCCGAGGGAAAAGCTGCGCCACGGCGGCCGTCGCCCGCAAGGCGCCGCTCCAAGGAGGCTGCCGTGAAGCCAAGCCCAACGATCTCTCGCCGCCGGGCGGTCGAGGCCATCCGCGCCGGGTTCGCGCTCGGCGTCCTGGCGGTATGCCTGGCCGGCGTGGCCGGCGCCGAGCCCGAGGCGGGCCGGCCGGATCTGGCGGACGTCGAGGCGGCGTGCGCCACCGAGAACCCGTTCCTCGTCACCGCCTGCTATCCCCTGCCAGAGGGCGCCGGCACCTCGCCGGCCGTCGACCCGGGCGCCCTCGTCGTGCTGCGCGACAGCCCGACCGACGCGCAGCACTTCCGGCTGGTCCGTGCGGGGGAGATCGGCGCCGTGTGGGGGCTGGCGTACAGCCGGCCGGAGCATGCCGTGTATGCCGCGGCGTTCCACAAGCGGCAGGTCGCGTTCGGCCCCGGCGGCCCGGGCGCGATCTACCGCGTCGACCTCGACGCCGGCATGGTGAGCCTCTTCGCCACCGTGCCCGATGCCGGCGCCGACCAACATTCGCCGCAGGTGCGGGGCGCGGACAACAGCGCCGCGCGGTGGGCGGGCAAGACCAGCCTGGGGGACATCGACCTCAACGACGCTGCCACCGAGCTGTACGTGATGAACCTCTTCGACCGACGGATCTACCGCTTCGCGGTGCCCGGCGGCGCGCTCCTGGGCAGCTTCGCTCACGGCGCCGCCGCCGAGCCGTGGGCCGCCGACGCGCGGCCGTTCGGGCTGGCGTTCCACGCCGGCCGGGTGTTCCACGGCGTCGTCAACAGCGCGGCGACCAGCGACCTCGGCTCCGACCTGGAAGCCGTGGTCTTTGCCAGCGCGCCGGACGGTCGGGACATGGCGCGCGTCGCCGCGCTGGACCTGGACGAGCCGCGCGGCAGCATGCGCCTGATCGGGCGGAACATCACCAGCCTGCGCTGGCGGCCGTGGACCGACCTTCCGAACGTGAACGACTTCGCAGCCCACGCCGTCTACCCGATGCCGATCCTCGCCGATCTCGAGCTCGACGCCGCCGACAACCTGATTCTCGGCTTCCGCGACCGCCTGCCGGACATGCTGCGCATCCTGACTTACATCCTCAACGACGCGCCCGGCGAACCCTTCGGTCTGGGGATGGGCGACATCCTGCGGGCCGTACGAGCAGGCCCCGCCTGGACCGCCACGGCGCGGCCGGAACACTACGACGATGCGACCGATCTCGCCGACGAGAGCAGTCAGGGCGGCCTGGCCGCGGTGCCGGCTCTTGACACCGTCGTCAACACCATGCTCGGCGCGGACCGCAACGGGGCGCCCACCACGGGCCTGCTGTGGTACGCCAACCCGACCGGGCGGAAGGTGCGCCGCGAGGACGTGTGCGTGGACGAGCGGATGCTGGCCTGGCTGCCCGAGATGCCGGTCGGCCCGGCCCGTGCACACCAGCCGGAGGCACGGACGGCGTTGGACAGCGACGTCTCGATGCCCGCCGCGGCGCGCCTCACGCTCGGCGACGTCGAGTCGCTCTGCGGCGCGACGTGGACGCCCACGCCGACGGCGACGCCGACCGCATCTGCCACGCCGTCGCCCTCTGCCACCGCGACGCCGACATCGACCCCGACGCGCACGCCGACGGCAACGCCGTCGCCCTCCCCGACGCAAACACCGACGGCGACCGCCACGGCCACACCGTCGCCCGAGCCAGCACCGATCTACCTCCCGCTGATCCTCCGCGACCCGCCGTGCGACCCGCGCCGGCCCGGCATCGACGTCGTGCTCGTCATCGACGCGTCGACCAGCATGCGCGACCCGACTCGCGCCGGCCGCCCCAAACTCGACGCGGCGCGAGATGCGGCCAGTCTCTTCCTCGGCGAGCTCGACCTGCCGGTCGACCGGGCCGGCGTCGTCGGCTTCAACGCCGCGGCGTGGCTGGCGGCACCGCTGACCGGCGATCGCGCGGCGCTCGAGGGCGCCCTGGCGGGCATCGAGATGGCGCAGCTCACGCGCATCGACCTCGGACTCCGGGCGGCCTTGACCGAGCTGCGGGGCCCGCGCGCGCTCCCCGATCGGCAGGCGGCGGTCATCGTCCTGACCGACGGCCGCAACAACCCCGAGCCGGTGGCCGCGGCGGTGGCTGCCGCCGGCGACGTCAAAGCGGCCGGCATCCGCCTGTTCACCATCGGGCTGGGCGACGACGTCGAGACCGACGCGCTGCGCGCGATGGCCTCGCGGCCGACGGACTACTTCTTCGCACCCGACGGCGAGGACCTGGCGGCGGTCTACCGGTCCATCGCGGGCGCCTTCGACCCGTGCCCGCCGGAACGGTTCTGGCCGCGGCAATAGCCAGGCGCGGACGGATGAGCTCCCTGGTCGGCTGGGAGCATGGCGCGGTTCAACCGCGCCCCTCGAGCCGGCGCAGGATCTCGCTCTGCTGCTCGTTGATGGCGTACACCGCGACCGTCAGGGTGTGGACGGCTTCGAGCGTCCGATGATGCGGATTCGATGTGGATGGGTCCGTCCGATGCGCGGGTGGACTCCGTCGGGGACCGTGACCGGCGCCATCGTGGCGGCGGGTCGGCACCGTCACGACCGCTGCGCGTGCAACCGCTCCTCCGCCCACGCCGCGTCGGCGTCGGCAAGCGGTACGTTCGGGGGGCGGCTATAGTCGACGGACAGGTCGTAGCCCATCCCGTCGTAGACGGCGTCGAACGCCTGTTGCAGGTCGAGGGTCGCGTCGGGGTCGCCGGCGAGCAGCGGGACGGGGATGATCGGCAGCGCCATGTCGAGGCCGATGGGCCAGACGTCGATCACGGGGCGATCTTCGGCGCGGCTGACGAACACGAAGTACGGGGCCGGGGGCAACGGCGCGTCCATCGGTGGGCGTTGCCCGGACCGCAGCAGGTCGATCTCGATCAGGTGGGCGCTGCTGAGCAGCAGACGCTGTCGTCGGGCGAGGTACTGGCGATGCCCCAGCCCGCGCTTGTTGGCCGGCGACAAGACCTCGATGGCGGTCACCAGCCCGCGGCTGGCGACGTCGCGGATCTCGACGGTCACGTGCGGGACGCGCACCGGCATGGGTGCGCTGATGCGCAACGGGAGCGGCGTCGTCACGGCCGTGCTCGGGGGTCGGCGCGGGTCCGCGTCTTCGGGGGTGGGGCGCGGCCGTGGCACCGCGCTGGGCGAGCGCGCGACGGCGATGTCCGGGTAGACGTCGGCGATCGCGATCGCATCGTCGCCGTCGACGACGAAGCGCCGCATGGTCCGCACCACGTAGCGCGGGCGTACCTTCGGGGCGAGCTGGCGGGCGATCTCGGCGCTCAGCTCGACATGGACGCTCGCCCACTCGGCGCCTTCCAGATACGGATCCCACCCCCCCGTTTGACACCCCCCGCCCCCCCCTTATAATACGGCCCGGCTCCGGTCCGCCGCGCCGCCCGCCGGTCCCGACGCCTGCGGGGCACACGACCACCAACCATGAACCCATCGCCCACCCCCACCACCCCACTCGCACGCGTCCACGCCGCCGCGGCCGCCGACCTCACCGCCCTCGTCGAGCGCTTCGGGGCCGCCGTCGCCGCCCACGACGACGGCGGCGCCGGCGCCCGCGAGCCCACCGCCGTCGTCGACCGCGCCGCCATCGCCGACGTCGCGCGGTTCCTGCGCGACGAACGCGGCTACCAGCTCCTGCGGTCGGTGACCGCCGTCGACTACCTGCGCGTCGAGCCCCGGTTCCAGGTGGTGTACCACTTCGCCCGCATCCCGGCCGCCGTCATGGCCGGCCAGGCCGCGCCCCCGCCCGACGACCCCGCGCGCCTCTTGTGCGTCAAGGTGCCGGCGCCGGGAGACGACCCCGTCGTGCCGACGCTCACCGCGGTCTACCCCACCGCCAACTGGCACGAGCGCGAAACGTACGACCTCTTCGGCATCGAGTTCGCGGGCCATCCCGACCTCAGGCGCATCCTCATGCCCGCCGACTACGACGGCTTCCCGCTGCGCAAGGACCACCCGCTGCGCTACGAGGAGATCGCCTTCACGTTCAACCAGGAAGCGATCTACCGCCAGAAGCCGCAGGCCAAGGAATGAAGCCCGTGGACGAGCTCGACCTGCTCCAGCCCCCGCCGGCGCCGGCCCGCGCCGTCGCGCCGGCCGAGCCCGTCGTCGACGCGCCGATGGTGCTCAACATCGGGCCGCACCACCCGAGCACCCACGGCGTCCTGCGCGTCATCGCCGAGGTCGACGGCGAGACCGTGCTCAGCCTCACGCCCGACATCGGCTACCTGCACACCGGCATCGAGAAGACGTTCGAGCACAAGACCTACGTCAAGGGCTGCACGCTGGCGCCCCGGATGGGCTACCTCTCGCCGCTCCACAACGAGCTGGCCTACGTCCTGGCCGTCGAGCGCCTGCTCGGCGTCGACGTCCCCGACCGCGCCACCGTGACCCGCGTCATCCTATGCGAGCTCGACCGCGTCGCCAGCCACCTGGTGTGCCTCGGCATCCACGCCCTCGACCTCGGCGCCAGCTCGATGATGCTGTACGCCTTCCGCGAGCGCGAGCTGATCCTCGACCTCGTCGAGATGACCGGCGGCCAGCGGATGTTCCCGAGCTACTTCCGGCCAGGCGGCCTGGCGTGCGACCTGCCCGACGGGTTCCGGGAGGCCGTGGCCGAGATCCTGCGCCGCCTGCCGCCCGCCATCGACGAGTACGAGACGCTGCTCACCGGCAACGCCTTCTGGCGCGAGCGGACGGTCGGCGTCGCCCGCATCACCGCCGACCAGGCCGTGGCCTGGGGCGTCACGGGCCCGATCCTGCGCGCCACCGGCGTGGCTTACGACCTGCGCAAGGCCGTGCCCTACTGCGGCTACGAGACCTACGACTTCGCCGTCCCCACCGCCACCGCCGGCGACGCCTACGCCCGCTACCTCGTCCGGATCGGCGAGATGCGCGAGGCCGTCAAGATCGCATCGCAGGCGCTCGACCGGCTGCCGGGCGGTCCGTGGATCACCGCCGACCGCAAGGTGGCGCCGCCGCCCAAGCACGAGCTGTACGACAGCATGGAGGCCGTGATCCACCACTTCAAGCTGTGGACCGAGGGCTTCAAGCCGCCGCCGGGCGAGGTGTACGCCGGCGTCGAGGCGCCGCGCGGCGAGATGGGCATGTACGTCGTCTCGGACGGCAGCGGCAAGCCGTGGCGCGTCCACATGCGCTCGCCGTCGTTCACCAACCTGCAGGCCCTCGAGACCATGGTCAGGGGCGGCCTCATCGCCGACCTCGTGACCGCGGTCGCCAGCCTCGACCCGGTGCTCGGAGAGGTGGATCGCTGACATGGGCACGCTCCAGACCACATTCCCCGCCGAGATCCAGGCCGCCATCGCCAACTACCCGCCCGGTCGGCAGGCGTCGGCGGTGCTGCGGCTGCTGTACCTGGCGCAGGCGGCGTACGGCCACCTCACGCCCGAGGCCATCGACGAGGTGTCCGGCATCCTCCACATGGACCCCACGCAGGTGCGCGGCGTGGCCGGCTTCTACACGCTGTTCCTCGAGCACCCGCACGGCGGTTATGTCGTGCAATACTGCAACGACCTGCCGTGCGCCCTGCGCGGCGCCGACGACTTCCTGCCCGTCGTGGCGGAGAAGCTCGGCTGCCGGCCCGGCGAGACCAGCGCCGACGGGCTGTTCACGCTCGAGTGCGTGATGTGCCTGGCCGCGTGCGACCACGCGCCGATGATGCAGGTCAACCTCGAGTACGTGCTCGACCTGACCCCCGAGAAGCTCGACGCGCTCGTCGCCGAGTGGCGCGCCAAGGCCGCGGCGAACCCGCCGCGGCGGCCGCCGTTCGGGTTCGGGCCGCCGTCCGAGATGGCGGCGCCGCATGGGTGAGATGCACGTCGTCCTCCGCCACCGCGACATCCCCGACCTGCACGACCTCGACGTGTACGTGGCGCACGGCGGCTACGCCCAGCTCAAGCGGGCCGTGACCACGATGCAGCCCGCCGAGGTGCTCGACATCGTCAAGGCCAGCGGCCTGCGCGGCCGCGGCGGCGCCGGCTTCCCGACCGGGCTCAAGTGGTCGTTCTGCCCGCGCGACGTGTACCCCAAGTACATCGTCGTCAACAACGACGAGAGCGAGCCCGGCACGTTCAAGGACCACGAGCTGACGCTGCGCAACCCGCACCAGGTCATCGAGGGCGCCGCGCTGGCGGCCTACGCGATCGGCGCGCAGGCGGTGTACATCTACTGCCGCGGCGAGTTCTGGCAGGAGATGAAGGTGCTCGAGGCCGCCGTCGCCCGTGCGCGCGCCGCCGGGTGGCTGGGTCAGCGGCTGCACGGCACCGACTACACCTGCGAGGTGTACGTGACCCCCGGCGCCGGCGCGTACATCTGCGGCGAGGAGACCGCGCTCCTCAACTCGCTCGAGGGCGAGCTCGGCCAGCCGCGCCTCAAGCCGCCGTTCCCGGCCGTCGCCGGCCTGTATGCCCGGCCGACCGTCGTCAACAACACCGAGACGCTGGCCAACGTGCCGCCCATCGTCGAGAAGGGCGCCGCGTGGTTCAAGGCCATCGGCACCGAAAAGAGCCCCGGGACCAAGGTCTTCTGCCTGTCGGGACACGTCGAGCGGCCGGGCAACTACGAGGTGCCGCTCGGCACGCCGTTCGAGGACCTGATGGCGCTGGCCGGCGGCGTGTGGAAGGGCCGGGCGCTCAAGGCCATCATGCCCGCCGGCGCCTCGTCGCCCGTGACGCCGGCCGCGAAGCTCGCCGGGCTGCCGCTGGACTGGGAGCGCGTGGCGGCGGCGGGCTCGACGCTCGGCTCGGCGTCGTTCATCGTGCTCGACGAGACCACCGACATGGTGTGGGTCGCCGACAAGACCACCCGCTTCTTCCAGCACGAGAGCTGCGGCAAGTGCTCGCCGTGCCGCGAGGGCACCTACTGGCTGAAGCAGGTCTACCGGCGCCTCGTCGCCGGCCAGGGCACCGCCGCCGACGTCGACCTCATCGGCGACATCGCGCGCCAGATCGACGGCAAGTGCTTCTGCCCGCTGGGCGAGTTCGCGCTGTCGGCGCCGCGCAGCACGCTCCAGCTTTTCCGCGAGGACTACGATCGGGCCGCGGCAGGCGCCGCGGCGCAGAACGGCCAAGCGCATGCCTGACCCCAAGCTCGTCAACATCGTCGTCGACGGCATCGCCGTGCAGGTGCCGGCCGGGACGAGCGCCGTCGACGCCGCCCACCAGGTCGGCGTCGAGATCCCGATCTTCTGCCACCACCCGAACCTCGCACCGGTGGGCATGTGCCGGATGTGCCTCGTCGAGGTCGGCACGCCCAAGGTCGACCGGGCGACGGGCCAGGTCGAGGCGGATGCCGACGGCAACCCCGTCATCGCGTTCATGCCCAAGCTCCAGGCCGGCTGCACCACCGCCGCCAGCGAGGGCATGGTCATCCGCACCACCACCTCCGCGGTGGCCGACGCGCGGCGGTCGGTGCTCGAGCTCCTGTTGACCAGCCACCCGCTGGACTGCCCGGTGTGCGACAAGGGCGGCGAGTGCCCGCTGCAAAACCTGACGATGCGCTACGGCCCGGGCCGAAGCCGCTTCACGTGGGCCGAGAAGTACCACTTCCCCAAGCCCGTGCCGCTCGGCCCGCTGATCGTGCTCGACCGCGAACGGTGCGTGCTGTGCGCCCGCTGCATCCGCTTCCAGGACGAGATCGCGGCCGACCCCGTGCTCGGCTTCGAGAACCGCGGGCGCGGCATGGAGATCGTGACGTTCTCCGACCCGCCCTTCCGGAGCTACTTCTCCGGCAACACCACCGACATCTGCCCGGTCGGCGCGCTGACCACCCGCGACTTCCGCTTCCAGGCGCGCGCGTGGGAGCTCGTCGGCCGGCCCAGCGTGTGCCCGCACTGCCCCGTGGGCTGCAACACCATGCTCGACACGCGCTTCGTCGGCGCCATCGAGCGCGTGATGCCGCGCCGCAACGACGCGGTCAACGAGATCTGGCTGTGCGACAAGGGCCGCTTCGGCCACCACCACGCCGCCGCGCCGGAGCGCCTGACCACGCCGCTGGTCCGACGCGGCGGCGTGCTGACCCCCGCGACGTGGGACGAGGCGCTCGACGAGGCGGCGTCGCGGCTGCGCGCCATCCGCGACGCCGACGGGGGGGCGGCCATCGGCGGCATCGCGGGCGGCAGCGTCCCCAACGAGGACCTGTACCTCTTCGGCCGCTTCCTGCGCGCCGTCCTGGGCAGCAACAACGTCGACCATCGGCCGGCGGTCGTCCGCGACGACACCGTGGCGCGCGCCGGGGTCGGCCCCGAGACGCGGCTGACCGACATCGGCGCCGGCACGACCGTCGTCGTCGCCGGGTTGGACGTCGAAGAGGAAGCCCCCGTGCTCTTCCTCAACCTGTTGAAGGCCATCGGCCGAGGGGCCCGGGTCGTCGTCATTGGCGGTCGCCCACAGAAGCTCGACCGGCATGCCGACGTCGCCCTGCGCTGGCGCTACGGCGCCGAGGACACCTTGCTCGCCGCGCTGATCCGCGGCGTGCTGGCGGCCGGCGGCGCCGCCGCGGGTGCGGCCGGGGGCCTCCCCGACGCCATCCCGGCGGCCCCCGACCTCGCCGCCCTCGGCGCCGCCGTCGCGCCGTTCACGCCCGACACCCTCGGCGGCGTGCATCCCGTTCGGGCGGAAGACCTCGCCACCGCCGTCGATGCGGTCGCCGGCGCCACCGGAGTGCTCGTGCTCTTCGGCCGCGAGGCGGCCGACCTCGAGCTGACGCCGGCGCTCGCCGCGCTGGTGGCCGCCACCGGGCGATCGCCGGGCCGCGACCACGGCCTGGTGTCCGTCGGGCCCCACGCCAACAGCCAGGGCGCGGCCGACATGGGCCTGCTGCCCGGCTGGCTGCCGGGCTATCGGCGGGTCGACGACCCCGCCGCGCGCGAGGCGCTGGCCGCCGTATGGCCGGCGCCGCCGCCCGCGGCGGCCGGCCTGGACGCGGCGGC
>QEVT01000238.1 GCA_003576755.1 bacterium | reverse complement strand
TACAAGGATATCCGGCCGGGGCCGCAAGGCCAAGGCCGGCCGCCGCGCGGCGGCCGGCATGCCCGTGGCCGCCAAGGCCGATCGCCCGGGCGGGCAGCGCCGCGCCGGGCGATCGGAAGGCCGTGTGCCTCACGAGGCTGCCCGTAAGCCGGGCGGCAGGCACGCCGCTAGGGACTGCCCGGCGCACCGGCATCGCCGGTCGAACCGTCTCCGGTGCCACCGGCCTCGGCTCCGGCTCCGGCCTCGCCGCCGCCCGTGTCGCCGGGCGCATCGGGCGCGGCGCCGTCCTCCGCGGGCGGGGCGGCGGGCGGCGCCGAGGTCGAGACCTGGATCGAGCTCAGGTCAAGCGTGGGCTGCGCCTGGACCGACGGCACGAACTGCTCGTAGCGCTGGACGAACCAGTCGGGCTCCGGCGGCACCAGCTCGGTGAACGGGTAGCGCTGGACGGCGTCCTTGGCCAGGCGGGCCTCCTCGAGCCACTTGTCGACGGCACCGGCGCGACGGCTCTCGAGCTCGTCGGCGGGCAGATCGCGTGCGGCGTCGGCGTCGACCACGTGCGCGACCAGGTAGCCGCGGTTGCTCTGCAGCGCCTCGGTCGTCTTGCCCTTCTCGAGCGCGATGACCTTGTCGGCGTTGGTGTCGTTGAGCCCCAGGCGGTTCTTGAGGCCGTCGACCGTGAGCCACTCGGGCTCGCCCTTCTCGAAGGCGAACGGCTCGGGCACCGCGGTCGGCGGCGCGTCGGCGGGTGCCGCGACGGTGGGCGTGATGCCCAGGGTCGGCGTGACGGCCTCGGCGGGCGCGATCGCGGCGTCGTCGACGGCATCCTCGGTGGCCGTGCCGCCGGTCGATGCGGCGTCGTCGCCGGTATCTGACGCAGGCGTGGCCGCGTCGTCGTCGGCCGCACCGACCGTCGCGGTGGCTGGCGAGACGGCCGCCGTCGCACCGGCCGCCCGCGCCGTCGGCGCCGCCGTCGCGGCCTGGTCGCCCTGTGCCAGGCCGGCCGGGTCGCTCTCGGCGGGCGGGGCGTCGCCGCCGTCCTCTTCGGTCGTCGCGGTGGCCGCCGCGGTGTCGCCGGCGCCGGCATCCGTGGCCGCGGCGGCGTCGTCGGTCGCGGCACCGTCGGCCGCCGGCGGTGCGGCCTCGCCCTCGACCGCCCCGGTGTCGGGCGCCTCGCCTTCGGCCGCGTCGGGCACGGCAACCGTCGGCGTCGGCGTCGGGCCGAAGCGCTCGACCACGGCGGCCCACGTGGCGCCGTCGGCGAGGGCCTTGACGGCCTCGTCGGCGGTGAGCTTGTCGTTGAAGAGCAGGTACTCGATCTGCACCTGCCGGTCGGTCACGGCCAGGGTGGCGCCGAGCGCCTCGTTCAGCTTGTCGCGGTAGACCCGCTGCCGCACGATGTCGTAGAACTCGGCCCGCGAAATCTTGAGCGTGTCGAGCACGCCGGGCTTGATGTAGCGCTCGAAGGCGTCGTCGAAGGCGGTGGTGGTGAACGTGAAGTCGGCGGTCGGCGTCGGCGTCGGGGGCGTCGCGTCGGCCGGGAGCGACGTGGCCGTCGGCGTCGGCGTCGGGCTCGGCGCGCCCGCCTCGGTCGGCTCGGCGGTCTCGGTCGGCGTCGCCGTCGGGCGCAGCACGGACACGAGGTCGTTCTTGGCCAGGTACTCGGTCACGGCCGCGTCGTCGACGGTGATGCCGCGCCGCTCGGCTTCCTTGCGGATCAGCGCCTCGTCGATCATGCGGTCGACGGTGGTTTGGGCGATGTTGGCGCGCTGGCCCGAGGCCAGGTTGGTCAGGAAGCTCGGGTCGCTGGCCGACGCGAACTGCTGGAAGCTCTGCAGCGTGTTGAGCAGCTGCATCCGCTCGTACTGCACGCGGCCGGTGAACTGCGCGGCCGTGATGGCCTCGCCCTCGACGCGCGCCACGGGCTGGCGCGGCTTGCGCCATAGCTCGCTGTACGCGCCGTACGCGAGGAACAACGCGCACACCACCGAGACCGGCACGAGCACCGACAGGAGCTTCTGCCGCTCGCGCTGGTCGCGCTGGTGGCGCAGGATGGACTTGCGGGATTCGGCGGGGGTCAGGCGCTGTTCGTCGCGCCGGCTTCGGGCCATGTGGATCTGTCCCGCGTCAGTCGTCGGCGCCGTAGAGGCGCACGTGGTCGCCGGTGAACGGCAGCAGCGCCAGGTGGCGCGCCCGCTTGATGGCGACGGTGATCGCCCGCTGGTTGCGCGCGTTGGTCCGGGTGCGCCGGCGCGAGCGGATGCGCCCGCCGGTGTCGGTGAAGCGCAGCAACAGGTCGATGTTCTTGTAGTCGATCGGGTTTTCGTCGCTGATCGCGGGGCCTTCTTGGAAGCGGCCGCGGGGTCGTCTGGCGTTCATGTTCTCGTTCTCCCTCACAGGCTCTCGTCTGGGCCGGGCCAGGCGGATGGTTGGGCGGATGGTTCGGCGGCGGGCGCCGTTGGCGGCGCGTCGAGGACCACGACCTCGCCGGCGAGGATCTCGACGAGCTGCTGGCGGCGGCCGTCGGGGTCGGTCCAGGCGCGGGTCTGCAGGCTCCCTTCGACGTAGGCGTGGACGCCCTTGCGCAGGGCGGCGTGGGTCTGCTCGGCGAGCTCGCGCCAGGCGACCACGGTGAACCATTCGGTGGTGGTGTGCGGCTGTCCGTCGGGCGACTCCCACGCGCGCGGCACGGCCAGGCTGAACGTGGTCACCGGCACGCCGGCCGGCGTGTGGCGCAGCTCGGGCTCACGGCCGACGAAGCCGATCAGCATGACCTTGTTGAGCGATCTGGGCACCGCACACTCTCTCGGAGCTCGTCCGGGCAACCGGGCGCCGGCCGCCTAGGCGTCGGTGCGCAGCACCAGGAAGCGGAGCACGTCGTCGTTGAGCTTGAGCGCGCGGTCGAGGTCCGCCAGGGCATCGGTCGGGGCATGGAACCGCAGCACGACGTAGTAGCCTTCGCGGTGGTTCTGGATGGCGTACGCCAACCGGCGCTTGCGCCAGCCGTCGGTGGCCTCGGCGACGTTGCCGCGCCGGTCGGCGAGCTGGCCGGCGAGGTCGATCGACCCGCCCTTGCCGGTCAAGAGCTGCGTGACCCGCTCGACCACGCCGTTGACCCCGTCGTTGTCCAGCAGGGGCTGGAGCACCAGGGTCGCTTCGTAGGGACGCATGTGGCAATCCTTTCCACGGAGTCGCCCCAGAACGGGTCTGGAGCAGAAAGGGGATGGGTTGAACGAACGAAGAGATATTGATAGCACGCCACGGCGGCCAGGGGCAACCCCGCGGGGTGCACGATCCGGCGGCTTGCGCCAGAACCGGTGTTGACAGCGATCGGCACCGAGGAGTACACTGGCCGTCTGCCGGGCCGGCACCGCAGTCCGTGCGGGGCGGGCAGGCCGGCGGGGATCCGACGACAACCCGAGTTCGAGGAGGACGACATGCGCCGATGGATGGCCCCTGTGGCCATGGGCGGCTTGCTCGCGGCACTGGGCGCGGCGCTCGGCCTGCCGGCCACGACGCCCGGAGCCCTGGCACAGCCGCAGCAGGACCGTTTCGTGGTCTTCGAGAAGTTCAGCCGCAAGACCTGAGGGATCTGCGCGGCCGCCGGTCCGGTGGTCGACACCCTCTCCGATCGCTATGCGCGCGCCAACCGGCCGGTCGTGTTCATCGAGCACGACCTCGACAAGCTCGACCAGGGCCTGCGGCGCCGGCAGACCATGTGGTTCCAGGCGCGCGCAGGCGGCAACTCGGCCCAGACGCCGCTCGTCATGGTGGACAGCGGCTGGAAGTGGGCCGAGGGCGCGGTCGGCAACCAGTTCGACAAGGTGTACTCCGGCCTGGTCGACGACGCGCTGGCGCACCCCCCGGACGTGGCGCTGAGCGCCTACTACCGCCGCAACGGCTCGGCGGTCGATATCACGGCCATCGTCACCAACTGGAGCGAGACGTCGCTGGCCGGCGCGTCGCTGGCGGCGATCCTCTACGAGGACAAGAAGATCCTCCACACCAACCACAGCGGGCGGGCATCGGTGGCCGCGGCCATCGGCGACAACCTCGGCTACGGGGCCACGGGGACGTACCAGCTGCAGCTCACGCCGCCCAACGACGTCACGTGGAGCCGGGCCCACGTCGTGGTGGTCGTCGACCGCCGCAAGCCGGACGGCGGGGCGGGCTACGAGGCGATGCAGGGCGCGATGGCGGTGGAGGGCGTGCCGCCGACGGCCACGCCCGACCCGCCGACCGCGACGCCGGTGCCGACGGTGGCGCCGACCGACACGCCGGTGCCGCCCACCACCCCGCCGGAAGAGCCGACCGCGACGCCGGTGCCGCCGACCGCGGTGCCGACCGAGGCGCCCGGCGGCACGATCTACGCGCCGGCGATCTACCGGCGGTACATCATGCCGTGATCCGGCCGTAAGGCCCCCCGGGCCGGGCGACCGGCCCGGGGCACGCGCGGCCGGGGCTGGGCGTCGATCACGGCACCCAGCCCAGCCACCACGTGTCGATCGACGGGCGCCACGCGACGGGTCGGCGGGTGCCGGCCGGGAGCGCAACCACGAACAAGCCCGGCGATGCGCCCGCGGCCGCCGTGTCGCCGGCATCGGGGACCGCCGGATCGATGGGGCCGGCCAGCAGCGCGCCGCCGTCGGGCGCGAACGCGATCGGGCGTACCGCACCTTCGGCCTCGATGGTGATCGGGAGATCCGCGCCGCCGCCGGTCGCCGCGGGATCGGCGGATGCCACGCGCAGCGTCGTCCGCGCCGTGGGGTCGCCGGCGACGCCTCGGACCTCGGGCCACGCCAGCCACCGGCCGTCGGGCGACCACACGGGCGGCGCGGCGCTCGCATCCGGCGGCAGCGTCGCGAGCGTGGCGACCGCGCCGGTGGCAAGGTCGAGCCGCTCGACGCGCCAGCCGTCCTCGCCCGCGATCGCCAGCGCCAGCCGCCGGCCGTCGGGCGACGGCGCCGCAAGATCGCGCCCGGCTCCGGTGGGCAGGCGCTCCACGGTGCCGGCGGTGGTGTCGACAAGGCGCACGGCGCCGGTGAGGCCGCTGTCGCGCGCGGTCTCGGCCACGGCGGCCCGACCGCTGGCGGGGTCGTAGGCGAGCAGGGACAGGTCGATGCGCTCGGTGGGGTCGACGGGGATCGCGAAGCGCACGTCGCCGACGGGTGCGCCGGGCGTGGGGGCGGCGGGCGCGGGAGGCCGTGCATCGGGGGGCGGGACCTCCACCACGCGCAGCTCCCAGCGCTCGGGGCGGGCGACCGCGGGATCGATGCCGCGCCCGACGGTGAGCCCGTAGGCGATGGCGCCGCCGTCGGGCGCCCACACGAAGCCGGCCAGGCGCGCCTGCCGGGTGTCGGTGGCGGTGACGTCGACCGGCACGGTGCCGGGCGCGAGGGTCTGGACGGTGATGGACTCGAGGGCCTCGACAGTGCTGCCGAGGCGCAGGATGGTGCGAAACGCGATGCGGTCGCCGGCCGGCGACGGGGTCCAGTCGCTGATGTTGCCGCCCTCGCGGGTCGACCACAGCGGCGCGAGCACCCCGGCGCCGAGGTCGAGCGCCGCGACGTCGTTGTGGGTGACGCCCGGCACGACGGACACGGCGATCCACCGGCCGGGCCATTGGGCGGCGGCGATGGTGGCGGCGGCGTCGGGCGCGAGGGCGCTGCCGTCGGCGGCCGGGGTCCCGGATCCCGCGGCCGGG
>QEVT01000012.1 GCA_003576755.1 bacterium | reverse complement strand
GACCGGGCTGACCTGCTATCCTTCGGCGCCGGGTCGTCGGTGGTCGCCGGCGCCGGTGCCGGACGCAACCGCGTGGTCAAGACCCGCCTCTACCCGCCTCTGTTCCAGGAGTGATCCACCCATGTCCGTCACCCCGTTTGCCTCACGCCTGGGCATCGCGGCGCTCGCCGCTGCCGGGATGCCCGTCCTCGCCGGCTGCTTGGGTGTCTCGCAGCCCATGACACCGCCCGCTGCCGCGGTGGCGACACCCGCCGCGCCCCAGCCGCCGCTTGACCCGGGACCGTGGGACGACCCGACGCTCGGCAACCTGACCTACACCTTCGACGGCAAGCCGATCGCGCTCGAGAACGGCGAGTACCAAGAGAAGCCCGACGCCGCCTCGGCCACCTTCGTCACCAACATCCGGCTCGGGCCGCAGCGGGCGTTTGGCGACCTCGACGGCGACGGTGAGCGCGACGCCGCCGTGATCTTGTCCGATGCGCCGGGTGGGAGCGGCGTGTTCGTGTACCTGGCGGCCGTGGCGGCCCGCGACGGCATGCCCGTCAACGTGGCCATGGCCTCGCTCGGCGACCGGGTGGTGGTCGACGCCGTGTCGATTACCGACGGCCGGGTCGTGCTCGACGTCACCACCCACGGGCCCCAGGACCCGATGTGCTGCCCCTCGCTCGCGGCGACCTGGGTGTACCGTCTCGATGGCGACGCGCTGGTCCGCGAAGCGGAGTAATCCACCGCCAACCCGCGACGGCGCATGCGGCCCGGGACCATCGACGGCGACGCGCGGGCGCATCGGCCGCGCGCGGCTCCCTACGGCCAGCGCCTCCCCCAGTTGTGCCGCCCCGCCGGGCAGCCGTCGGTGATCGTGACGGCGAGGGCCTGGTAGATCGACGCGAGGGCTTCCGCATCGGGCGTGTCGACATAGTGGGCGGGCGACGACGCCACGGCGCGCAGCAGCCCGGCATGGATGCGGTCCGCCGGATCGGCGGCGTCCGGCCGGCCGACGCCGATGGCGTAGATCTGCATGCCGACGGCCTTGGCGCGGGCCGCGCGCGCCAGCACCGTGTCCTCCTGCGCGCCCGCCGAGGGGGGCGTCGGCACGCCGTTGGGCAGCCCGTCGGTCAGGAGGATCATCACCGGCGCGTTCTCGGCCCGCCGCCGGCCGGCATCCGACAGCGCCGCCTGCCCGTGCTCGATCGCCAGGTCCAGCCGCGTGCCGGGCGCCATGCGGCCGGCAAGGCCGTCGACGGCGCCCCGCAGCGCCGCTGCGTCGTTCGTCAGCGCGACGGCCGTCCACGCCGACGCGTTGAAGCCCGCGATCGCCACCTGGTCGTGACGACGGTCGGCGTCCGGCGCCAGGTGCAGCTGGTCGAGGAACAGCCGCGCCGCCTCCTGGACGGCGGCGAGCTTCGGCCGCCCGGCGGCCGTGGGGCGCTCCATGCTCGTCGACGCGTCGACGACGAGCGCCACGTCGACCCGCCGCCGCCGCGGCGGGCACCGCTCGTTCAACGTGAGCGGGAGGTGGAGGCGGGGCGGAGGCGCGGGCGACGCGGTGGGCGCCGGTGCCGGCGTGGCCGTGGGGTACAGCGCCAGCGCCTCGATGTCGCCGCCGTCGTAGGTCTCGAGGTTGAGCCATTCCTCGCCGTCGGCCGGGCCGGCGATCGACCCGCGCCGATTGTCGAACCACACGGCCGCACGCACATGGCTCCACAGCCGGACGCCGGCGACCACGCCGTCGCGGCCCGGCACGGCCGCGACGGCGCCGGTCGCCGACTCGTCGAAGCGGAACGCGTCGCCGTAGTGCTCGGGGTCGGTGCGCGCCACCCAGCGATCCGGGCCGGCGCGCGCGGCCGGGATCAGGTCGCCGTCGAGGTTGGGCAAGTACGACCAGTTGCCGGCGATGTCGTCGACCCGGTCCCGCAGCCCCAGCACCATGTCGCCGTCCGGCCGGAACGCCAGCCCCACCGCCATCGGCTGGCTGGCGCGGCGCTCACGCACCGCCGCGGCGTCGACGGCGTCGGTCCACGGGGTCCACGGGGGCACCCGCGGGTAGTCCAGCGGCAGGGCCAGGACCTCGCGCATGGCGCTGCCGTCCGGCCGCGAGCGATAGACGTGCACGCCGAGCGTCCCGGGGAGGCCCGGATCCTCACGGCTGTCGACGACGGCGTGGTACAGCCACCCGTCGTGCACCGCCAGGCCGAACGGCCGGGCGTTGGCGGCCCACGGCTCGCCCGTGGCGCCGTGCGCGAACGAGCCGAGCGGCACTGCGTCCGGCACCGTCAGCCGCCAGATGCGGCGGTCGAAGAGGTTCACCGCGACCAGCACCGGCCGGCCGCCCTCGTCCGCGATCTCGATGTCGCCGAGGCCGACGCGGCCCACGCCGGACGCGTTGTGCCCGAGCGCCCGACCTGCCGGGTCGTGGCGGCTCGCGCCGGCTGCGAGCACGGCCCAGCGGCGCGCGTCCCCGGTGCCGACGTCGATCCGGTAGAGCGCGCCGGGCGCATCGCCCGCGGCGGGGTGGAGGGCGTGGTGATAGGCGGCGGCGTAGAGCTGACGCCGCGCCGGATCCCACGCCAGGCCGTTGACGGTGCCGACAGCGCTCGACGCCGACAGCGTCCGATGCCGCGCGAGCACGGCGAAGGCGTCGGGGTCCGCCGGCGTGTCGGTGAACGCGACCACCGCCGGGAGCCCGCAGCCGGGGTCCTCGTCGATGCTGCAGCCCCACAGCGTGCCGGCGTAGTACGGGTTGCCGGCCAGCGTGGCGTCCATCAGCGCGCGGGCGGAGATTCCGCCCTGAGCGGTCGCGGTGCGGCCTGGCCGCGTGGCTGTCAGCACCGCGACGACGACGAGGACCACCGCTGCCAACGCGCCGGCCGCAGCGACGCCGGATTCTCGGCCGCCCACGACCGCCGAGGCGGCTTCCCCCGCAGACGTGGACCGTTTCGACATGCCGCCTGCTCCCCCCGTCCCCTCAGCCCGACGCGGGTCCGACACGCACCTGCCACCACGCCACGACGTCCAGCCGACGGGCGAAGTGCAGCCGCTCGGGCGGGCCGAGGTCGCCGAGGCCGTGGGCGTCGGCGACGGTGTTGACCGCGATGTCCGCGCCCGCGGCCTGCAGCGGCCAACGGGCATGGTGCACGTCGCCGCGGTACAGGTGTCCGTGCCGGTCGGCGCCGTACAGGCAGTAGCGCTCGGTCAGCCAGTGGTCCAGCGTCCCCGGCGCGCTGTGGAAGACGGCGCCGGTCGGCCAGTAGCGCGCCACGAGCTCGCCCGGGCCGAGCCGGTCGTCGGTGCGGCGGCTCTGGTAGGCCACGCTGTCGCCGCCGCCGGGCGTACAGTGCATGGCCGCGTGGAAGTAGGGCATGTGGAAGAACGTCCGGGCGCCCCACACGGCCAGCCGGCTGGCGGCGTCGAGGCTGAAGAACCACACGCCCGGCTTGCCGTCGGCCACGACGTAGGTGCGGATGTTGAGCTCCGGGAACGCCGAGACCCCCGGCAGCCGCGGCAGCCAGCGGGCTCCGACGTCGGCCATGCGGAACGGGACGACGCTCAACCACGCCTGCCCGTCGAACGTGTCGAGCACGAGGCCCGCCGGCAGGTGCGGCGCGATGGCGCCCGGGTCGAGCGGCCAGTGGGCGAAGAGCAGGTCCTGCCAGCTCATGGTCATCACCCACGGCCGCGCCGGCAGGGGCCACGGGCGATGGCCCGCGTCGCGCGGGATGGCGGCCCAGTCGGTGCGCGGCGTGCCCATGGCCGAAGCTTAGGCGGCGCGGCCGCGCCAGGCAAGCGGCCGCACCGCCGGATCAGCCGACCCGCTCGATGACGACGGCGGTCCCGTAGGCCAGCACCTCCGACACGCCGGGCGACAGCTCGGTGGCGTCGTAGTGCATGCCGATGATCGCGTTCGCGCCGAGCGCGTCGGCATGCTCGACCATCAGGTCGAACGCCTCCTGGCGGGCCTGCTCGCACAGCTCGGTGAAGAGCGAGATGTTGCCGCCGACGAGCGTCTGCAGGCTGGCGCCGAGCGAACCGACGATGCTGCGCGAGCGGACGGTGATGCCGCGCACCACGCCCAGGTGCCGCACGGTCCGGAAGCCCTCGAAGCCGAGGCCGGTGGTGATCATGGTCTTGTTCATGGTGTGCGCTCCAAGTCGCGTCGATTCAGGGGTGATGCCGTTTCGCCGCCGGACCGGCTGGCGGTGCTGCCGGGTCGACCGGCCCGCCCGCCCAACGCCTACGGGCAGCCCGCGCGCCACGTCACCGGGTTGAACAGGCTGTGGTACGGCACGCCTGTCCGACTCAGGCTGAGGCAGGTGCGGAGCGGGTTGAACGGTCCAGCCGGCTTGCCGGGGTCGAGCGGCATCCGCCAACCCGAGACGCCGGCGGGGTCGGCGACCGCCGCGTCGATGACCGCGGTCGGGACGCCGTCGCGTGCCGCGGCGCAGACGCACGCGCCGCCCCAGGCCGGGGTCGGCGTCGGCGCGACGGCCGGCGCGTCGTCGGGGACGAACGCGCTGATGCCGGCCAACGTGGCGACCCACACCTTGCCACGGCTGTCGGCGGCGACGGCGAAGACGATGTCGTCGATGAGGCCGTCGGCAGTGGTGAAGACCCTCCAGCGACTCCCGTCCCAGCGGCTGACGCCGGGCTCGCGGAGATCCTCCGTCGTCGCCACCCACACGTTGCCGCGGGCGTCGACGTCCACGCCCCAGGCGCGGTTGGCGCCGAGCCCGTCGGCGGTGGTGAAGGTGGTGGTGAAGCGGCGGTCGGGGCTGCTGTCGAAGCGTGTCACGCCGGCCCCGGCGGCCGAGCCCGGCCCCTCCACCAGCCACAGGTCGGTGTTGCGCGGGTCGAGCGCGATGTCGTAGACCCGGTTGCTCGCCAGGCCGTCGAGCGTGGTGAACGTCCGCCACGCCGGCGCGCCCGGGGGCGCCTTCGGGTCCCAGCGCGTCAGGCCGGCGTCGGTGCCGAACCACACGAGGTCCCGGCCGCCGCGGCGGTCCACCGCCACGGCGTACACCGTGCCGGCGGTCGCGGCGTCCGGCGCCTCGAGCTTGCGCCACGCCTGCCCGTCGAAGCGCACGGCGCCCGCCGACGTCCCGAACCACGCCCCGCCGCGATCGTCGCCGACCGCGCTGTAGATGCGCGCGTCGCTGCCGACGACATCGGTGATGGCCCGGGTGCTCCAGCGTCCCCGGTCGCGCCAGGCCATGCCGACGCGGTCGACGCCCACCCACACGCGGCCCTGCGCGTCGACGTCGATCGCGTTCTGGACGACGCCGAGCACGCCCGACCGCAGCATGCCGACGCGCGAATCGTGCCGGACCCACCGCCGGCCGTCGAAGTGGTTGACGATGTTGTCGGGCGACAGCATCGAGAAGTAGCCCGCCCACAGGCTGTCGTCGGGCGCGACGGCCAGGGCGAACGCCACGTGGTTGGACGGCGCGATGTCGGACTGGATCTCGGTCCAGGTGCTTCCGTCCCAATGCGAGATGCCGCCTCCGATGTAACCGATCCACATCCCGCCGCGTGGGTCGACCGCCAGCGCCTGGCCGTAAGCCCCCATGGCCGCGACGTGGTCGCGCGCGCGCGTGACCTCGACCCACGCGCGGCCGTCGAACCGGCGCGCGTGCAGCCCGAAGACGGCCCACACGGTGCCGTCGTCGGCGATGGTGAGCTCCGGGCCGCCTGTGCTGAGATCGGTGCCCGGGGGCGACCCCGGCCACGCCAGGTCGAACACCTCCCACGGCGTGCCGGAGACCCGCCGCGCGATGTTGAAGCGTCCGGTATCGGTCTGCACCCACGCCCAGGCCGTGCCGGCCGTGTCGACGGCCGCCGGGATCACGGCCGGCGACGCGAGCCCGTCCGACGGCACCGGCTCCCAACGTGCGCCGACGCGCCGGGCCATGCCGTCCTCGCCGCCGGTCCAGACGGTGCCGTCCGGGGCGACGACCACGCCGGCCAAGGCGCCGCCTGGCAGTCCGGCGGTGGCGGCCGGCTGCCATGCCGTGCCGTCGAAATGGAACAGGCGGCCGTCGGCCACGACCCACGCCGTGCCGCCGGAGCCGGTGGCAAGGCAGCTCGCCATGGGCGAGAGCTTGTCGAACGGGACGCCGCTCGACACGTCGAACGCGCGCCAGGCCTGGCCGTCGAAGCGGCTGATGCCCATCGTCGCCGCCTTCGAGATCCGCGTCGACTGCCGGTGGGTCGCCCACACGTCGCCGTCGGGCGCGCGCTGGATGCGGTAGATCGCGTTGCCGCCAAGACCGTCGTCGCGCGTGAACTGCCGGACGGCGCCGGTGCGGCGATCGTGGCGCACGACGCCGCCGTTGTTGGTGCCGGCCCAGACGGCGTCGGGGGCGACGGCGAACGCGACGACGCAATCGGCACAGGCGTAGCTCTGCCACGTTCCGCCGCCCGTGGGCGGCGTGGTCTGTGCGGACGCAGGGGCGACGCGGCCGCCGGCCGCGAGCGCTGCGGCGACCAGCACGGCGGTGGCAAGGGCGAGGACGGCAAGAGGGGTGCGCATGGCGGGAAGGCCTCCTTGGCGGTCGATCCGATCGGGCGGACGGCACGGACGAAGGCGGGCGCGACGGGTGCGCCGTTGTGCGGCGATGTACGAGACCCGCCTACACCCGGTTGTGTGGACGGCCTGTGGCGGGCGCGACCCGGCGCCGAACCCACGAACGCGTGCCCGTGAGCGGCACCAGGGTACCATGGAGGTCGTCCCAGAACCGTCCCAGCGCGCGCTGCCCCCCGCGCCACGGTCGGGGGCCTCGCGCCGCGCTACTCGCGCCGCACGGCCGGCAGGAACACGGCCGGCGACGGCGGTCGCGCGCTTGCCGTCGCCGTCGCCGCGACCGTCGGAGCGGCCGTCGCCGTCGGCGCCGCCGGCGCGCCCGCGATCACCACCGCCGGGTCGCCGAGGAGGACGAACATCCGCGCGATGTCGGCCCCCTCGCCGCCCTGGGCGAGGACCTCGACGCTGGCCGCCGTGGTCAGCGCGCCGATCGGCAGCCTGCGGCCGTCGAAGAGCCCGCGATAGACCGACGGCAGGAGCAGCCGCTGGGCCGACAACGTCGCCAGACCCGATGGGCTCCATGCCGCCACGCCGCCGCCGGCCGGGTGCGTCAGCCACAGCTCGGCCATCGACACCGGCTTGAGCGGATGGTCGATCCACCCGTTCATGCACGTCGCGGCCGTGAAGAGCGGCATCCGGTCCCCGTTGGCCAGCCGCGCGATGTCGGCGTTCTGGAAGATGCGCCCGCCGCCCGGCCACGGGCTCCAGAGGTCGACGTTGCCGTGGCCGGTGAAGTTCAGCGCCAGCGCACCCGCGTCGACGGCCGCCCCGATGTCGGCGGCGAGGTTGCGATCGCGCGGGTGGCGCGCGGCATAGAAGCGCTCGACGACGGTGTCGGGCGGCGCGAGCCGCGCCAGCGTATCGGAGAACGGCTCGAACAGGTCCGCCCCGTCGTCGTCCGCCACGAGGACCACGCGCCGGCGCCAGTCGGCCCCGGGCGGCGCCGCCTCGTGGCGCAGCGTCTTGGCGACGACCGCCTCGGCCTGCGCCGCCGTCGACACCGACAGACGCCCCAGGAGCATGTCCGGCACGTCGTCGTCGCCCGACACTGCCGCGAACCACAGGTCGCTCGTGGCGGCGCCCATGTCGCCGGTGAGCCGCGACGTCGTGTCGAACTGGATCGACGGGACGAAGTTCGGAGGGCCTTGGCCGTAGCCGCGCCGGTAGTCGAGGTTGGACTCCCCGACGAGCAGCACATAGGTCGGCGCGGGCGGGGGCCAGTGGGCGAACGCGTGCGCCAGGAACGTCCGGATGGCACGCGGGTCGAACACGCCGCCCGAGAACTCGTCGTACACGTCGTCGATCAGGACGGTGGCCGTGCGGAGCCCCTGGGCGGCGCGGTGCCGCACCAACGGGTCCACCGCCGCCGCGAAGTCCGGGTGCGTGACGACCACGTAGTCGGCGCCCCGGGCGGGGGTTCGCCAGGCCGACGGCGTGTTGCGTGCGACCTGCGTCGGCCGGAGGATGCCGGCCGGCGTGAAGGCGACATAACGCGTTTCGGCCGTCGCCGTGTCGCTGAAGCGCGCCCGATACGTCCCGGCCCCTTCTTCCGAGACCGCGACGTCGATGCCGGTGATCGCGACCGGTTGATCCGGCACGGTGACGTCGACCACCCGGACGTCCGGCGACCCGAAGCCCGTCAGCGTGAAGGTGTGGCGGCCGGGGTGGGGCGCCGCGAAGTCCAGTCGGTCGCCGACGGCGCGATAGCCGGCCGCGTGGTCGAGCGCGATCCGATTGACGAACACGCTGTCGACGACGGCCCCGGTGTCGCCGAGGCTGGTGACGGTCAGGGTGTGCGTCGGGCCGGTCAGCGTGCCGGGCGGCAAGGCGGCCTCGATCACGTGCACCCCCGGCCCGTCGAACCACGCTTCGGCGACCCGTATGCCGTCGATCCGGACCTCGAAGTGGTGGTCCGGCGCGACCCGCGGGTCCGACGCGAACCCCTGCAGCCGCACGCGGAGGGCCGCCCCGTCCGGCGCGGGCGCGAGGTTCGGCAGCGCGAGCGTCGTCGTGAAGGTCGGGTTGGGCGGCGTGACCGACGCCGACAACGGCGGCCCCCACATCCACCGGTCGTCGCCCTCGCCGGCGCGCATCGACACGAAGTACTCGGTGTCGCGTTCGGCATGGAGGGTCGTCCGGAACGGCGGTGCGGCCGGCGCGGAGGCGTCCGGCGCCCCGGTGCGCGCCGCGCTGCGGGTCGGAACGCCGGAACGCCGCAGCCAGTAGACGTTCTCGCGGGTGTACGGCCCCGTCATGCCGCGCCCGTGGAAGACGAGCCGATCGGCGGGGTCGAGCCGGCCGTCGCCGCCGTCGTCGACGGCGAGCCCGACGGGACGGCCCGCAGCCTCGAGCGCCAGCGTGCCGGGGTCCACCGCGGCCAGATCCCAGCCGGCGGCGGCCAGCGCGACGCCGGTCACCGCCATCGGGCCGTCGCGATCGACGCCGACCTTGAGGGCGTCGGGGTCGGCGGCGGCCGGTCCGGGTGCGGCCTGGAGTGGACGGGGATCGCCCCGGGGCACCGGCGGCGCCGGCCGACGGTCACGGGTGCCGCGATCGGCGCCCGGGCCCGCCGACGCCGCCGGGCGATGTCCACCGGATCCCGTTCCCGACAGCGTCGCCGGGAGGCCCGAGCCCGTACCCGCCGGCACGGGCCGTGCTTCCGTTCGTCGGGGCAGGAAGCGATGGTTGAGCAGGTGGCCGAGGACGCCCTCGATCGGCGCAGGCTCCAGGGGAGCGCGGTCGATCGCGGCGCCGGCGGTGTAGCGGATGCGGGCGCGGACGCGGGCGCGGACGCGCAGCCGGTCGCCGCCGGCGGGCGCGACGGGCTCGAACACGAGGCGGGCGATCGGCTGGTGCCGCAACATGCCGGCCGGCTCGATGCGCACGGCGACCCGGCTGGCGCGAACCGGCGCGCCGGAGCCAGCGGTGACCCCGGAAGGTGGGCCGCCGCACCCGGCCGGCCCGGCGACCACGACCTCCTCCAGCGCCACGACGTCGACCTCGGCGCCGACGCCGTCCGGCCCGCCGGGGACGCCGATCAGCCACGCGTGAGGCTCCGCCTCGATCGGTCCAGGCATGCGCCCCGTCGGATCCGGTTCTCCACACGTCGTGTCCGAATCGCCGGCGTCCGTCGCGGCCGACGTCCAGGCGGCCGGCGCAAGCGCGATGTCGACCGCAAAGCCGGTACGGTCCGCGGCCGAGACGACGATGCTCGGCGGCGCGTCGTCCGCACTGCCGAGCACTGTCCGTGCCCTCGCCCCCGCGCCGGCGCCGGCTGCGCCGACGGCGACGGCCGTCGCGGCCACGACGGCCGCGACGGCGCCAGACCTCACCGTCGGCGCCTCACCCGCCGTGACGCGCCTGATCGACCCGGCGCTCGAGCGCCTCGAGCCGGTGGCGCAGGTCGGCGTTCTCATGCTCGAGCGCCGCCACCCGCGCCTCAGCCCGCGTCAGCCGGGTGCGGAGCGCCTTGGCGGCGGCCAGGCTGACGCCGTTGGCGTCGACGGGGTAGATGACGGTGTCGCTGTCGCCCAGGCCGAACACGGCGTGGAAGTCCTGCGCCATCGGCCCGATGTGCCGCGCGCCGCGCGCCTCGGAGCGATACCGCCAGCGCGAGATCGGCAGCTCGGCGAGCTGCTCGAGCACCGTCAGCTCGTCGACCTCGGTCACGTCGGTCTTGATGGCCTGGTCGGACGGCATGCCCATGCCGCCGTAGTTGGCTTGCGCCGGGCCCAGGATCTCGAGCAGCTCGTCGAGGTCCGCCGAGTCGACGACCCGCGGCGCGGTGTACGGCCGCCGGGCAGCCGTGTCACCTGCCGCCACGACAGGCTGCGATGCCGGCTGGGAGGTCGAAGGCGCAGTGGCGACATGGCGATCGCGGCGGTTCATCGGGACGCCTCCATGGGCAGGTCGGTGCCGCCGGGCGCGAGCCACGGCAGCCCCCGGGGCGGCAGTTGGATGGTCCGCGGACGGGCCGCGGGCAAGGCCACCGGGCCGTGGCGCGAAGCGTGGCCGAGCGTGTCGACATCTTCCAGCCAGTAGCTGAGGGCGCCGAGCGGCGCGGCCCAGTCGACGAACGTGTAGTCCGCGCCGCCGAGCTCGCCGCCGCGCGGCGCGATGAGGCGTGGCGTCAGCACGGTCTCGCGGCCGGTCGCATCGCCGCGGAGCACGCGGAACCCGGCGTGCTTGAGCTCTACGGCCGTTCGCCACTCGAGCTTCACGCTCCGGCCGATGCGCCGGCCATCGAAGCTGGTCAGCGCGACCGCGTTCGGCAGCTCCCAGGTCTTGGACACCGACGTCGTGCCGTTCGGGCCGAGGCACGTGGCCGTCTCGCCGCCGTCGGTGACGGTGGCCGCGATGGTGTCGGCCCCCGGCGTCCCCCCGCTGGTGTAGCCGAACGTCGCGACGCCCGAGCCGTTGGTGACGGGGTCGGGGCCTCCGACGATGTTCGTGCCGGTCACGCTGAAGTCGACGGTCGCGCTGGCGACCGCGGTCGTGCCCCGCGCGACGGTGGCCGTCACGCTGTGCGACGTGTCGCCCGGCAGGATGTTGGTGGCGGTCTGAGGCGTGAGCGTGCAGGCCAGCGCGGCCGCGTTCGGGCCGAACTCCGAGGTGCTGCCGGTGCTGTTGGTGGCGTTGGACGCCACGAAGACGCAGCCGGCCGGCGGGAGGAACGCGTGCAGCGTGCCCGGGGTCGTGCACGTGGCGCCGCCGCCGTAGGTCGTGGTGCCGACGTCCGCGGCCAGCACCACGCTGGCCGCATAGGTCTGCCCCTCGCCGTTGCTGCTGGCGTCGGGCGCGGCGTTGCAGAAGAGCTCGAGGGTGAACGGCGCCTCGCTCGGGGCGCCGGTGCGGCCGTCGAAGCAGCCGTCGACCTGCAAGAGGCCGCCGACCCACGTGGCGCTGGTGATGAGCGGGTAGTTCGTCAACATGTTGGAACCGGAGTCGGGGTCGTTGCTGTCGTTGTCCTGCACGCCGTCGCCGTTGAGGTCGATGCCGAGCCCGTCGACGTCGGTTCCGCCGTTGCTGTGGATGGCGTTTTGCGTGACCCGGTTGTTGTCGGTCGTCGAGCCGTCGATGCGGATGCCGTCGTTGTGGACGTTGCTGGCGCTCAGCCCGGCGCCGTTGAAGGCGATCGTGTTGCCCTGGATGGTGGTGTCGTCGACGCCGGAGTTGAGGTGGATGCCGTTGTTGTGGTTGCCGAGGTCGGTGCCGCCGGCGTTGGTGCCGATGTAGTTGTTAAGGATGTCGTTGTCGACCGACGACGCGCCCGAGATCTCGATGCCGTGCCCCCCGATCTGGGTGGTGGTGAGACCGCGCCCGTTGCAGCCGATGACGTTGTTCTGGAAGGTCGAGGTGGACACGCCGCCCGTGACGTCGATGCCCATCCCGCCGTTGCCGAACGTGTTGGGCGGCCCGCCGCAGCTCGACCCGGTGCCGTCGGTGCCGATGAAGTTGTTCTCGACGAGGTGTCCGCTGCCGTTGCCGCCGCCGCCGCGGATGTCGATGCCGTCGTTGCCGTTGTTGGCCGAGATCCAGTTGCCGTCGATGGTGACGCCGTCGGCCCCGTCGTTGATCTGGATGCCGTCGTCGTCGTTCCCCGAGGCGTTGCCCGATCCGTCGACGCCGATCCGGCAGCCTTGGATGGTGACGCCGGTCGTGGCGTCGTGTTGGATGCGGATGCCCTGCTGGCCGTTGTCGTGGATGACGCAGCTCTCGATGTCGACCGACGCCACGCGGATCATGTCGATGCCGGCGCCGATATAGCCGGTGATCGTCAGGCCGCGGATGACGACCAGGCTGGTCAAGGCGCCGCTGCGGCCGATCTCGAGGCCCGGCCCGCTGCCGGCCGAGCGCTGCAGCGTGACGGTGCCGCCGCCGTCGATGCGCACCGCGCCGGTGTCCAGCCCCGCCGACCCGTGGATGGCGGGCAGGGCGCTGCCGGTCAGGATGGTGCCGGCGACGCTGAACGTGATGGTGTCGACCGTGGGCGCCGCGCTGCCGGCCGCGCAGTCGCCGCCGGTGGTGTCGCCGGCGAGCGAGTTCGCGTTGTGGATGGCCTCGCGGAACGTGCAGTCGCCGTCGGCCGCGGTGGCGGTGTCCGCCAGGCTGTCGACGACGATCGACGCGGCATAGGCCTGTGGGGGAGCGAGCGTGGCGGCAAGCCCGAGGGCCGCGAGCGCGGCCACGATCGGGCGCCGGCGGTCGGGAGGCCGAACCGGCCGCAGAAGGGGGGATCGCGCCATACAATACCTCTCTTGTCAATCGCCAAGGGTCAAGCAGTCGAACCGCCCCCAACGGGCTGAACGCCGGAAATGGGCAAGTGCTTCAACGGCCGGAGGGGCGCGTTCGTTATCCACAGGACAAGACGATGGGAGTGACCCGTGCGATACGGGGCGTTCGCGCGGGCGCATCCAGGGCATATCGGACGCGTGTCCCCATGCGTCATGACTGACATAGCGTCGCTGTTCCGTGCGTGCGAGGTGCACCGTGTTCTTCCGATCACGCGTCGTCATCCTGGCCACCGCCGTTGCCGTGGCCGCCGTGGCTGCGGCCCGCCCACACCGCGCGTCCGCCAACACCTGCACGTCGACCGGCACCGGAAGCTGGAACACCGTGGCCACGTGGTCGGGCTGCGGCGGCACCGTGCCCCAGGCGGGCGACGACGTCGTGATCGCGGCCGCGCACACCGTGACGGTCGACGTGAGCACCAACGCGCTGGCGAGCCTGTCCGTCGACGGTACGCTCACGATCGGAAACAACTCTACGGCGCGCACCGTTACCGTCACCGGCGACCTGACCATCGCCTCCGGCGCGACGGTGCAGGTGCTGACGACGAGCAACAACAACCACGAGCTGTCCCTCGGCGGCAACCTGTCCAATGCCGGGACGTTCAGCGGGGAACCGGACGCCGACAGCGAGATCCGGATCACGTTCAGCAACACGTCCGTGAATCAGACCGTGAGCGGCGCCGGAACGACGACGTTCGGGCGCGTCAACGTGGCCAAGGGCAGTCAGTCGTTAAAGGTCGTCTGCACGGCCAACGTGACGGTCAGCGGCGAGGCCAACGACTTCGACCTCGGAGACGGTACCGACGCCGGCACGTGGGAGCAGTCGGCCGGGACCCTGACGAAAGCAGCAAGCACCGTCCAGATCACCAACGACGGCGGCCTCATCGTCAGCGGCAGCGGCAGCTTCACGCTCAGCGACGACAACCTGGACGTCGACGGCATCCTGACGGTGAACACGAGCGGCACGTTCGCCATGGGCGATGGGGCGAGCTCGCTCAACGCCACCACGAACGCGGTGGTGACGCTCACGGCCGGCGCCGTCGACATCTTCGGGCGCTTCAATGCGACGGCGGGGAGCACGACGACCATCACGGGTGCGACGATCCGCATCGACCCGCAGGCCACAAACAACCTCGGTGCGGGCGACGTGGTGAACTTCGCGGGCGGGGCGAACGTGACGATGAGCGGCGGCTCGATCACGATCGTCGACCCGAAGGCCGCCAACGGTGACAACGAGGTCCAGATCGTCAGCGGGGGCGGCAGCAAGAGCTTCTCGGGCGGCACGATCTACCTCGGCGACGGCACGTCGACGACGGCCGGCAGCACCGATGCGTTTCGCGTCAACGCCGGCGTGCCGATCTTCAACCTCACCATCCGGAACCAGGGCGGCGGCACGAACCGCTTCGTCGACTTGGTCATGAACGACCTCGACCTGAACGGCTCGCTCGTCATCGAGAGCGGCGGCACATTGCAGCAGAACTCGCGCGACATCAACGTCGCCGGCGACTGGACCAACAGCGGCACGTTCACCCGCACCGCCACGTTCGACGTGACCTTCGACGGCACCGGCACCCAGACCATCGCCGGGAGCTCGACCACCGGCTTCGCGGACTGGTTCATCGTGGCCGGCGCCACGGTCGTCGTTCCGGCCGCCAACCAGCCCACGGCCGAGACGAACGTCAGCAACCAGGGGACGCTGATCCAGACCCGGACGGTCAACGCCGCGAGCGTCGCCTTCCTCGATGTTCGCAACGCCGCCGACTCGGCGTCGACGTATCGCGCGGTCGTCGTCGACACGACGGGCTCCGGCGACAACCTTGGGTCGACCACGGTGACGGTGCGCGGCAACACCGTGAGCTGCACGACGACCGGCGCGGGTTCGCCGGACGCCCGCCGGTGCTATTCCATTGCCCCGAGCAGCGAGGGCGACGCCGTGGTCACGTTGAACGCCTTCAACGCCGGCGGCCCCTTCGACGAGCGCAACACCATCGCCGACGCCAACCTGAGGGTCTACCAGTACACCGGGCCCAGCACGTGGACGAACATCTCATCCGGTGCTGGCAGCGCTGGCGGCGCGTTCTCGTTCAACAGCGGCGACACGGCGTCGGGCGAGCCCATCCCCATCTCGGGCGAGGGAATCCACTTCTTGTTGGCCGCGACTGGCGCGTCGCCCACCGCCGTGACGCTGGCAGGCCTGTCGGCGACGGCGGGCGCCGGGAGGGCGCCGCTGGCGGCGCTCGGGCTCGTCGTGTTGGCCCTGACCACGGTCGGGCTCCGGCGGGCAGCCGGCCCGGGCGCCGCGCGCCGACACGGCTGACGCCGCCGGGGCCGCGCCCGGGCCGATCCCGCCCAGCCGCTCAGTCCATGTAGGCGACCTCGCTGGCCGGCGGACCATAGACCATCCGCGCCCCCGCGCGGTCGACGTCGGTGATCGCCAGCTCGCGCGAGCCGACCCCGCCGCAGAAGTAGTGCATCACCGAGCGGGGGTCGTACGCCGTCAGGTCGACGGTGTTGGCCGTCGACTCGTCGGGGCAGTTGGGCGGGGCACCGCTGCGGATGTGCTCGTGCCGGAAGCCGAGCACGTGGCCGAGCTCGTGCCGCAGCACACCGACCTTGTCGAACGACAGACTCGGGGAGAAGTACGACGGGTCGATGAGCACGACGCGCCGGCCCGGCGGGTCGTTGGGGAAGAAGGCGGCCGCGATGAACTCGCCGCCGGCGTCGAAGTGGGCGACGGTGAACAGCGGCTTGATCGGACCGCTCGGCGGCGCGTCGTCCCACTGCGCCTGGTGCTTGAAGTCCACGCCGCAGATCGCCTCCCAGTCCGCCGTGGCCGCCAGCATGGCGTTGACGACCGTCTGGTACTGCGCCGGCGCCGGGAAGGACGGCTTGTCGACGCGGTACGACAGCACCTTGCCGGGCCGCCACCGCACGATGCGCCCTGAGCTGTCGGCGACGGCGACCAGGCCCTGGCGCTCGACCTCCGGATGCGCATCGACGTCGACGCGCCGGATCGCGTAGACCAGGAGCTGGTCCTCGTCGAGCACGAGGTCGCCTTCGACGACATAGTGGACCACGCCGTCGAGCACGACCCTGGGCTTGGATTGCTTCAAGGATTCGAAGAGATCGTTGGCGGTTTGCGGGTTCGGCATCGTGATGGTTCTCCTTGTCGATGGTCGAGGGTAGCGACGGCTTGGTGGAACGAATCAGTCGAACAACGCCAGAAGGGCCCGCCCGGCGTCCGCATCGGCGCGCGCCTGTGCCTGCATCTGGTCCGCGCGTGGCAGCTTGCCACGGACGCCGGGCGGGATGGCGGCGGCGAGGCTTGCCAGGACCGGGAGCGCGGCGTCACGGTCGTGATACGCCCGTGGGTCGGTGTGGTACGCCAGCGTGGACGCGGCGAAGAGCTGGTTGAACGGCCGGCCGGGATCCAGGGCTTCCCGGTGCGCGATCCGCTGTGCCTGCGCGCGGACCTGCCCCCAGTCGTTGCCCGACAGGCAGGTCACGCCGGCCAGTGTCGACCCGCCGAAGGGGGGCAGCGGCGTGTCGAGGAATGCGGCGACGACCTTTGGGATGTCGTCTTCGAACTCGAACATGGCGTGCGACGGATACGCCGCCGTCCACGTCGCGCGCGTGCCCTCGTCCGGCAGGCCGAGCCGGTCGAGCGTCGCGAAGTTGAACAGCATCCGCAGGTGCCGCGACGGGTACTTGCCCCAATTCGGGCCGGTGATCCGCTCGCCGGAGACGACGCCGGCTTCGTCCGCCAGGTAGCCGAGCAGCGCCAAAGCGTGCGCCGCGCCCGTGCACAGAAGGCCGTACACGTCGGCGAACAGCTCGGCGCGCCAGGCGTTCCACGCCGCCCGCCGGTTGTCGGACGCGATCGGCAACGCGGCGAAGACCGGCGTGTACACCGGCTCCAGCCCGAAGTCCCGCTCGACGGCGTGCCCGACCTCGTGCGCGACGAGGACGGCCGCGGGGAGGTGGTTGGCCTGGAACCACGGCACGGCGACCACGGGCATGGGGAGCTGCAGGAGCGCCTTGCCGAACCGCTCGATGTCGATCGCCGAGATGCCCTGGGCGTGTGGGTCCAGCAGCGTCGTGCGTCCTTGCACGTACGGGCTGGCTTCGTTGGCGAAGCACACCAGGGGCGGCTCCTTGACGTCCGCCGCGGCGACCGACCCTGCCGCCACGGCCTTCTCGCGGGCGGGTCGGTAGCACGCCCAGGCCAGCTCGTCGATGCAGCGCAGCTCGTCGCGGAGCCCGGCGACCTCACGCTGGCCGAACAAGCCGCGGTAGTACGACCAGATGCGGTGGGTGAACACCAGGCGGCTGAAGACCGCGTTGGGATCGCCGGCGGGTGGCGGGATCGCCCCGGCGGGCACGGCGGGGGCGGCCATTCCGGCACCCCCCCCGCCGGCGGCGGCACCGCCCGCCGGCGGGGACCCGGCCACCGCGTCCAAGAAGGCGCCGAGCTGAGCGGTGATGCGCTGCACCTGCGAGAAGTGCTTCTGCCAGGCGGCGTCCGCTCCCGTGCGCTGACGCCACGTGGCGAACTCGCGCCGGAGCACCGCGGCCTGGTGGGTGATCTCGAACCAGCGTTGGGCGATGAGGTCCATGGGTGGAGTTCCTGTGTTGGATCGGGGGTTCGCGCTCGACGATGCCCGGTGGCGCGTCGCGGGTCGCCGGCCGTCAGGCCCGCGGGATGATCGGCGCATCGGGCGCCGACGTCCACATCGCCGCCGCGGCGTAGGGCAGGATCGGGGCGAGCATCGACGGTGCCTCCCACCCGACGATTCGGCCCGTGAACGGGTCGACGGGTTGACGCGGCGCGGGCCGCCGCAACGCGGTCATGATCTCGACGGACGTGCCGCCCTCGGCGACGGCCCCCGCCAGCGCGTTGGCCATCGCATGCTGAGCGTCCGACTCGCCCAGACCGATTCCGATGGCGGCTGGGATGCCCGAGATGTCGACCACCTCCGCCAGGAACGCGTTGCGCAGGCACAGCTTGTGGAGGCGCTCGGAGACCGTGGGGGGCGTGTCGGCGTCGAGGACCACCAGCGCCAGCGACGATGCCTCCTTGATCAGCATGGCCAGGTCCGTGGTGGTCAGCATCGTGGAGTCGCCGTCGCGCTCGACCTTGTACTGCCTTGTATGCTCTGAGTACGGGCGACCTCCCCCGAGCTTCAACGCGGGTCGACCCCGCAGGCGATCGGTGAGCCCGCCCGCGACATGGAGCACGGTCGGCCGTATGCCGCCGAGCAGCCGAATCTGGAGGGATCGCAAGTCGGGCTCGATGACCTCGTCGACCTCGACGCCTGCCATGCGGTAAAGGCGGCTCAGGCTGATGCCGGCGGCCTGCTCGATGCCCCTCGCGGTCGCCCGTTCGACATCGCTGCCGGGCCGGACGACGAGCACGCGCGGGCGATCGAGGCGGTCTGCGGGCCGCGACGGGATGCCGCCCGCTGGGCGGCGATGCACCGCGAACCCCGGATCCAGCGTCACAGGCGGGCGGTCGCCGACCGGGCGCGCCAGCTCCCACGGAACCCATGCCAGGTCCGGGTCGACGGACAGCGCGAGGCGGGTGTGCTCGGGGGCGCTCGCGGCGCCCGGTGCCCCGACTTCCAGCGCGATGCCGGCGATGCCGCCGAGGATGTGCGCCAGGGCCGCCCAGTCGTGCGACGCGGCGCGTATGAAGCCGTCGCCGACGCTTTGCCCGGGCTCGCGCTGGAAGAGGCTGTCCGCCTCGGGCCAGCGTCGCGTCGTCTCGCCGGCGTGCGTGGTGTACCGGCCTTCCACGGCGCCTTCGGGATCGGTGCTCAGGACCACCGACAGCGTTTGGTGGCGCGGCTCCAAGGCCGCCGGTGGGGGTGGCTGCGGATCGGTGGCGGGTGGCGTGGAAGGTGGCGCCGGAGCCGGGTGGACCCACACGACCCTGCGGATCGGGCCGAGGCGTGCCTGTTGCCACCAAGCATGCAGAAGGAGTACCTCAACGGAGTCTCCGACGTGCTCGAACAGGCCAGTGCCACGCTCGAACTCGGTTTCGGCTGCTTGTTCGTCGCCACGTGCCCAAGCGAGGCGCGCGTTAAGTCCCGCGATCCGCGCGCTCCAGGCGGGTTGCGACGTGCCGAGGAGGGTGGTGGCGTCGGCGATCAGGCGCGCCGTGCGATCGACGAGTGTGGGCTGGTTCATCGCGTTTGGATCGGCCGAACCCGCCGCCGATGGCGGGGGTCCGGCATCGCCGCTTGCATCGACCGGCCCGGACGCGGCCCACAGCCGCTCCGCATGCTCGAGGCTGAGCATGCCGCAGACGCCTGGCATCGCTGCGCGGTCGGCGTCGCTGGCGTTGGGCAGGCTGAGTCCCGCCAGTTGTGACGCACCCCACCCGACCGCGTCGTGCAATCGCAGCGCGCAGCGCAAGCGCGCCAACTTGCCCGATGCTTGCGCGACCTCGACGGCTTCGGCGGCCTCGACCTGCGCCGACGCCGGGTCTCCAACCCATGCCAGGCCTGCTGCCCGGCGCGCCGCGACGAGTCCCGGGTCGAGCGCTTCGTCCCGACGGGCGCCGTGCAGCCAAGCCACGCGCTCGGACGCGTCGTTCGCGCTGGCCGGTTCGCCCGCCGCGACGCCGGAGTTGCGCGGCCGCAGCGCCAAGCCCTCCACCATCCGCAGGCGTGCCGGGGGCGGCCGGACGGCTCCGAGCGCCTGGTTCAGACGAACGACGATGTCCGGGGTCGGTCCCGCCAGCGCCGCCGCGGCGACTGCGGCTTCGGCGCGAAGCATGCCCGTGGCCTGCTGAAGGACGGATTCGGTGAACCCCGCCGCACGCAGTCGCTCGCACGCCGCGGCGATCGACGGAGATGGCGAAACGTGCGATCCCACCCGAGCATCCACCATGGCCCACCGGATTGTCGCGTCCGGATCGAGATCCGGCTGGATCACGGCGGCGGCGTGGTCAAGATACCGGCGCGCCTCGCGCCAGTCACCGGTGTGGGTGGCGTGGAGGTTCGCGCAGCGGATCAAGTGGTGCGCGCCGCCGATCTCGCCCGGTCGCGGAGCGACCTCGGCCAGCGACTCGAGGCGGCGGACCGCCGCGCCGATGTCGAGCATGGCTGCGGCGACTCGGGCTTCGAGGTCGACCCAGGCGATGCTGCCGGGGCCGATCCCGGCGCCGCCGGCCGGCGTGGGCGACGCCGCGGACGCCACCGCGGTCGGCCCCAGCGCTGCAGCGAGGGCTTGCGCGGCGCGATCCGGCTGCCCGTCGGCGAGCCGGATCTCGGCTTCGACGTGCGCCACCACTCCCGCATCTGACAGTCCACTTGCCCCCGCGCCTGCGCCCCACGCGCGAAGCTCGCCCAAGCGCTCTTCGCCCAACGCCACGGCCCGCCTCTCGCGACCCATACGGACGTTGGCGTCCACCAGACCCAGGAGCGCCCGGGCCGCCGTCGCGATCCCGCTGCCTGGCTCGGTGCGCCGTCGCTCGGCTTCCCGCCAGGCGGATTCGAACGCGTCCGCGGCTTCTTCCAACCGATCGCGGCCCGCCAGCGCCGCACCGAGCGCCAGCGCGAGGTCGACACACCGCCGGCGCGTCGGCGCGTCGGGGGCCTTTCCCGCCAGGTCGCAAGCCTTGCGTCGCTCGTCGATCGCCGCATCGAAGTCCCGCTGCGCGGCCAGCGTGTCGGCATGCAGGGTCCGCAGGTCGACCTCGTTGACGACATCGGCTGGATGGTCGAGCCCTGCCGCGCACGCCTCGGCCGCCGCCGCCGTGTCGCCGTCGCCCAACGCCAAGCGGCCGCGCAGGAACGCCAGGCGAGCGGGGTCGACCGCCGGTCCGCGAACGTCCGGTGGTACCTCGATGGTCTTCAGCCAGCCCTCGACGCGCAGCCGCTCGTCGTCTCCCAGCAGGCGCGGGTCGCTCAGCCGGTCGTAGGCCAAGACATAGCTCGCGCGCGCCCGAACCGCGGGGCTCACGCGATCGGGCGGCACGACCTCTGTCAGGATGGCGTCGGCGAGGTCGCGGACGTCGGGGGCGTTGGCACCGATGGCGCCCAGCTCCGCCAGGCACGCCGCGTCGGCGTCGGCGGGGTCGAGCCGGTAGCGGTGGTACACGATCTCGCGGACCCAACGCGCCCGTTCCGCCGAGGCGGCCGCATCGCGCAGCGACGTGAAGTACCGGATCGAGTCCGCGACCAGCCGCGGGTAGATCGCCTTCGGCTCGATCAGGCGGCGCATCGCGTCCACCACGTCCGGGTGGAACGCCACCGTGTCGTTCACGCCCGGCACCGACGCGACCCACGAGTAGTGGCTGGTGTACGTGTACAGCTCGCGCCACAGGGCGTCGACATCGACCGCCGCGCCGGCCGCCGTGTCGACGGCCCAGGGCTGGCGCGCCAGCACGGCCGGCGGCAGCCCGTCACGCGACACGTCGTCCTCGTCCACACGGCCGGTGGCTTGGACCTGGGCCAGGTGCGGGAGCATGACCTGCCGGACGTAGTCCAGCGTGAGCTGGCGCGGGACCACGCCGTAGCGCAGCAGCCAGCGCAGCAGGCGGTCCTCGATGCGCTCGACCACCCGCTCGATGAGGTAGGCCAGGTTGGCGTCGGGGTAGGCTTCGATCTCGGCGGCGGTGAGCGACGGCGTGGCGCGCACGATGTCCGCCAGGAGCGCGAGCACGAACGGGTTGGCGCGCGGGGGGGTGGCTCCGCTCTTCCCGCACGCCTTGGTGACGATCGCACCCAGCCGCGCGTCCTCCGCGAGGTTGCGATGCGCCGCGAGGTACTGGCGCGCCTCTTCGATGGTGAACCCGAGGAGCTGCGCCTTGCGGTGCACGCCGGAAAAGCGGCGCGCGAACGGCGTTGGCGGCGACGCGGCGTCGACCCGACCTGCCGCGGGGTCGCCGCCCGATCCGGCCTCGGTGAGGTCGAACCGTCCGGCCAGGATGAAGCGCACGCGCGGGACGCGTGCATGCAGGTCGTGCAGGAGCTGGAACAGCGGCTCGGGGTCGATGCCGCGCGTGCGGAGGTTCTCGAACGTGTCGAAGATCAGCACGACGGCGTTCGCGGTGCTGCCGCCGGGAGCCCCGATCTCGGCGACGATCCGGCTGAACCGCTCGAGGACGCGGCCGGCCAACACCTGGCGGTCGGCGTCGGCGTCGACCGCGCGCACGTCGCGCGCCAGTGGGATCGGGCGAGCCCCCGCCTGCGCCACGAAGGCGCTGTATTCCGACAGCAGCTCGTCGAACGGCCGGGCCGGCCACTGCGGGTTGAGCTGCTCCGCGATGCCGAGCAGCAGCCGCCACGGCTCACGGGCCACCACCGCCAGGTGCGGCACGAAGTCGAAGTCGATCCGTGCGCACGGGATGCCCTGGGGCACGCAGCCCCGGGCGATGGTCGCCCGGATGAACATCGTCTTGCCCAGGCCGCCGCCGGCGAAGATGTGCAGGAGCCAGCACGGGCCGCCGGCGTCGTCCCCGCAGCGCCCGGCCACCAGGTCGTCGAGCCACGGGCGTGTTTGCTCCCGCTCGTAGTACGTGATGGTCTCGTAGTGCTCGCGTGCCCACAGCGCGCGGGACGTGACCGTGTGTCGTTTGTCCATGAGCACGGCGGCGAGCGACTGGCCGAGGACAGTCTGGCGGTCGTCCATCGAGCGCAGGATGGCATGACAGGCCGGCAGGTCGAAGCGGGCCACGGCATCGTCGATCAGGCGCGCAAACAGATCGGCGGCGGCGACGCGGTCGACTAGGACAAGGTGGTACAGGCGCTCGAGCGCGTCGGCATGGGCGTCCGCGGCGAACCACGCCGCCAGCCGTCCGCTGAGATCCAGAAGCGCGGGCGGCGTCGGACCGTCGAAGGGGCTGGGGGCGGATGTGTGCGGCGGGGCCACCGGATCGGCACCCGCCGACGCCGCGGCATGGGGCGATGCATCGTCTTCCCACCAGTCACGGAAGAGGCGCGATCGGTAGGGCTCGCGCACCGCGAATCGCGCCCGCTCGCCCGGCAGGGCGGTCACGTGGCTGTGGGCGCAGACATCGTCGAAGGCCAAGCCCGCATCGACCGAGCCGGCGGCCAGGACAGCGTCGTACAAGGCCCGGTCGAACCAACGCGGCACCGCGCACCGGCGCAGCGCATCCCGTTCGGCGTTCGCGAGCAGCTGCACGGGATCCGTGAGCAAGAGCTCGATACGGCGTTCGATCTGTTCCTGCGTCAGCGCCACGTCGAACCTCGCGTCAGATGTGCGTGCGGGGGGTGAGCCCGCTGTCCTTGAGGATTTCCTTGAGGCCCGCCATCTTGCCGGGAGCCATGCTGGGGACGTGCCTGGCCATGTTGCGCAGTATGGTGTGCACCGGGTCGGCCAGCACCTGCGCGTTCGCTTGCGACATGTCGAAGTTGCGCCGCAGCAGCTCGGAGAACAACTCGTCCAAGCCCTCGACGCCGAAGCCGTCCACCACGATGCGCTCGTACCGTCCGAAGTAGTCGCGATCGATGCCCAAGCTTTCGAACTGGGCGTTCGACAGGATCAGCGCCAGCCGGACGGCATGCGACGCCGTGCCGACATACCGGTCGAACAGATGCTGCTTCAGGATGTCGAACTCCACCGGCATCATGTCCACGTGGTCGAACACCAGGACCAGCGGGCGGGCTGCCGACGCCTCGGCCAGCGCCGATGCGAACGCGTTGAACAGAGGGCGCAGGATGCTGGCCTGCTTGGAGGCATCGGTCGCGGGTTCCGGTGACGCGACGCCCTCGCGCCCGACGCCAAGGGCGGCGTCGACCTGGCGATCGAAGGCCTCGAAGGCGGTCGCGGCGAGCGGGCGCAACGGCCCCGTCGGCCGCGAGGGGTCGAGGCTCGGGATGCCGTCCCGGATGGCGCGCAGAACGTCGAGGTACGACCAGTCGGCCCGCCCGTCCATGTCGATGTAGCGCAAGTGGTGCTGGCACAGGCAGCAGCGCTGCATCAACATCCTGGCGACGGCGGACTTGCCGATCTTGGGTTCGCCCGTGACGACCAGCAGGTTCGTCGGATGCGCGGCCATCCGGGCCCACGTCTCGCGGCGCTCCGGGCGGCGGTCGACCCAACGCGGCACCTCGCGGAAGTCCGGCATGGCGGTCACCTGGGCTCGGTGGGGGGCCGGGATGCCGGCACCGATGGCCAGGACGTGCTGCGGCGCCCCCCGCACCTCGAGGCAAGGCGCGTAGTGCTCCCGCACCCGCACGTTGCCCACCGCACCGCGCGCCGCGGCCATCGCGGCATCGACGGCCTTCCCGGTGGCCAGGGCCGCGTAGAACGCAGCGGCCACCTTGCCGGCCGTGCCGCCCGCCACGTCCGCGAGCATGCACACGACCGCGCGTGCGCCGCCCCTCAGGAAGGCCTCGCCGATGCTCCAGGCCGCGTTGCGCGCCGGCGTGCCCGTCCGGCAGGCGTTCACGTACGCCAGCCGCAGGTCCGGCACGGCACGCAGGTCGAACGCGATGTTGTCGAACGTCCAGCGCTCGACCCCGCCGGCCGTGTCCAGGGCCAGGTACGTCTCGAACGCGCCATTGGACTCCTCGACCCGTCCGTGACCCATGAAGTGGAACACGTGCGGCTTGAGATCGTCGAGACGCTTGCGGAGCTGCGCGAGGGTCGGCTGGCGCAGGATCTCGAGGTCGACGTCGGCGTCGCACGCCAGGAGGGCGTCCTGGATGCGATCGAGCTCCTCCGGGATCTCGATCGCCGTGTCGGCCGTGCCGGTAACGATCAGCATCCGCACGGGCCACGGCTGTGACGACGCCTCGACCGCAGGCGCCCCAAGCGCGTGGCCGCGGCACACCGCGTCGCGGCTGAACCACGGCAGCCCGTCGATCTGCAGCAGCTCCCACGGCAGGTCGCGAATGGCCGCGGGCCGGAGGTCGAGCACCACGCGGGCGGCCGGCGTGGCCAGGATCCGCTGGGCCACTGCGGTGGGGAGGAGGACGCCGGTCAACTCGGCCCCGAGGTCAATCAGCGTCCGATCCTGGCCCGCGAACGTGGCCAACGTTTCCCATGCCGCCGCTGCGTCCAGCGGAGCCGTCATGCTCGGCCGCTGGAGCGACACCGGAATGTCGCCCTCGGCCACCGGTGCGCCTTCCGTGCCGTCCTCCGCCACGGAGACCAGCATCGCCGGATACGCCTCCGCGCCGGCGGCGGGCTCCAGCACCCGCAGGATGAACGAAGTCGTCATGGCATCGAAGGGCCTCCGTCCCCGATCCGTGCGCGGCGGCGGTGTGCCGTGCGCGCCGGGCGTGCCAGAGATGATATCCTATATGATCGCCGTCTGCGCCGTGTCTCCCGCGCGTCTCCCGGGGGCGCCCCGCGTGTACAATACGCCGCATGCCCGGCTCCCCCGACGAGACGTCGATCCCGGCCGACGCGCCGATCTTCGAGATGCTGTGGGACTGCCGCTACTGCGGCACCCGCAAGCTCCTCGGCAAGACCCACCGCTTCTGCCCCAACTGCGGCGCCGCACAGGAGCCGGCGGCGCGCTACTTCCCGTCCGACGCCGAGAAGGTGGCCGTCAAGGACCACGTCTACCACGGCGCCGACCGCGTCTGCCCGAGCTGCGCCACCGCCTCGAGCGCGCAGGCCGAGTTCTGCCCGCAGTGCGGCACGCCGCTCACCGACGCCGCGCGGGCGGGACGGCGGGCCAGCGAGCGGCGGGCGGAGGGCGAGTCGTTCGCCGAGAGCCGCCCGCCCGACCCCGACGCCGCGCGCCAGCAGGCCCTCGCGGCCGCGCGGCCGGCGGTGCCGCGTTTCACCCGTGCCCAGGTCGTCCTCGTCGCCGTCGGCCTGCTCTTCCTCTGCGGCGTCGCGGCCTATGCCCTCACCCGCACCGAGACCGCCACCGTCGCCGTGGTCGACCGCGAGTGGGTGCGCAGCATCGACGTCGAGGCCTACGGACCGGTGTCCGGCAGCGACTGGTGCGACAGCCTGCCGCCCGGCGCCTATGCCGTGTCGCGCCACCAGGCCGTGCGATACCACGAGCAGGTCCCCGACGGCGAGCAGTGCGACACCATCCGCATCGACAACGGCGACGGGACGTACCGCGAGGAACGGAGCTGCTTCCCCGTCTACCGCAGCGAGCCCGTGTATGCCGACCGGTGCACGTACCAGGTCGACACCTGGGCCTATGCCCGCACCGTCGAGGCGCGCGGCACCGGGCACGACACGCCGGCCTGGCCGGCGCTCGACCTGACGGGCGGCGGGCGGACGTGCGTGGGCTGCGAGCGCGAGGCCGGCCGGCACGAGCGCTTCACCGTGTACTTCAGCCCGCCGGACTCCGAGGGCCGCCTGAGCTGCACGTTCGACGCCGCCGAGGCGTGGCAGCCCTTCCGGCAGGGGACCGAGTGGGTGCTCGAGGTCGGCGCCTTCACCGGCTCGCCGGACTGCGGCTCGCTGCGCGCCGCCGGGCCAGGAGGCTGAGTCGCATGTCGGTGCTCCGCGCCACGCTCTCGCCCGATCGCCTGCGCCGCTACCGACAGGTCGTCGAGGTGCTCGCCCGCCAGGGGTTCGGCGCCGTCCTGCACGAATCCCACCTCGACCGCCGGCTCGGCATGCCCGCCCGCCTCCTGCGCCGGCAGATCGACCCGGCCATGCTCGAGCTGACCTCGGCCATGCGCCTGCGCCTGGCGTTCGAGGAGCTCGGCCCGACGTTCGTCAAGCTCGGGCAGGTGCTCTCGACCCGGCCGGACCTGCTGCCCGCCGGCCTCGTCGCCGAGATGACGCGGCTGCAGGACCAGGCACCCCCCGTGCCGTGGGCCGACGTGCAGGCCATGCTCGAGACCGAGCTCGGCCGGCCCGTCGACGAGGCGTTCGCGTCGTTCGACCGCGAGCCGCTCGCCTCGGCCTCGCTCGGCCAGGTGCACGCGGCCGTCCGCCACGACGGGCTGCCCGTCGTCGTCAAGGTCCAACGCCCGCACGTCGAGCACGATATCGCGATCGACATCGACGTGCTGCGCGACCTCGCGGCGCTCATCCAGCCGCGGGTCCGGGCGTACCTCATCACCGATCTCAACGACGTGGTCGAGGAGTTCGCCACCGCGCTGCACGGCGAGCTGAGCTACGTCACCGAGGCGCGCAACGCCGAGCGTTACGCGCGCAACTTCGCCGCCGAGGCCTACGTCGTCGTCCCGAAGGTGTACTGGGACCTCACGACCGAGCGCGTACTGACGATGGAGCGCATCGACGGCGTCAAGATCGACGACCTCGAGCGGCTGGCCGCGGCCGGCACGGACGTGCGCCGCACCGCCGAGCGGCTGACGCAGTTCTTCATCAAGTCGATCATGGAGGACGGCTTCTTCCACGCCGATCCCCACCCCGGCAACTTCCGCGTGCTGCCCGGCGACCGCATCGCGGTGCTCGACTTCGGCCGGATCGGCCGCCTCAGCCGTCGCGACCAGCTCCTCCTGGCGCGCCTGGCGCGCGACGTCGTGCGGCTCGACGCGCGCGACGTCAGCGACGGCCTCGTCGAGCTCACCGCCGCGCACGGCACGGTCGACTCGGCCGCGCTCGAGCGCGACGTCACGCGCCTGCTGCACAAGTACGAGGGCATGCCGCTGCACGACGTCCGCATCGGGCCGGTGTTCCAGGAGGCGCTCGACGTGGCGTTCCGCCACAAGCTGCACGTGCCCGGCCAGTGGGCGCTCCTGGTGCACACCCTCAGCGTGGCGGAGAGCGTGGGGGCGCGGCTGGCGCCCGACCAGCGGATCTTCGACGTCGCCCGGCCTTACCTGCTGCGGTTGGCGCTGCGGCAGTGGTCGCCGGCGACATGGGGGCCGGACCTCCTCGACACCACCGGCGACTGGGTCGCGCTCGGTCGCACGCTCCCGCGCACGACCTCGCGGGTGCTCGAGCAGATCGAGCGTGGCCGGCTGACCATCGAGGTGCGCGTCGGCGACCTCGACCCGATCCTCCACCGGCTGGACCGGATCGCCAACCGGCTGACGGTCGGCCTGCTCATGGCGGCCCTCATCGTCGGGCTGGGCTACGTGATGCCGGCCGTCGACTTCGGCGGGCCGTGGGGGCCGCCCCAGGTCCTGGCGGTGTTCGGGTTCATCGCGGTTTGCCTGCTCGGCCTGTGGCTGGTGTGGCGCATGTGGCGCCTGGACCGCCGGCGCCCGTGACGGCCGCGCCGCTATAATGGTTGCCTCGCCGCCTTCCGCATCGCCTGGAGACCATCGCATGACCGCCAGCGCCACCGCCGAACGCCCCCGCTTCAAGTGGGACGACCCGCTGCTCTTCGACACGCAGCTGACCGACGAGGAGCGCATGGTCCGCGACCTGGCGCGCGACTACTGCCAGGCCAAGCTCATGCCGCGCATCCTCGAGGCCAACCGCCACGAGACGTTCGACCGGGCGATCTACCACGAGATGGGCGAGCTCGGGCTCCTCGGCTCCACCATCCAGGGCTACGGCTGCGCCGGCGTCAACCACGTGACCTACGGGCTCATCGCCCGCGAGGTCGAGCGCGTCGACAGCGGGTACCGCTCCGCGCTGAGCGTGCAGTCGAGCCTCGTGATGTACCCGATCCACGCCTTCGGGACCGAGGCGCAGCGCCAGAAGTACCTGCCGCGCCTCGCGACCGGCGAGTGGGTCGGGTGCTTCGGGCTGACCGAGCCGGACCACGGGTCGGACCCGGGCAGCATGCGCTCGCGCGCCCGCAAGGTCGACGGCGGCTGGGTGCTGAGCGGCGCCAAGAACTGGATCACCAACTCGCCCATCGCCGACGTGTTCGTCGTGTGGGCCAAGGACGACGCCGGCGACATCCGCGGCTTCGTGCTCGAGAAGGGGATGCCGGGGCTGTCGGGGCCGAAGATCGACGGCAAGTTCTCGCTGCGCGCCAGCAGCACCGGCATGATCGTGATGGAGGACGTGTTCGCGCCCGACGCGCAGCTCCTGCCCGAGGTGACGGGCCTGCGCGGCCCCTTCAGCTGCCTCAACAAGGCCCGCTACGGCATCGCGTGGGGCACGCTCGGCGCGGCCGAGTTTTGCTGGCACGCCGCGCGGCAGTACACGCTCGACCGCCTGCAGTTCGGCCGCCCGCTGGCCGCCACGCAGCTCATCCAGAAGAAGCTGGCCGACATGCAGACCGAGATCACGCTCGGGCTCGAGGCATGCCTGCGGGTCGGCCGGCTGATGGACGACGGCCGGGCCACGCCCGAGATGGTGTCGCTGATCAAGCGCAACTCGTGCGGCAAGGCGCTGGACATCGCGCGCACCGCCCGCGACATGCACGGCGCCAACGGCGTCTCCGACGAGTTCCACGTGATCCGCCACATGCTCAACCTCGAGGCCGTCAACACCTACGAGGGCACGCACGACATCCACGCGTTGATCCTGGGGCGGGCGCAGACCGGCATCCAGGCGTTCACCGCGTCGTGAGGCCGCCGCCCCGCCGCCGCGACGGGCGCGTCGCCGCGGCGGGACATCCTGCTGGGAGGGCCGACACTTGCCGACGACCGACATGGGGCGCTGGCTGATCATCGCGGGGCTCGGGATCGCCGCCGCGGGGGTGTACCTCCGTCTCGGCGGGCGCCTCCCGCCGCTCTTCCACCTGCCGGGCGACCTCGTCATCACGCGCGGGCCCGGGACCCTCTACATCCCCATCACGACGATGGTCGTCGTGAGCCTGGTGCTGACGGCGCTCCTGCGGCTCTTCGGCGCCGGCGGGTCGCGGTAGCGGGATGGTGCCCACCGCACGGCGCCTGGGATCGACCGGCGCCACGGCGATCGCAGTCGTGCTCGCCGTGCTGGCCGCGCTCGCGGCGCCGCGCCCTGGACGCGCCGACCCCGCCGCGTGTCGGCTCCGCCCCGCGAAGGCCGTGTCGCCCGGACGGGTCGTGCTCGGGCAGACCGTCAGCGTGACGCTCCGGCTCGCCGGTGCGTGCGACGGCCAGCGCCGGGCGCGCTCCGACATCATGCTCGTCGTCGACCAGTCCGGCTCGATGGCGGGCGACAAGCTCGCCGCGGCGCAGGCGGCGGCGCACGCGTTCGTCGACGGCATCGACTTCGCGTTCGACCAGGTCGGCGTGGTGGGCTTCGCGTCCGAGGCCACGCTCCTGGCGGGGCTGACGACCGACCGGGCGCGGCTGGCCGCCGCCATCGGCGCGCTCGTCCCCGACGGCGGCACGAACATCGCGGCCGGCGTCGACGAGGCGCGGCACGTCTACAAGAACCCCGGCCATCGGCCCGACGCCACCCGCGTGATCGTCGTCATGACCGACGGCGCGAACAACGCCGGGCCGGCTGTGGCGATCTCCGCGGCGCGCTACGCCAAGGCCGAGGGCGCGCGCGTGTTCGCCATCGGGTTCGGCGCCGACGCCGACATGCTGACGCTGACCCGCATGGCGTCCAACGGCGGCGACGCCTTCGCGGCACCCTCGGCGGCGGACCTGTCCCGCATCTACGCCGCCATCGCCGACCGCGTGTCGGGCGACGTCGCGTTCACGCGGCTCGTCGTCACCGACACCCTGGCCGCCGACATGCGCTACGCCGACGCGAGCGGCCGGCCGTGGCCGGACCGCAGCGGCCTGACGATGGTATGGGACCTCTCGTTCGTCGGACCGGCGGGGGCCGACATCCGCTTCGCCGTCGAGCCGCAGACCACCGGCCGCCTGCCGATCAGCGACCGGGCCGTCGCCCGCGGGGTCGGCCCCGACGGGTCCGCGGTGGCGGTCGACTTCCCGGCCGCCTTCGTCGACGTCGTCGCCCCACCGGCGCCGACGGCCACCCCCGGCCCGGCCTGCGTGTGCGGCGTCGTCCGCCGCCGCGTGCCGCCGGCCGTCATCGCCCATGCGGTGGCCAACCCCGAGCGCTACCTGGGCTGGCAGGCGCCGCTCGACCCCGGCAAGCCGCCCGGCCCCAACAACCCGCCGCGGGCGTGCCTGGCGCTGCAGAACGGGGCGATCGACTACCACCCCCAGTTCAACACGCCGATCTGGCGCGTGGGTTGTCCGTGACCCCGCGGTCGGCGGTTATCGTTCCGGCAGCGGGTCGATGGTCACGACAGGAGGCCATGGGATGAGCGACCGATGGACGCCACGCGAAGGCACGGCCGCGTCGGCGCGCCTGCGCGCCATCACGCCGTCGTCGGGGATGCGGGGGCCAGCGGAAGGGAGGCGGCGACCGCCGAGCCGGCCCGATGGTCTTCCGCCGCGCCGCGCGCTGCGGCGGCTCGCGCTCCTCGCCGCCGCCGTCCCGCTCGCCGCGCCCGGCCCCGCCGCCGCGCAGCCGCGCGCCGCGGTCTACGCGCTCGTCGATCGTTGGTCCGGCCCGTCGTCGGAGGCGTTCGTCGAGCGGCTGCCGTGGCCGGATGGGCACGTCGCCGGCGGCATCGGCGTGCACCGCGGCGACGGCGGGCTGGTGGCGGTGGACAGGACGGATCGCGCCGTGCGCGTCTACGATGCCGGCGGCCGGGTCGCCCGCGTGATCGCCGGGCCGGCGGGCGGCAGCCCCGATCGCTTCGTCGACCCGTTCGACGCCGAGCCGCTGCCCGACGGCAAGGTCGTCGTCAGCGACGCCGGCGCCGACCGCGTGGCCATCGTCCACCCCGACGGCACGCTGGTGCGCGAGTGGGCGGTGGACGACCCGCGCGGGATGGCCGTGGTCCAGCGCACCGGCGCCACCACGATCTACGTGATCTCCGCGGCGCGCCGGGAGATCATGGCCTTCGGCCTGAACGGGCGGCCGACGGGCGACGAGATCGACATCGGACGGGCCGGCCCTTCGCCGACGGACCTGGCCTTCCGCGGCGACATTCGCAGCAACGGCACGCGCCCGCCCTGGAAGGCGCGCTTCTGGGTCGCCGACCCGGTGCGCGGGGCGCTCATGGCGATCGTCCAGGGCGGCGGGGGCATCCCCGAGCAGACTGTCGAGGCCGAGCGCGCGCAAGCGGTGGGCGCCCACCGCACCGACTGGGTGAGCGTCCCGCAGGACGCCAACGCCGTCACGGCCCTCGGCGGCGCGCCGGTGCGCGGCGTGTTCCCGCTGCAGGCGCTCCAGGGGCCGGCGCCGCTGCAGGTGCCGTTCGAGAGCGTGTCCGGCGTCGACATCGGGGTCGACGGCACGTTGTACGCGGCGGTGGCGCCGTTCGGGCTCGTCCGCATGGGCAAGGTCGACGACTTCGAGGTGCGCGCCGAGGCCTTCTTCAACTTCATGGCCTCGCCGCAGCGCATCGCGGTCGGCGACCGCGCGCTCGTGGTCGACAGCACCGTCGAGCCGCGGGTGTGGTCGCGCCAGGGCGAGGCGCTCGGACGGGTCACCACGGTGCTCGACTGCGCCGCGGTGATGCGCGGGACGGCGCGCGGCTGCCAGCCGGCCGACGTCGCCGCCAGCGGCGGCCGCTACTACGCGCTGTCGCCCGCCGGCATCCTGTACGCGGTCGACGTCGACGGGCTGCAGTACGCCGCCAGCGGCAGCGGCGGGCAGGGCGGCCCGCAGCCGTCGTGGCAGGCGATCGCGGCCGCCGGCGACCGCGTGGCGGGGCTCGACCTCGACGGGCAGGAGGTGCGCATCTTCGACGCCGCGTTCCGGGAGCAGACGCGTTGGTCGTACGCGGCCGGCGGCTTCAAGGGCATGATGGACCTGGCGCTGGCGGACGACCGCGTGTACCTCGTCAACCAGCAGGCCTCGACGCTCGAGGTCTGGACGACGGCCGGCGCGTTCGTCGCTTCGGTGCGGGTGGCCAGCGGCCCGGTCCGCGCGGCGGCGGGGCCGGACGGGACGGCGTTCGTGCTGACCGGGGCCGGGTGGGTGTTCATGTACGGCCGCGACGGCGTGCCGCTGGGCGCATGGCCGGCGGGGCTGCCGCGCGAGCGCCCGGCCGACCTGGCGGTCGACGCCGACGGCCGGGTGTACGTCGCCGACTCGGGCGGCGTCATCCGGGTGTACGCGCCCGACCCGGCCGCGGCCCCGCAGCTGCCGCCGCCCGTGAGCGACCAGGCGTGCGCCGCGGTGCGCGACAAGGGGGCCGCGCCGCGCGAGATCTGGATCGGCGAGACCGTCGAGGTGCAGCTCCGGGTGGACGGCGAGTGCCCGGTCGAGCGCCGGACGGCCGACGTCGTCTTGACCATCGACCGCTCGGGCTCGATGGCCGGCGAGAAGCTCGCGGCGGCGCAAGAGGCGGGCATCACGTTCGTGGCGCTCAGCGACCCGCTGCTCACGCGTGTGGGGCTGGTGGGCTTCAGCTCGACGGCCGAGGTCGTGCGCGGGCTCTCCAACGACCCCCGCGACATGATCGGCGCCATCCGCGGCCTCGTCTGGGGGGGCGGCACCGACCTCGTCGGCGCGTTCCGGGTGTCGCTCGAGACGCTGCTCGGCGACCCGAGCCGGCCCGAGGCCGGCCGGGTGATCGTCCTCATGACCGACGGCCGCCACACCGGCGGCACCGACATCGATCTGTTGCCGCCGCTGGCCGCCGCCGCGCGCGCCGCCGGCGCGCGGGTGTTCACGATCGGGCTGGGCGCGGATGTCGACGAGCAGCTCTTGCGGTCGATCGCGGCCGACCCGTCGCACTACTACTTCAGCCCCAACGTCTCGGAGCTGCGCGGGATCTACGTCCAGATCGCGCGGCGCATCGAGGCCACGCACCTCTTCGCGTCGAGCACGCTGGTCGACGTGCTGCCGGCCAACATGGCGTTCGTGCCGGGCAGCGGCGCGCCCGTCGAGCCCGCGGTCAGCGCCGACGGCCGGACGCTGACATGGCCGCTCGGCGCCGTCCTCGAGCCGGGGTTCCTGCTGACGTACCGCGTTCGCCCCACCGAGGTCGGCTACTGGCCCACCAACGTCGAGGCCGTGCTGGACTACGTCGACGGGCTCGGCCACGCGGGCCGGCTGGTCTTCCCGATCCCGCACGTCCGGGTGCTCGGCCCGACGCCGACGCCGAGCGCCACGCCCACCCCGTCGAGCACGCCGACGCCGACCGCGCCACCGACGCCGACCGCCAGCGCCACACCCAGCGCGACGCCGACCCCGAGCGCCACGCCGACGGCTTCGCCGACGCCGACGCCGCCGGTGTGGCGCGCCTACCTGCCGCTCGTGGTGCGCGAGGCCTGCGACGCCACGCGGCTGCACGTGGTGCTGGTGCTCGACACGTCGAGCAGCATGGCCGAGCCGTTCCGCGCGGGCGAGGGCCCGAAGATCGACGCGCTGCGCGCGGCCGTGGCGGCGTTCCTGGCGGGGTCGGACCTCGGGCGCGACCGCGTGACCTTGGTGCGGTTCAGCGACGAGGCCGAGGTCGTGGCGTCGGGCTCCGATCGGGGCGCCTTGCTGCGCGCGGTGGCCGCGCTGGCCGTGTCGCCGGGCACGCGGATCGACCGCGGGCTCGACGTGGCGCGGGCGCGCCTGGCCGGCGGGGCGCCGGCCGGCGAGCGCGCGATCGTGGTGTTGCTGTCCGACGGCGCGCCCTCGGCCGGCACGCGCGAGGCGGTGCTGGCGGCGGCCGGCGCGCTGCGGGC
>QEVT01000237.1 GCA_003576755.1 bacterium | reverse complement strand
GCCCCGGCGCCGCGCTCGTGCTGCTGGCGCTGCCGGCCGCCGCCGCCCCACTGCGGCTGGTGCGCGCCGGGGCGCGCGGCGGCGCGCTCAACCCGGTGCTCGGCCTGACGGCCCGGGCGCAGCTCTGGCACACGGCGTGGCTGTGCGTGGGGCTCGTCGTCGACGCCGCGGTGCGCGCGTGGGTGGGCGGCGGGGGGGGATAGGCGTCGTGGTGTGGTTGGCGCGCTTGCCGGCGCATCATCCGGCGCGACGTCCGGACATCCCCCCGCACCGCCGTCCCGCCATCCGCGCTACTCGTACCGCAGCGCGTCGATCGGCTTGAGGCTGGCCGCACGGCCCGCGGGGTACATGCCGGACAGCAGCCCGACGAGCAGCGCGAACAGCGCCGCCACCGCCACCGACCACGCCGACACCGTCGTCGTCATCAGCCCGCTGTAGTCCACGACCCACGCCACGCACACCCCGAGCAGCACCCCGAAGAACCCCCCGATCACGCTGAGCACCACCGACTCGAGCAGGAACTGCGTGAGGATGTCGGAGCGCCGCGCGCCGACCGCCTTGCGGATGCCGATCTCGCGCGTGCGCTCGGTGACCGACACCAGCATGATGTTCATGATGCCGATGCCGCCGACCACCAGCGAGATCACCGCGATGAAGCCCAGGAAGAGCGTGAGCGTCTGGGTGACGCTGCTGACCGTCTCGAGCAGGTCCTCCTGCGTGACCACCGAGAAGTCGGCGTCCGCGTCGGCATCGAGCTTGTGGCGGTAGCGCAGGAGCGCGTCGATGGCGTCGGCCACGCTCGACGACCGGCCCTCGACGGCCGCCACCGTGATGCTCGACACCACGAGCGCCCCCTGGGCGTTGCGCCCGTTGGCGATCTTGTTCTGTGCCGTCGTGATCGGCACGAGCACCGCGTCGTCGTTGTCGCCGAGGATCGACGAGCTGCCCTGCGCCTCGAGCACCCCGACCACCGTCAGCGAGACCAGGCGGTTGTCGGCGCCGGCGACCGCCACCTTGATGCGCTGGCCCAAGGGGTCGTAGCCGGTGAAGAGGTCGTCGACCACGCCGCTGCCCACGACCGCCACGTTGGCCTGGGCCGCCAGGTCCTTGGCCTCGACGAACCGGCCGCGGGCGACGGCGACGAGCTGCGCCGACGGGTAGCTCGTCGTCACGCCGCGGACCTGGACGTTGACGTTGGCGTCGCCGAAGATGACCTGTGTGCGGCGGCTGAACTCCGGAGCGACCGCCAGCACGTCGGGGACCTTGTCGGGGTCGGCGATGGCCGCGGCGTCGGCCATCGTCAGCGACGTCGCGCCGCCGCCGCCCCGCACGCCCCCGGCCCCCATGCGCATCCCCGGCGAGACGAAGAGCAGGTTGGTGCCGGAGCTGCTCAGCCGATCGGTGATCTGGCTGGTCGCCCCCTGGCCGATCGACACCAGGGCGATCACCGTGCCGACGCCGATGACGACGCCGAGCATCGTCAGGCCGGAGCGCACCTTGTTGGCGGTGATGCCGCTCCACGCCAGCTGCAGGTTCTCGAGCAGCGCCAGGTTCATCGGTTGCCCCCGCTGACGATGCGCCCGTCGCGCAGCCGGACGATCCGGTCGGCGCGGGCGGCGATGTCCTCCTCGTGCGTCACCATGATGATGGTGAGGTTCCGCTCCTGCCGGAGGCGCACGAGGATGTCCATGATCTCGGCCCCGGAGCGCGAGTCGAGGTTGCCGGTCGGCTCGTCGGCGAGCAGGATGCTCGGCCCGTTGACCAGGGCCCGCGCGATGGCGACGCGCTGACACTGCCCCCCGGAGAGCTGGTTGGGCTTGTGGTGCATGCGGTCGGGCAAGCCGACCTGCACCAGCATCTCGCGCGCCCGCCGCTCGCGCTCGGCCATCGAGAGCCGGCGGCCGTTGCGGGCGTACTGCAGCGGCAGCATGACCTGGCGGAAGGCCGGCGTGCGGGCGATCAGGTTGAACGACTGGTAGACGAACCCGATGCGCCGATTGCGCAGGTCGGCCAGCGCGCTGTCGCCCATCGTGGTCACCTCGACCCCGTCGAGCGTGTACGAGCCCGAGGTCGGCACGTCGAGGCAGCCGATGACGTTCATCAGCGACGACTTGCCGCAGCCCGACGGGCCCATGACGGCCACCCACTCGCCGCGCTCGATGCCGAGCGACACCCCGTCGAGCGCGCGGACCTCGTAGTCGCCGAGGCGGTACACCAGCGTGATGTCCTTCAGCTCGATCATCATGGTCGTGGGGTCCTTGGCCAACCGCGATGTGTGTCCGATGTCGGCGTCGCCCGGCCGCGGCGCGCCGGGCTCACGGCGGTGGCCCGCCCATGAGAGGCCCGCCGAAGCCCCCGTTCGTCGTCCGCGCCCGGGCCGCGGGGACGACGACGACGTCGCCCTCGGCCAGGCCGGACCGGACTTCGGCGGACGACTCGGTGATCACGCCGACCTCGACGGCGACCTGCCGCGTCGTGGCCCCGCCGTCGTCGGTGACGTCGACGAACTGCCGGCCGTCCTCGGACTGGAGCGCCTGGCGCGGGACGACGAGCACGTCGGACCGCCGCATGGTGACGATCGAGACGTCGGCCGTCATGCCCGGCCGCACCGCCACCTCGGTCGGCTTGAGGCCGACGGTGACGGGGTAGAGCACCACGCCGGACGACGTCTCGGCCACCGGCGCGATGTGCGTGACCTCGCCGTCGAGCGGCATCTCGGGGAACGCGCCGACCGTCACGGTCGCCGGCTGCCCGACGGCGACCGCCCCGATGTCGGTCTGGTCGAGCAGCACCTCGAGATCGAGGCTCGAGAGGTCGCCGAGCGTGAACGCCGCCGCGGCGGTGCCGCCCTGCTGGCCGACCTCGATGGCCGCGGCGAGGATGGTGCCGGCGCGCGGGGCCGTCAGCGTCGCCTGCCCGAGCTTGAGCTGCGCCTGCGCCACCTGGATCTCGGCGGACGCGAGCTGCGCCCGGGCCTGTCTGACCTTGTCCTCGGCCGCCGCGACCTCGGCGGCGCTCGGGCCGTCGAGCACGTCGGCGTACTGCAGCTCGGCGAGGCGCACCGCGTCCTCGGCGCCGAGCACGGACGCCTCGGCGCCGTCGCACTCGACCTGCTCGCCGCGGCCCTTCTCGACCCGCCCGCACGTCGCGTCGCGCTGGGCCTGGACGCCCCAGCGGCTGTCCTTCGCCTTCTCGAGCTGGATCTTGGCCGTCTCGCGCTCGACGGCGCTCGGGCCGTCCTTGACGTCGGCGAGATCGCGGCTCGCGGTGGCCAGGCTGGCCGCCGCGCTGTCGCGGCCGTTCTCGGCCGACGCGAGCTGGAGCATGAGGTCCTGGGTGTCGAGGACCGCCAGCACCTGCCCGGCGGCGACGGCGTCGCCGACGGCAGCGCGGACCTCGGCCACACGGCCCGACGTGGCGAACGACAGCGCCAGCTCGGAGGCGGGCGAGAGGCTGCCGGTGGCCTCGACGGTGACCGTCAGCGCGTCGCGGCGGACGACGGCGGTCTCGGTCTCGGTGGCGGCGGAATCGGTGCCTGCGTAGCGGGTCCACGCGTAGTAGCCGGCGGCCGCGACGGCGGCGACGGCGACGAGCCCGGCGACGGTCTTGTTCATGATGGCGTCGATCCTCTGCGGACGCCGCCACACGCGGTGCGTGTGACGATGGCGCGACGTTGGGTGGTCAACCTGACATCGGCGATGGGATGCCGGCCGTATACAGGTGCTGTATGCCCTGCGCACGAATTGTAGGCCCGCAATGCGGAGGAAATGTGGAGAATCGGTTGACCTTCGGTGGCCATCGCGCCGCGTGCCCGGTCCGACGTCGTGCGGCGCCGCGGTTAATAGATCACCGCGCCAATCGTATTAGTGGTGCGCGGTGCGGCCACCGATCACCCATCGCGAAACGCTGCCCGTTACAGCCGGCCCGGCCGTGACGGGGTCCGCCGGCGCCCATCTCATCCCACCCCATCCCGCCCGCCCCGTCCCGGCCCGTGGCGACCCGTGGCGGCGCACACGACACGCGCGTATACTCCCGTCGTCGCGCCGACGACCATCAGAAAGGCACGCCCATGTCCGGCCTTCGCTCCCCGTTCGTCTCCCGGCTGTCGACGCTCTCGCTCGCCGGGGCGCTCGTCGCGGCGCCGGCGGTCCTCGGCCTCGCCGCCCCGGCCCGTATCCCTTCGTCGGCGACCGGGCTTGTCCCCGCCGCCCTGGCCGGCGCGCCGCCGCCCGTGCAGCAGGCCCCGCAGCAGGCCGTGACGACGCTGCCCCCGGGCAACACCGAGATCGTCATCCAGAACCTGCAGACCAGCCAGACCGCGACGGCGCGCGTCGTCGTCCGCCGGCCCGACGGGACGCCGGTCCTCGACACCACCGTCGGGCCCATCCCGCCCAACGCGGCGCGCACGCTCGACCTCGGCGCCGAAGCCGGCCTGCCGACCGGCTGGCTGACCGCCGTGGTCGAGTCGCCCACGCCGCTCGGCGTCGTCGCGCGCACGGCCTGGCCGATGGCGCCCGGGCCGCGCGCGCGGCCGGACGAGCCGGGACCCGACATGGTCGCCATCGCCAACGCCGCCGCGCCCGACCTCGACGTCGTGGTGCCGGTGGTCGTGAAGGAGCATCGGGGCGCCACGTCGGTGGTCGCCGTGCACAACACCGACGCCGCGCGCCCGGCCGCGGTCGACGCACGCGTCGCCCCGCTCGAAGGCGGCGCGCCGGGCTGGCAAGGCCACTACGACCTCGCGCCCCGCGGCGCGGCCGCGCTGGACCTCGGCGGGCCGGCGTTCGGGTCGCTGCCGGAGGGCTTCGCCGGCGTGCTGCGGCTGACCGCCGACGCGCCGATCGCGGTGCATGCCGTGCACGGCGTCGACACCCTCAGCGCCGGCGGCATGGCCGTGGCGGCGCACCCCGGCTTCGGCACCGCCGCGGTGGCGGTGCGGTGGCACACGATCTTCCGAAGCCCCTTTCCCAACGCGTTCGGCGCCGGCGTCAACGGCAGCAGCTTCGTCGTGCACAACCCCGGCGCCGGCCCCGCCACGATCGACGTCGTCTACACCGGGGCGGTCGGCGCCGACTGCGCCGGTTCGGTGTTCCGGCACCCCATGCTCACGGTGGCGCCCGGCGCGACGGTCGAGGTGTCGCAGCGTGCCGACGGCGGCGCGGGGCTTCCCCCGCGGTGCTTCGGGGCGGCGGCGGTGCAGGCGTCGGCACCCGTCGTGGCGATGGCCTTCGAGATCGGGCCGGTCGACGACGCCCGCTACCTGTACGCCTACCCGGCGCTGTCGCCGGCGGACCACGGGGCTCGGCTCGGCAGCCGGCTGCGCGACCCCGACACGTCGACCGTCGGCCGCATGGGGCTTACGGTCTTCAACCCGAGCCCCGGCCCTGCGGGCGTCACGCTCGAGCTCTTCGACGCCGCCGGCACACGGCTGTCGCACGCGCTCTGTCGGAACTGCAGCGCGCAGGTCGAGGCCGGCCAGCTTCAGTCGTGGAACGCGCTCGTCCGCGACTTCCCGCGCGGCATCGACGGTGCAGCCGTCATCGCGTCCGACGTCGCGATCGCCGCCTACGCGAGCGAGTTTCTGGCCTACGGCGCCGCCGTCTTCGTCGCCAGCCCCGCGGTGGCGCGGTCCGGTGCCTACGCGCTGCCGTTCGTCGCGCACGCTGCCCGCGTGGCGCCCCCGACCGTCGGCCCGCCCCACGCCACGCCCCCGCCGGCCCCGACGCCGCCGGCCCGGCCGCCCGC